>DATJNE010000148.1:0-34210 GCA_035508305.1 Acidobacteriaceae bacterium | reverse complement strand
TGGCGAGGGTCAGGCCCGCGTGGAAGGCGTGCGCCGCTGGCACAACGGTCTCGGATACGCCAAGCTGATCGTCTTCCTCTCCGGAGTGACTGGCGCCGCGGTGCTGATTCGCATGCACGGGCCCCTGATCCTGATCCTCATTCCGCTCGTAATCCTCATTGCCCTGATCGTTGTCCACGACCGCGTGCTCCGTCGCCTGGAAAAGCTGACCCGTGTGACCGAGTTTTACTCCCGCGGACTGGCGCGGCTCGAAGGCGCCTGGGCGGGAACGGGGGAAACCGGGGACCGCTTCTTCGACGCGACGCACCCGTACGCGCGCGACCTGGATCTGTTCGGCAAAGGGTCGCTGTTCGAGTTGCTGTGCACAGCCCGCACCCGAGCCGGCGAGGAAACTCTTGCCGCATGGCTCCTGGCGCCGGCGGCGCCTGAGGAGGTCGAAGCGCGGCAGACCGCCCTCGGGGAATTGCAGCCGCGGCTGGCGATGCGCGAGCAACTGTTTCTGGCCGGGGAGCACGTGCGGGCCGGGGTCCATCCTCAGGAGCTGGGGGCGTGGGGTGATGACGCGCCCAGGCTGCAGTCCCGCTGGTTGCCGTGGGCGCTGGCAGCCCTCGCGGTCCTCTGGATCGCCTCGCTGGCAGTATGGGTGGTAACGGGAAAGCTGGATCTGGCGCTCCTGGTCTCGCTCATCAATTACGCCGTGAGCTACCGGTTGCAACGGCGCGTGCTCCCGGCGGCGGAAGCGGTGGAGAAGGCGGCGCCGGATCTGAAGGTCCTCGCCGAAGTCCTGGAGATCATGGAACGCGAGTCTTTCTCAGCACAACGTCTGAGAGCTCTGCGCGCACGCCTCGACACGCGGGAGATTCCCGCTTCGAAAGCGGTCGCCAAACTGAAACGGATCCATGACTGGATCGAGGATCGCCGCAACAAATTCGTGCAGATCTTCGACGTATTCGTTTTCTACACCGCACAGTTCACCATGGCTGCGGAACGGTGGCGGGTGAAGTTTGGACCCGCCATTCGCGGTTGGCTGGCCGCGGCGGCAGAATTCGATGCGCTCGCGGCCCTCGCCGGATATGCGTATGAGCATCCCGCCGACGTGCTGCCGGAGGTCTGTTCCGCAACACCGTGCTTCGAGGCCGAAAACCTCGCGCATCCCTTGCTGCCCGCGGCAAAGGCCGTAGGGAGCGACCTCCGGCTCGGGCGGTCGCTGCACCTCATCGTGATCAGCGGGCCGAACATGGCGGGCAAGAGCACGTTTCTCCGGGGCGTCGGCCTGAACGCCGTTCTGGCGCAGTGCGGCGCTCCGGTTCGGGCGCGACGACTGCGCATGTCGCCGCTGACTGTTGGCGCATCCATCTGCGTGCTCGATTCGCTCCAGGGCGGCGTTTCGCGCTTCTACGCCGAGATTCAGCGGCTCAAGGTGCTCTCGGACCTGGCCGCGGGCCCGACGCCGCTGCTGTTCCTTCTCGATGAACTGCTTTCGGGAACCAATTCGCACGACCGCTTTGAAGGCACGAAGTTCGTCGTGCAGGAATTCGTCGGCAAGGGCGCCATCGGACTGGTCACCACGCACGATCTGGCCCTGACGGTGATTCCCGAAACCATGAACGGAGTTGCCGCCAACTGCCACTTCGAAGATTCGATCGAGGACGGACAACTCCACTTTGACTACCGGCTGCGACCCGGGATCGTGCAGACCAGCAACGCGCTGAAGCTGATGGAGGCGGTGGGGCTGAAGGTTCCCGGGAGCCGATAGCGCGCGGCATCCGTAGAAGAGTACCCGGTCAGCGCTCTTTGTCGGCAGGTTGCCAGAGTTCGACGCGGTTGCCCTCGGGGTCGGTGACCCAGCCAAATTTGCCGTAGTCGCAGGTCTCGCGTTTGGGGTCAACGGGAACGCCGGCGGCGGCGAGCGTGTCGAGCAGTTCGTCGAGGTTGTCCACCTGGAAGTTGATCATGGTGGGTTGCGCAGCCGGGAAGTAGGCGTCCTGGTCGGAAAAGAAGGCAAGAGCGATGACCGAGCGCTCCTGTTCCGCGGGGATCGAAAACGATCCGTGACCCATGGGAAGGCCAAGGTACTTTTCGTACCAGGCGTAGAGAGCTTTGGGGTCGCGTGCGCGGAGAAAAACGCCGCCGATACCGGTTGCCTGGGCCATCTTATTCGTCCTCGGAGAGAAGTTTCGCGAAGGTGTCCGGGTGTTTGCGCCCGCGCCTCTCTTCGCGCGAGGCGCCGGGCAGGATACGCCCGGGCCTGGGCTGGCCGACGCGCTCGCGAGCGTTGGCTTTGACGGCCTTCACCGCGGAGAACGTTCGTTTTCTTGCGCGTTTCTTCGCCATTTGTGTTTGTTGCGGATACAAATATTTGGCTGCGCCGGAAGGCGGGAGAGGCCGTGTGGTCCGATTCTCCTATAAAACCGCAGCCGTGGGCGCCGCAATGTGAAATACTTCCTACGGAATCTTTTTTATTGGAGTTGTCCGCCAATGGAAGAGCGTGATTTTTTCGACGAGAAGTCGGAACAGCGGAAACATACGCTAACCTGCCCACACTGCGGGCAGGCGGCCGAATACGAGGTGCGCTGGCTGGTCCGGACGCGGAAAGCACAACTGCCGAAGCAGGCGGACGAGCGCGACCGGGCCCGGTTTGCCAAGGCCCAGTCCTACATGGTGCGCCAGGATGACCTGGTCGCCTGCCGGAACATCCGCTGCCGGAAGAGGTTCGAAGTCACCAGCCTGCAGTCGGTTGCGTTTTTGCAGTCGGCGTGAGCGACCGGTAGCAGAGGTGTATGAGTCACGAAGGAATCCGTCTGGTCAGCGCGGAAGAGGCGGAGCGCGCCCCCGAGGCGCAATTGCCGCGCGAGGCGGTCACGCCGGCCAGGGTCCGGGTGCAGCAGTCAACCGGCGACGGCCTCGATATCGAGTGGAAAGATGGGCATCGCAGCCACTGGACCTTTGTATGGCTGCGCAATGCGTGCCCCTGCGCCACCTGCCACGAGGAGCGCGAAGCCCAGGGGCGCAAACCGGGCGAGCCGAAACTCAAACCAGCCACCTTGCTGCCGTTGTATGAAGCCCCGGCGCGGCCCGAGTCAGCCTCCCCCGTGGGCAACTACGCCATCAGCTTCCACTGGAGCGACGGGCATGCCAGCGGAATCTATTCCTGGGATTACCTGCGGCGGCACTGCATCTGCGAACCGTGCCGGCTGCACGTTCGATAGGCTCCCCCATCGGGGAGTCACCGTTCCGAAGCGTGTCCCTGGCGTGCGTCGAGAGCGGCCGCGACCCTGGCGTAGAAACCCGCCAGCTCCTCCGAGGCCCCGATGGTTATACGGCGGAAGACCTTCAGAAGCGGGTAGACATGGGAGCCCCGGATATCGAGAGCCGGCATGGCCATCTCGCTCCCGGCATCCGCGCGCCCGGAGTTGAGCTGCCCCGGATAGACGGCCATGATCCATTCGCCGGTATGCTTCCGGCGGAAGATCTCGCCGAAGTAGGCGCCCCACAGGCGCGTGGCCTCTTCCTGTTCGGTTTCGGGGATGGGAGAACGCGCCGCCAGTACCGTTTCGAGGCGCGGAATGGATGCGGGGGTGAAATCGAGAGTCATGCCGTGATCGGTTGCAGCAAGCCGCACCGCTTCTTCGGCATACGCTTTCATCATCGCGTCGAGCGAGTCAAAGGATTGTTGCGCGAGCGAGGCCATCCTTCAGCAAGATTACAGGCAGCCGCCAAGGGACAGAAGGCGGGCCGCTCATGTATCCTGGAAGCTTGCGACACAAGTTGCAGGGTTTGCCCCGAGTTTGCCGGAGGTTTGGTCGGTTGAAGAGGACGTGGAGTGTTGGTGTGGGCGTCGCGGCGCTGGCCGTGATGCTGGGCGTGGTGGGAATGAAGGCCGAGGGGCAGGTGGTGAGCCCGCCGCCCAATCCGCAGCTGCCGCCTCCGGCGCCGCTGGCCGGGGTGAAATACAACTACCCCTGGGAGATCTACGGCGGCTTTGCCTACTCGCACTTCGATGCGGGTCCGCAGACATTTCAGGGCGCGAACCTCGGCGGCTTCGATGCGCGTGCGATCCGGGAACTGAGCACACACTGGGGCGTGGGCGCCAATGTGCGCGGGTACTACGGGACGAGCGGCACGCAGCCGAACTGCGGCAGCTACACGTCGACGTCGAATGGCAACTGCACGGGCACCGGTCCGAATGCAGGGCCCATCGAAGGGCCCTTTGTGAGCGAGCACATGTTCCTCGGTGGCCCGGAGTACCGGCTCAAAGCGAATGAGCACGCGGCGATGATGCTCCATGCCTTTGTCGGTACCGCTTACGGCTATTTCACCGGCGGCCTGAACGGCGTGCCCCCCCAGGATGTGGGCTTCTTCTCCAACCAGTGGGCCTTTGGCGGGGCCTTCGGGGGGTCGATCGATCTGAACCGGTCACCCCGGCTGGTCTTCCGCATCGCCCCGGACGCGACGCTGGTGAACTTCGGCAGCTCGGGGTTCCGCGAGCAGTTCGCCATTTCGGTGGGCGTCGTCTACCGCATGGGCCACCCGTTCCGGGTCCAATAGGCTCGATCACACCCCGGCCTCCCACCCCGGTCGCTCCTGGTCGGACCCCCGGGCCTGGCCCTGGCCTGACTCCTTGCCCTTTGAGTTTGGAGGGGGGTTGAGGGGATCCGACGAGCCCTTCAGGAAGAGAGGGGGGTCGAGGGGACAGCGGTCACGCAGATGCAACAACATGGGAGGGGGTCGGTTCCTGTGTGTTTACTTCTGCTGTATCGACTTTGTAGTAATCCAAGGCTCGGCCTTCCTGCCCGACTGTTGCTTCCTGCCGGACCGCTCCAGCCAGGCGATGGGCGCGCCGGGAGCAATCCCGGCAGCCCGCTATACTGTTGCCTGCCTGAAGCAGTTCCTTCTTCGACGAGGCAGGGGACAAACCATGGTTCGTTCGCACCGGCTGGTGGTGGTTGCAGTCGCGGTCATCGCACCGCTGGTGTTGTGGATGGTCCGGGCACAGAGAACGGCGGCGGCGGCCGATCCGGCGCAGGAACCGGGGGCACCAACGGTACCCACGTTTCAGGCGAACGCGAATCTTGTCCTGCTGGATGTGGTGGTGCGGGACAAGGGCAAGCCGGTGGAGGGACTGCGGCAGCCGGATTTTCAGGTGCTGGAGGACGGGAAGCCGCAGGTCGTCACCGTTTTCGAAGAGCACAGGGCAACCGAGGTGCAGGCGTCGCCGAGGGCGCCGGCGCTGCCGCTCCATGTGTACTCCAACGCTCCGCAGTACAGGATTACAAGCGCGGCCAACGTGCTGCTGCTGGATGCGCTGAATACTCCGCTGAACGACCAGGGGAATGTGCGGATGCAGATGCTCAAATACCTGCACACGATCCCGCCTGGAACGGAGATCGCGGTGTTCACGCTGGGCTCGCGGTTGCGGATGGTTGCGGGGTTCACGACCGATTTGGGCGCGATCGAAGAGGCGCTGAGCCTGGCGCACACGCCGAAGCAGCCGAGCATGGTGACGGACCCGGCGGGCGATCTCGCGGAGAGAGAAGCCGAGTCGGGAGTGAAAGCGCAGATGGGAGACATGGTGCTGGGCGTGGACGAATGGGAGCAGGACCGGGGGGTGTATCAGGCCGAGCAGCGAATCGACATCACGCTGAGTGCATTCAGCCAGCTGGCGCGATATCTGAGTACTGTGCCGGGACGGAAGAACCTGATCTGGATTTCAGGAGGCCTTACGCCCCTCGATCCTGACCCGTCGCGTCCGAATTCCCCCCGGGAGGCCCGCGTCCTGCCAGCCATGCGGATGGTGAACGCGGATCTGGCCCGGGCGCGGGTGGCGGTGTATCCGGTGGACGCGCGGGCGCTGATGAACCTGACCGATGCAGACGCTGCGAATGTGGTGGCGCCTGCGGAACTGGGAATCCAGAAGGACATGCAACAGGCGATCGCGGAGAGCGACCAGAACGACATCAGGACTCCGCAGCAATGGGGCGAGTCGCAGCAGGGCATGCAGTTGTTTGCGAAGGACACCGGGGGGGAAGCGTTCTACAACACCAATGCCGTGGGGAAGGCGGTGGAAGAGGCCATCGCGGATGGGTCGAGCTACTACACCTTGGGGTATGCGCCGCACGAGGCGAAGAACGACGGGGCCTATCACACGATTCTGGTACGGGTGAAGGAGGAGAGCTATGAGCTGCAGTACCGGCGAGGATATTTCGCAACCGACCCGGACCTCGGTGGGAGCGTGATGCCGAGCCCGATCGCGGCGGCGATGGAACCGGGCGTTCCGCCCCTGTCGCAGGTGATTTTCGAGGCACGCGTCCTGGCGGCGGGCGATCCGGAACTGCAGGGGCTGCAGCCGACGCCCGGGCCGGCGGGAAAACCGGCGGAGCCGCTGCACCCACCGGTCACACGTTATTTTGTGGATTACTCGATCGATCCGCATCACCTGGTGCTCAGGAACCTGCCGGACGGTCAGCAGCAGGCGGAGCTGGAAGTGACGCAGGCGGTCTACGATCCGAGGGGCCGGCGGCTGAACTTTACCGACGCGGGACTGGAAGTGACGCTGACGGCGGCGCAGATGGCGCGCGACATGCAGAGCGGGATGCGGGTGCGGCAGGAGATCGATGTGCCGGGAGAGCCGGTGCGGCTGCGGCTGGGTGTGCGCGATGCGGCCGGCGGCGGGATCGGGACTCTGGACCTCGGACTCAACGGGAGCGAGTAGCCGCGCGGGTCATCCTGCGGGCTGCTGCGCAGAACCGCAGCCGGACAGGCCGGCCATTACCAGCGTTGCGGGGGCGATGGATTGTCGTCCGGGTGGGCGGAGTCGAGGATGCGGGAGTCGGCACGGAAGAGGTGATAATCCGTGAACGACACATCGTTGAGAGATGTGCGCAGCGTGGCAGCGGCAGCCGACTTCTCTCCCGCCAGCGGCTCGCGGGAGAGGTCCACGGATCGCAGCGGGCAGATGTAGGTGCGGTCCCCGAGGACAACCGGGCCGTATTCGACGACCAGAGCGGCCTGATAGGGCTCGGGCAAATCGGCAATGAGGGTAAAGCGATTCACCACTCCGGTCGCCGGATCGATGGCGATCTCGCCGTGATACGGAGGAAGGACCCGTTTGACTCCGTCCTGGGACGGATACTCGACGATGTAATGCGAAGCGCCGTCGGGGACGCTGTAGCCGAATGTGGCCAGGGGACCATGGGCGCTCTGGACCCAGTGATCCCAAAAGAGCTTTTGGCGAAAGGCGTCGCCGATGAGAACGGCGAGGATGGGGCCGAATTCGCCGCGGCTCCGCAGGCCCGCTTCGACGTCCTGCCGGGAGAGATTCACCTGGATTTCGCGGCCGTCGCGGTACGTGACCTGCATCCGCCTGCGGGCGGCGGCATAGAGCGGCAGGAAGTACGGTTTTCCCACCACCAGATTGACGGAGTCGAGGGAAAGCACGTTTTGGTGGGCATCGACGGAGTGCGCGTTGTCGATTTCCTGACGCCAGGGTGAGTCTTCGAACTGGGTGGTGTCGCGCACCGCCATAAAGTTGGGCAGGTTGTGAAGCACCTTGCCGAGGTAGTCGATGGTCCGGGCGATGATCTGGTGGAGGCTGGCGGCATCCGGCGGGGGCTGATCGATGATGCTCGAGGGAGGCAAGGGGAGAAAGGCGGAGGAATCGGCGAGCAACAGGAGGGCTGCCCGCGTTTCGTCGCCCGGGGCAGCCGCCTGCCAGCGAGCCAACGTCGGAGAATCGATGCGCTGAGTGGCTTCCAGCGATGAGATTTCCCCGGCCAGTTTTGTGTCGCTCTCGCCATGGGCGGCGGTGAGGATCTGCTGGATCTGATCCACAGTGGCAAGCTGGACGGCTTGCGCGGCGACGGGAAGCAGCGCGGCAAGGAGCAGGATGGGGAACGCGCGCATGGGCGGGATGCGCAACAGTATAGGCCCGAAACCCAGGGAGAGCGAGAGATTCCAGAGGGAATCCTGCCCTCCCGATTGCTTATGCGCCGAGCGAGGCCATGTCGATGACGAAGCGGTATTTCACGTCGGCTTTGACGACGCGATCGAAGGCTGCGTTGATCTGCTGGATCGGGATGACTTCGACGTCGGCGGTGATGCCCTTCTCGGCGCAGTAGTCGAGCATCTCCTGGGTCTCGCGCATGCCGCCGATGATGGAGCCGGACCAGTTGCGGCGCTTGAAGACGAGGTTGCCGGGATGGATGACGGGCGGCTTTTCGGGCAGGCCGACCTGCGCATAGGTGGCGTCGCGCCTGAGCGCCTCGAGGTAAGGATTGATGTCGTGCGGCGCGGAGACCGTGTCGATGATGAAGTCGAAGGAGGAGGCCTGCTTCTTCATCGCGGCGGGATCTTTGGAGATGACGACCTCGTCGGCGCCGAGGCGTTGGGCGTCGGCGATTTTCGATTCCGAGGTGGTGAACTGAACAACGTGCGCGCCGAAGGCGTGGGCGAACTTCAGGGCCATGTGGCCGAGGCCGCCAAGGCCGACAACGCCGACCTTCTTATTGGGACCGGCCTTCCAGTGGCGCAGCGGTGAATAGACGGTGATGCCGGCGCAAAGCAAGGGAGCGACGCCGGCGGGGTTGAGTTTGGGTGAGACGGTGTGGACGAAGTGTTCGTCGGTGACGATGTTGTTGGAGTAGCCGCCCTGGGTCAGTTCGCCGTACTTGTCCTTCTGGCCGTAGGTGAGGGTGGTGCCCACTTCGCAATATTGCTCTTCGCCGGCCTTGCAGCTGGGGCAGGTGCGGCAGGAATCGACGATGACGCCGACGGCGACGAGATCGCCGGGCCTGAATTTCTTCACCGCCGAGCCAACGGCTTTCACGGTGCCGACGATTTCGTGACCGGGCACCATGGGATAGACAGCGTTGCCCCACTCGTTGCGGACCGAGTGAATATCGGAATGGCAGACGCCGCACCACTGGATGTCCAGGTGGACGTCGTGGTCGTGCAGATCGCGACGGGTGAATTTGAACGGGGCGAGCGGGGTGGTCGTGCTTTGCGCGGCGTAGCCGTGAGACTGGGTCATGAATGGTGGCTCCTTCGTGATCCATATGCGGGAGGGTTGGCGGGGGATTCAGGCTGCGGTTTCGCTCTGCGGGACCAGATTATGCCGGTCAGGCCGATCGCGGCGGTCACGGGCTCTCGATGGGCGCGTCGAGGACAGGGTGGTCGAGGCCCTGGAGCTGGCGGCCGGGCTGGGCTTCGAGGTCGAAGACAGCGACACGATTCGCGCCGGAATGGAGCCAGGGACCGGGCAAATAGAGGGCTTTCTGCGGACCGATGTGCCAGAAGCGGCCGAGGGGACGGCCATTGATCCAGACTTCGCCTTTGCCGAGGGCCCTGGTGTCGAGGAAGGTGTCAGCGGGGTGGTCGACGTTGAAAACGGCGGTGTAGAAGCATGCGCCGCGGCAGGGCCGGCTGGAATACGGAAGCGCATCGGGTCGGAGCATCGGCAGGGAGAAATTGTCCCAGCCGGTGAGGGGTTTGCCCGCGAGCGTGACGCCGTTGAGGAGGCCGACGCGCTCGGTGGGCAGAGCGTGGCCGAAGTTCACGCGGCCGGTGTTCTCGAGAAGGATGTCGAGGCGGACGCGGCGGCTGTCGATGTGAAGAGGCAGGGACGTCTGGTTGAGGCGCCGGTCGATGGCGCCGGCGAGTTTACCGTCGACGTAGACCTGGGCGTAGTCGTGCACAGCGCCGATGGCGAGATCGCCGGTCACCGGACCGGCAACGGTGGTGCGGTAGAGGACGTAGCCGTACGCCTGGTCCATCTGCTCCATTGTGAGGGGCTGACTGGAGTGGACGGGAGTGGGGAGGTTGTCCCAGAGCGAGGCGGAGCGGTTGAGAGAGAAGGCGGGGATGGTCATGACGGGCGGTGGCGTAGGAACGGGCAGCAGCGTCCTGCCGGTATCGCGCGCGATGACGTCGCGGAAGGCGTTGTACTTCGGCGTGGGGTGGCCGCTCTCGTCGAGGGCGGCGTCGTAGTCGTAGCTGGTGACGTCCGGCTCGTAGTTACGGCCGTTGGAGTTGGCGCCGTTCATCCAGCCAAAGCTGGTGCCGCCGTGGAACATGTAGACGCTGATGGAGTAGCCTTGGCGAAGGGTCCAGTCGAGGTCGGCTACCTGCTGCTGGGTGTTGGTGTGGGCGTGGGGCGCGCCCCAGTGATCGAACCAGCCGTCCCAGTACTCGCTGTTGAAGAAGGGGCCGTCGGGGCGGAGTTTTTTGAGAGCGGCGAATTCTTTCTGCGACTCACCGGGGCCGAAGTTGATGCCGACAGGGAGCTCCGGCAGGCTGCCGCGCGGAACTTCTTCGGCGCCGTCGGCGGTGTAGAGCTGCGCTTTGGTAAAGCCGGCGTCGATGAGGTCGTGGTGGATGGCTTCCATGTAGGCGTGGTCGTCGCCGTAGGAGCCGTATTCGTTTTCGACCTGGACAAGGATGATGGGGCCGCCGTCGCCGATCTGGAGGGGCGCGACTTCTTTGCCGAGACGCAGCAGCCAGGTGCGTGCCGCGGCGAGGAACTGCGGGTTGGTGGAACGCACCACCATGTTCGGGTCTTTGAGCAGCCAGGACGGGAAGCCGCCGAATTCCCACTCCGCGCAGGAGTAGGGACCGGGGCGAAGGATGACGTAGAGACCCTCCTGCTGGGCTTCGCGGATGAACTCGGCGATGTCGAGGTTGCCGGAGAAGTCGTAGACGCCGGGGCGCGGCTCGTGCGCGTTCCAGAACACGTAGGTGGTGACGGAATTCAGGCCCATGGCTTTGGCCATGCGCAGCCGGTCGCGCCAGTAGGCGCGGGGAATGCGGGCGTAGTGCATTTCTCCGGAGATGACCTGGACGGGTTTGCCGTTGAGCAGGAACTGGCCGCCGGCGGCGCGGAAGGAGGGCTGCTGCGTGCGCGCGGGGCGAGGCGCGGCGAGGGCGAGAAATGCGAGGGTCCCGGAGATCAGGAAGAGACGAAGAGCGAGGGATTTGCGGAACATGGTTTTGTCGACCGTCACGGATTATATGCGCAGCGATCTCATCGCTCAGCGCCATGCAGCGGGTACGGATCAGAAGTGGAGAAGAATTCCGCGAAGAAACATTTCCGGAGGCCCGATGAGGAAGCCGATCACGGGACCGCCCCAGATAAAGATGATGAACAGGCTCACGATGCCGAGGGAATCGTAAACGCGCAGGGCCTTGTAAGGGAGCAGGTGGCGGAAGACGTGGGAACCGTCGAGCGGCGGGAGAGGGAGCAGATTGAAAGCCGCCAGAATCAGATTGAGGATGATGACGATGTAGAAGAGCCCGACGAAGGGAATGAGCAGCGAGCCGGAAGCGGTGAGGATGCTGAGGTCGCCGGTCTGGGCGACGAAGTGAACGATGGCTGCGCCGCGCCCGCTGGTGCGCGAGACGATGAGCAGGACCAGGGTGGCTCCGATGGCGGCGAGGACGTTGCTGCAGGGTCCGGCGAGAGTGGTGAGGATGTCGTCGCGGGTGAGATTTTTGAAGTTGGAGGGCGTGACCGGAGTGGGCTTGGCCCATCCGAAAAGGAAGTTCGGATTCACGACCAGCATGATGGCCGGCAGAATGATGGTGCCGAAGAGATCGATGTGCTTGACGGGGTTGAGGGTGATGCGGCCGAGCATGCGCGCCGTCGGATCGCCGAGGCGCGAAGCCATCCAGGCATGCGCCGCCTCATGCAGGCTGAGAGAGAAGAGCAGCACCGCGAACTCGAAGAGCGCAATGATGAGGTGATTGGGATCCATTTCGGGGGACGAGTTCGATGGTAACAGGAACAAAGCCGCTGGCCTGTAGCGGGTAGCCGGCACCTGTCAGCCCCTTGCTAGTCGTTGGGCGGCAGCTCGGCGCAGGGTTCGCCGGGATCTTTTTCGCCGAGGCGACGGGCTTCGCTTTTCGCCATGATTTTGCGTCCGGGCACGCCTCCGACGATCGAGTGCGGTTCGACGTCGTGGGTGGCGACCGCCTGGGCGCCGAGCATGGCGTCTTCGCCGACGCGCACTCCCGGCATCACCAGGGAACGATACGTGATGCGGGCGCCCGGCCCCACTTCGGTGCGGCGGCGTTCGATGATGCAGGCCTCCACGGGATCGTGGGCGTGGGAGAAGACGGCCGCGTATTCGGAGATCGAAGTGCCCCTGCGGATGATCAGCTCGCCGCGATCGTCGAGGAGGACGTGGTTGTGGATGAGGACGTCGTCCTCGAGGACCAGGTTATAGCCGAAGGTGAACTCGACGCCGTGGTAGATCTTCACGTTGGCGCCGATGTGCTTGAAGATGTGCTTGCCCAGCATGGCGCGCAGGCGGAAGCCGAGCCAGTGGTTGAGCGCAACCGGGGAGCGGTCGAACATGCGCCAGAACCAGACCAGCGGCTTGATGGGGGCGTAGCGCTCCGCATCGATGTCGCCGTAGTACTCGGGCTCGAGGGTGACGTTGGCGGGATCGAGCGAGAGCTGGAGCACGTTGAAGGGCAGTTCGGTGGCCAGCGTGAAATTCAGGCGCCCGCCGTGAGGGCGGCCGAGCAGGAGCTGGTGGAGATTGTCGCGCACGATTTCGCCGCGCAGGGCCACGCTGGTGTGGCGGGAGAACTCATCGTCGAGGTAGTCGACCCAGCGGTTGAAGACTTCTTTGGCTTCCCGGGTGGGCTCAATCTCGCGGTACTGGTAGCGGGGCATATTTCCTAGATTACCCGCCGCGTGGGCGGATTGCAGAAGCGGGGAGGCGCGGCGAATGGTCATTGCGGGGGCAGGCGTTCCTGGGATACAGTGCGCACAAGCGGTTGCGCGAAAGGATGAGTGACAACGATGGACGAAACCCCTGAAGTGCCGGTGCAGAGGAGCTTTTCCGGCCTGTTTATGGGCGCGCTGGCGGTCGCCGTCATCTGCGCGATCGCGGGACTGGTATGGAGTTACCGGCTGGCCAGCCGGCTGACCACCGCCGAGGCGCAGGTGGCCTCGGCGCAACAGCAAAATGCCAGGCTCGCCGCGGCGCTGGACCAGACCAACGCGCGCCTGAAAGTGACCACGGAAACTCTGGGCCAGTCGCTGGGCATGACGCAGAAGCAGCTGGAGCAGAAAGCGCAGGACCTGCTGGCGCGGCAGCAGGCCGATGCGAAGCGTCTGGAAAAGGAGAACGCGGCGGAGCAGAAGCAGATCAGCTCGGTCTCGACTGACGTTTCCGGCGTAAAGACGGACGTAGGCGGGGTGAAGACGGATCTGAGCAACACGAAGACCGAACTACAGCAGGCCGAAGCAGCGATGCAGGCGATGAAGGGCGATCTGGGGATCCAGAGCGGCCTGATCGCGACCAACGGCAAAGAGCTGGACATCCTGAAGCATATGGGTGATCGCAACTATTACGCATTCACGCTGGACAAGAACCACCGGCAGGCCGTGGCGACGGTGGCTCTGGAGCTGAAGAAGGCCGATCCCAGGCACAGCAAGTTCACCCTGATTGTGTACGCGGACGATAAGGCGATCCAGAAGAAGGATCGCAACCTCGACGAGCCGATCCAGTTCTACACGGGGAAGGATCACCTGCTGTACGAGCTGGTGGTGAATGACATCGCGCACAACCAAATCAAGGGGTACATTGCGACGCCGAAGAATGCGCCGGTGCCGGTGACGACGTCAGGGGAGTAAACTCCGGGGGCTGGCCCAGGCAGCGCAGGCCGCGCCTATGCCATCGCGCAGAGGGCGCAGGCGAGCAGCAGGAGCGCAATCACGAGACGTTTCATGGCTGACAAATCCACGCGGGAATCGGCCCGGTAGGAGTATCTTCGCCCTGTTTGGCGAGGCGGGCTGTAGCACGATGGTGGGAGCGCAGGCGACCTTGGTCGCGCGGAGCGGTGACTGGCGTGGGACGGCCTGCAACGCCTTCGTGACCGGGACGACTGGCGGTCGTGGATGGGCTGGTGGCACTGGCTACAATCGGTAGCGTGAGCGAGCGGAGCACGGGTGGTTTCAGCTTTGGCCAGCGCGTGGCGCTGGGTGTGGTTCCCAGGCTGACAGCGCTCCTGCTGGCCGTCGTGGGCCGAACGCTGCGGTTTGAAGTGATTGCCGAGGAGGGTGTCACACCGGCAACGCCTCCCGCGCGCGGGATTTTCTGCTTCTGGCATCGCTGCACGCTGCCCGCGGGGTGGTACTTTCGGAAGTTTCGCTGCTCGATCCTGATCAGCCAGAGCTTCGACGGGGAGCTGATCGCACGGACGCTGGGACGGCTGGGCTACAACAGCGTACGCGGGTCCAGCTCGCGCGGCGGCGCAGCCGGGTTGATGGCAATGCGCGATGTACTGGCGCGAGGCGAGCCGGTGGTGTTCACCGCCGACGGGCCGCGGGGACCCCTCTACCAGACGAAAGTCGGTCCCGTGAAGCTCGCCGCCATGACGGGCGAGGAGATGGGTTGCTTTTATCTGCTGCCCGAGCGCGCCTGGACGATGCGCTCGTGGGACCGGTTTCTCGTACCGCTGCCGTTTTCGCGCGTGGTGGTGAGCTGGGCGCGGCCGGTGCAGGCACCGGCGGCCGATGCAGACTCCGCGACGCTGGAGGCGAAGCGTGCGGAACTGAATGAGGCGCTGGAGCGGGCGCGGAGAAGCGCCGAAGAGCATTGCGCGCGGTCCGGAGCCGCCCGGCGCGGGAAGTAGAATCGCAACGTGCTGGTCTCGGATTTCGATTTCGATCTTCCCGAAAACCTGATTGCCCAGGAGCCTCTGGCGGATCGCGCCGCGTCGCGAATGCTGGCGCTGGGCCGGACGACGGGCGCGTTCCGGGACGCCTTGTTTCGGGATTTGCCGGCGATGCTGCGAGCGGGCGACCTGCTCGTGCTCAACGACAGCCGGGTGATTCCGGCGCGCCTGTTTGCCCATCGGGCGGGACTGCACGCGCAGCAGGGGCATGAGACAACGGGGCGCGTGCAGGTGCTGCTGGCCGAGCAGTTGGCCGAGTGGGAGTGGAAGGCGCTGGTGCGGCCGGGGCGCAAAGTGCTGACCGGGGAAAAGCTGGAGTTCCTGCCGCACGATGCGAAGACGGGACGGGTTTCGCAGGGCGCGCAGGCCGAACTGCGGGCCGAGGTGATCGCGCACGGGGAGTTTGGCGAGCGAACGCTGCGCTTCGAGCCGGTCGCGGATTTTTTCGGCGTTGTCGAGCGGCTGGGGCATATGCCGCTGCCGCCTTACATCCATCGCGAGGATCGAGCCGGGGATCGGGAGCGGTATCAGACGGTCTACGCGCGGGAGCGCGGATCGGTGGCGGCGCCGACGGCCGGGCTGCACTTCACCCCGGAGATTCTGGATGCGATGCGGGCGCGCGGCGTGGAGATTGCGCGGGTGACGCTGCATGTTGGGCTGGGGACGTTCCAGCCGGTGCGTGTGGAGCGCGTGGAGGAGGTGCGGCTCCATGCCGAGCGGTACACGATTTCCGAAGAGACGGCGACGGCTTTGCATGCGGCGCGGCGTGAGGGGCGGCGGGTGGTGGCAGCAGGAACGACGACGGTGCGGACGCTCGAGCACTGCGCGCGGCTGGGCGCGGAGTTTGTGCCGCATTCCGGATCGACGAGCCTCTTCATCGCACCAGGGTTTGAGTTTCGGGTTGTGGATGCGTTGTTGACGAATTTTCATCTCCCGCAATCCACGCTGCTGATGCTGGTGAGCGCGTTCGCAGGACGCGAGAGCGTCCTCGCCGCGTATCGCCATGCGGTCGAAGCCGGTTACCGGTTCTTTTCCTACGGGGACTGCATGTTGATTTCGTAGCGTGGCGCAGGCGCATCGCGGCTTCGCAGAGCGGCGGCTGATGAAGGGATACACTCGACTCTGATGGCTCAGAACTCGGGAAAATCCACCGTCTATCTGCTGGACGCAATGTCGTTCATCTTTCGCGCGTATCACGCGATGCAGCGCTCGCGGCCCATGTCGACGCGCACCGGCGTGCCGACCGCGGCGACGTATGTCTTTATCAACATGCTGAACAAGCTGCGCGAGGATTTCGAGCCGGAATTTCTGGCGGCGGTGTTCGACGTGAGTGGGCCGGTGTTCCGCGACGAGCGGGCACGCGGGATGACCGTGAAGAAATACAGCACGGAGACGCAGAAGTTCGAAACGGTGGAGACGGGCGGGTACAAGGCGAATCGCGAGGCGATGCCGCCGGATCTGGCGCAGCAGCTGCCGTACGTAAGGCGCGCGCTCGAAGCCTTCCGGATTCCGATTCTGGAGGCGCAGGGATTCGAAGCGGACGACGTGATCGGGACGCTGGCGGCGAAAGCGGCGAGAGCGGGGCATCCCGTGTTTGTGGTGTCGAACGACAAGGACATGATGCAGCTGGTCAGCGAGCGGGTGAAGATTCTGAATCCGGTGAAGGACAACCTGGTGCTGGATCGGGAGAAGGTGATCGAGACGCTGGGTGTGCCCCCGGAGCGGGTGATCGATGTGATGGCGCTGCGCGGCGATTCGATCGACAACATTCCCGGAGCGCCGGGGATCGGCGACAAAGGCTCGGTGGAGCTGATCCAGCAGTTCGGCAGCGTGGAGGCGGCGCTGGATCGGGCGGAGGAAATCAAGCGGAAAACGTATCGCGAATCGTTACAAAATAACCGCGAGGCGGTACTGCTGAGCAAGGAGCTGGTGACCATCCATTGCGAGGTGCCGCTGGAGTTCGACCCCGCAGCGATGCGGACGCAGGAACCGGATGTGGCGCTGTGCCGGGCGCTGTTTACCGAGCTGGAATTCACGACGCTGCTGCGCGATCTGGCTCCGGCGATTCCCGCGAAAGCGGTGGAGTACATTCTGGAGCCAACGGCAGAGCAGATTGCGGCGTTTGTGCAGCGGGCGCTGAAAGAGGGGTTCGCGCTGGCGTTCCCGGCTTCGGAACTCGAGGCCGTCGCGGAGCAGGTGAGCGAACAGGAAGGCGAAGCGCTGGAGGAGCGCGAGCCGGAGCTGAAGACCATGTCCCTGCTGGATCTGGTGGACGCCGCTGAGAGGCAGGAGGAGCCGACAAATCCGGCGGAGCATCGCATCGGCGTGGCGGCCGACGCGGAGAGAGCGCTGCTGATTCCTCTCGATGCATTGAGAGAATTGCTGGAGGACGCCAAGGCTCCCAAGCATGTGCACGATCTGAAGGCCGCGCTGCGGATTTGCGAGGCGCATGGAGTGGTCCTGCGCGGCGCGACGGACGATCTGATGCTGTACTCGTATCTCATCAATCCGACGCACGCGACGCACCGGCTGGGCGATGTGGCTGCGCGTTTTGGCGGAGGTCCTCCGCACGAGGCGGGCGATCGTGCGCTGACGGAGGCGGCGTATCTGACGGAAGCGCTGACCAGGACGCTGCGCGAGGAGGTCGACACTCTCGAAGAACGGCGCGTTTACGAAGACATCGATTTGCCGCTGGTTCCGGTGCTGTTGCAGATGGAAAAGGAAGGCGTGCGGATCGATTCGGCGGCGCTGTCGAAGATGTCGGCCGCGCTTTCGAAGGAGATGGACCGCGTGGGGGAAGAGATTTTTTCGCTCGCCGGGCAGCGCTTCAATATCAATTCGCCCAAACAGCTCGGCGATGTGCTCTTCAACAAGATGGGACTGCCGCGGCCTCTGAAGTACGGCAAAGGCAAGGTGATTTCGACGGCGCAGGATGTGCTGGAAGAGCTGGCGGTCCACAACGATGTGCCGCGCCTGGTGCTGGAGTACCGGCAACTGGCGAAGCTGAAGTCGAACTATGCCGATTCCCTGCCCCTGCTGGCCGATGGCGATGGGCGCGTGCACACGACGTTCAATCAGGTGGGAACGGCGACCGGACGGCTGTCGTCGACGAATCCGAATCTGCAGAACATCCCCATCCGGACCGAGCTGGGGCGGGAGATTCGCGCGGCGTTCATCGCGGCGTCCGGTTGCGTCTTGCTGTCGGCAGATTATTCGCAGATTGAGTTAAGGCTGCTGGCGCACTTCTCGGCGGACCCGCTGCTGGTGAAGGCGTACCAGACGGGCCAGGACATTCACACGCTGACGGCGGCGGAAGTCTTCGGGGTTCCGGCGGCGACGATGAGCAAGGAGACGCGCAATCGAGCCAAGGCGGTGAATTTTGGCATCGTCTATGGGATTTCGCCGTTCGGCCTGGCGGCGCAGCTGGGCATCGACCAGCATGAGGCGCGGCTCTACATCGAGACGTACTTCGAGCGCTACGCGGGGGTGCGCGCCTACATCGACCGAATGCTGGAAGAGACGCGGCGCGAGCAGAAGGTGCGAACGATGTTCGGACGCGTACGGCCGATCCCGGATATCCAGAGCCGCAACGCAAACCAGCGCGGATTCGCGGAGCGGACCGCGATCAACACACCGCTGCAGGGGACGGCGGCCGATCTGATCAAGCTGGCGATGATCCGGATCGACCAGCGTATGGCGAAGGAGAAGCTCAGGTCACGCATGACGCTGCAGGTGCATGATGAGCTGGTTTTCGATGTGCCGGAGGATGAGGTCGAGCCCATGCGCACCCTGGTGCAGCATGAGATGGAGCACGTAATTGAGCTCGGCGTGCCGCTGGTGGCGGATGTAGGCGTGGGAAAGAACTGGAGAGATCTGGAGTAGCGAAGGGAACGTTACCGATCGGCAGGAAAGTAGTAACGGCCGGCGAGGCGCCGCGTAGCTGCCGACATAGACTGAGCCCGCCTCCTGACAAAGGGTGCATTTGCGGCAATGCCGGAGATCGGCCCGGAAGACTGGGCTGACGGTCCGCGGGCCGCACCCAACGACCTGCGGGCCGTTCCAATGCAGGAGGCAGGCCCATGGACAAAAGACCGTCCTGGACACGAATTGCCATCACCATCGCCATTGACTGGCGGCTGATCGTGGCAATCGTGATCCCTGTGGTCTTCGTGCTGCTGATGAAGTAGCACAAACCTCTCGGGAGGGAAGCACCCCTTCCGGGAGCTACTTCGACAGCAGTATAGCTCCGCAATCGAGCGCCACAGCAGGACTTTTCAGCAGTCGACGACGAGCTTCTGTCCCAAATTGGGACAAGTCGCTCAGGCACCCAACTCGGCACGAATCGCGTCGGCGATGCGATCGGCGTGGCGGCGCATGGCTTCTTCCGATTCGGCTTCGATCATCACGCGGGCCAGCGCTTCGGTGCCCGAGTAGCGGACCACCACGCGGCCGCTTTCGGCGAGTTCCGTTTCGGCAGCGCGAATCGTATCCGTGACAGTGGCAATTTGGTCGAGAGGCTTCTTCTCGCGGACGCGCACGTTGACGATGACCTGGGGAAAGACCTTCAGGTCCGCGACCAGCTCGTGGAGCGCGCGGCCGGAGCGCCGCACAACGTCGAGGACCACGAGCGAGGTCAGCAGACCGTCGCCCGTAGTGGCGAGATGCGGGAAAAGAATGTGCCCGGATTGTTCGCCGCCCAGGGAAGCCTGTTCCTGCTGCATGCGCTCGAGAACATATTTGTCGCCGACGGGAGCGCGGAGCATGCGGATCGCGTCGCGGCGCAGCGCAGCTTCCAGACCCATGTTGGACATGGTGGTAGCGACGACAGTGTCGTTGCGCAACAGGCCGCGTTGTTTCATGTCGCGGGCGGCGAGGAGCATGATGGCATCGCCGTTGACCACTTTTCCGTGGGCATCGGCAAACATGGCACGGTCGGCGTCGCCGTCGAAGGTCACGCCGAGGTCAGCCTTAAGGTTTTTCGTCTCCGCAGCGACGACCTCAGGATGCAGAGCACCGCAATTGGCATTGATGTTGCGCCCGTCCGGAGAGGCGTGCGTCAAATGGATCGTTCCGCCGAGGTGCGCGAAGAGTTCGGGCGCAATCGCCGAGGCGGCTCCGTTGGCACAATCGAGGACAACGCGAAGCCCGTTGAGGTTGAGGCCGGGAAGTGCGGAGCGCAGGAACTGCTCGTAGTCCCCGCGATATTTCTCGTGAACGGCCGGAGCCGCCCCGGGCCGCCGAGGTTCGAGATCCTCAAGTCGTTTGAAGATCTCCGATTCGATGCGCAGTTCGGTTTCGTCGGGTAATTTGTAACCGTCTCCGCCGAAAACCTTGATGCCGTTGTCCTGCCAGGGATTGTGTGAGGCGGAGATGACCACACCGGCGGAAAAGCCGTGCTCCCGGGCCAGCCAGGCGATGCCGGGGGTCGTGATGACTCCGGCATTCTCCACCCGAGCGCTGCCCGCAGCAAGGCCGGCGGCGATCGTTGCGGCAATCCAGTTACTGGACTCGCGCGTGTCCATACCGAGCAGGACTTTGGGGTGGGCCTGCGATCCGTTGAGCTGGTGGGCCAGTGCGAGCCCGACTGCGTAAATCGTCTTCGGATCGAGCGGTGCTTCCCCGGCGACCGCGCGGATGCCGTCTGTGCCGAACAGCTTTCTCATGAGCCCTGGACTTCCTTCTCGACCGCGGTGACCCGGCTGCGAATACGACCGCGAGCGACCCGGGCAACGATCGACTGACCTTGTGTGATGTTCTCTGTATCTTTTATCAGCACTCCGCGTTCGTCGTACACCAGGGCATAGCCGCGGCTGAGCACGGCGAGCGGGGAGAGCGCGGTGAGCTGGCGAGTGGCGGCGAGAACGCGGTCGCCGCGGGCGCCGAGATGGCCGCGCTGGGCACCGACCAGGCGCGCATCGAGCGAAGAGAGCCGCTCGCGCGCGATGCGGGAACGAGAGGCGACATCCTGGCCGAGGAGCCGGAGGGAGAGATTTTGCAGACGCTCCGCGAGGCGGCGATGGCGGCCTCGCCACTGCGCTTCCGTGCGCAGGATGAGGTCGTCGAGCCGCTGCTGGCGGCGGCGAAGGTGGTCGCGCTCGCGGCCGAGGATCGATTCGACGCGAACCCGGGCCAGCGCCTGAGACGACTGCATGAGCCGATAGCGGGCAGCGCGGACGACGCGCTGCTCGAGGGTATGGACGCGCTCGGCGATGTTGTGCAGCGCACTCGTGACCAGCTCGGCGGCCGCCGACGGAGTCGGGGCGCGCAGGTCGGCGACAAAGTCGGCGATGGTGAAGTCCGTCTCGTGGCCGACGGCGGAGATGACGGGGATCTGCGAATGGAAGATGGCCTCGGCGAGAAACTCCGAGTTAAAGGGGGCAAGGTCTTCGAGCGAGCCTCCGCCGCGCGCGATGACGATGACGTCGACATTCCCGGCACGGTTGAAATACGCGATGCCGGCGGCCACTTCGGCGGCTGCGGCCTCTCCCTGAACGAGGGCGGGATAGAGCAGAACGTGCAGGCCGGCGTGACGGCGGCTGACGATGTTGATGAAGTCGCGAATGACGGCCCCGGCGGGCGAGGTGACGATGCCGGCGCAGTGCGGAAATGCGGGCAGGGGCTTCTTGCCCGCCGGATCGAAGAAGCCGCGCGCCTCGAGGCGCTGTTTGAGCTGCTCGAAGGCAATCTGCAGCGACCCGGCGCCAACCGGCTCGAGGAATTCCGCGACAAGCTGCATTTGTCCGCGCTGCTCGTAGATGGAGATCCTGCCCCGCAGCAGAACGTGGAGGCCGTCGGCCGGTTTGAAGCGAAGCAGCGAGGCCTGTTTGCGAAAGAGGACCGCGGGGAGCTGAGCGTCGCCGTCCTTGAGCGTGAAGTAGACGTGGCCGGAGGGCGCGACGCGGAGGTTGGAGATTTCGCCTTCGACCCAGAGGTCTCCGTATTCGCGCTCTACGTGGAGCCGGATCTCGCCGACCAGATCGCCGACCGTCCAGATGTGACGGCTGGCGGGCGCCGGCGCCGATTCGAAGGACAAGCCCAGCTGGCGTTCGGGCTTTTGCGGGGAGCCAGGCGAGGAGTTCACAACTGCTGAGTATAGAGCCGGGGATTTGAAATCGGGGGACGCGATCCGGATAATGGGCGAATCTCGAACAACCGGGGATTCCTTATGATGAAACGGCTTGCCGTCGTGGTGTTCGCAGTTAGCTATTGTCTTGCTGCCGCTGCGCAGAGCTTCACCCTGGAACAGGTGCTGAGTGCGCCGTTCTGTTCGGAGCTGCAGGCCGCGCCCAGGGGAGGCGGGTTCCTGTGGATCGCGAATCAGGAGGGCAAGCGCAACATCTGGGTGGCGGAGCCAGTCGGGTCGGCGTACACCGTCCATCGCGTGACCAGTGACGATGCGGATGACGGCATCGACCTGGGGGACATCGTGTGGACGCCGGATGGCGAGCACATCGTCTACGTGAGCGGCGGTGACTTCGAGTTTCCGGAGAAGCCGGCGGCGAATCCGGCGCTGCTGCCGCAGGGTGTCGAAGAAGACATCTGGATGGTCGGCGTGAATGGCGCAGACGCCCGCAAGCTGGCTCCCGGGCGATCGCCGGCTGTTTCGCCGGACGGCGCCACGATGGCGTATCTGAAAGACGACCAGATCTGGACCCTGGATCTGCGCGATCCGAACGCGAAGCCGGTGCAGCTGCTGCACGAGCGCGGCCGGCTCGGTTCGCTGGAGTGGTCGCCGGACGGGAAGTACCTCGCGTTCACCACGAATCGTGGCGATCACGCCTTCGTTGCGGTGTATTCCTTCGCGGAGAATGCGCTGCGCTATCTCGACCCCTCCACGGAGATCGATCGCGAGCCGGTCTGGTCACCGGACAGCCGGCAGATTGCGTTCGTGCGGATTCCGCCGGATACATCGGGGATCGATTTCAAACCACGACGGAGCGCACAGCCCTGGTCGCTGCGTGTCGCCGATGTGAAGACGGGCGAGGGGCACGCAATCTGGAAAGCGCACGACGGACCCGGCAGCGTGTTTCACGAAACCGAATCGGAAGGGCACCAGCTGTTCTGGAGCGCAGACGGACACATCGTCTTTCCCTGGGAGGGGAGCGGATGGGTGCATCTGTACTCGGTGCCGGTGAGCGGAGGAGACGCGACGGAGCTGACGCCCGGCGCGTTTGAGGTGGACTACGTTGCCTTCAGCAAGGATCGGAAGACGCTGGTTTACTCGTCGAATCAGGACGACATCGACCGGCGGCATCTGTGGGAAGTCGGCCCGGATGGGGGCACAGCACCGCACGAGCTGACGCGCGGCGATGGGCTGGAGGTGATCCCGGTCATGGCTCCGGATGGAACGGTAGCGGTGCTGCGAGCCGATGCAAAGGTGCCGATCCGGCCGGCGGTGGTTGCCGGCGACGGCGCGATGAAGGACCTGGCGCCGCAGATGATTCCCGCCGAGTTTCCGGCAGCGAAGATGATCGCGCCGCAGCAGGTGATCTTCTCGGCGGCGGACGGGATGAAGATCCACGGGCAGTTGTTTTTGCCGGCGTCGGCCGAGGATGGCCAACGGCATCCGGCCATCGTGTTCTTTCATGGCGGGTCGCGGCGGCAGATGCTGCTGGGCTGGCACTACATGGACTACTACTCGGACGCCTACGGCATGAACCAGTATCTGGCCAGCCTGGGGTACATCGTGCTGTCGGTGAATTACCGCAGCGGGATCGGATACGGGCTCGATTTTCGCGAGGCGCTGAACTACGGCGCAGCCGGGGCGAGCGAGTTCAACGATGTGCAGGGCGCAGGGCTCTATCTGCGCAGCCGCGCCGATGTGGACGGCGCAAAGATCGGCGTGTGGGGCGGGAGTTATGGCGGATATCTGACGGCGCTGGCGCTGGCGCGCGCGTCGGACCTGTTTGCCGCCGGCGTGGATTTTCACGGCGTGCACGACTGGAATCTGGAACTCGAGAACTGGCAGCCGAAGTACAACCCGGATGCGGATCAGCAGGCGGCGCGCATCGCCTGGGAGTCGTCGCCGCTGGCCAGCGTGAAAACTTGGCGCTCGCCGGTGCTGTTAATGCAGGGGGACGACGACCGCAACGTGCAGTTCTCGCAGACGGTGCGGCTGGCGGCGGCGCTGCGGGCGCAGGGGACGCCGTTTGAAGAGCACGTGTTTCCCGATGAGATTCACGGCTTCCTGCTGCACCGGTCGTGGCTGACGGCGTACGGGCTGGAGGCGGATTTCTTCAACCGGAAGCTGAAGGGGTTGCCGTAGCGTTATTCGAGGCTGCGGCCGCCGATTTCGTAGGCGGCGCGGATGTCGTCGATGCGATGGCGGGTGACCAGGATCAGGCACTTGTGGACGACGATGGGCTGAATCGATCCGCCCTGCAGCTGCTGGCCGGCGGCGCGGCACTGCAGGTCGCGGTATTTGAACCAGGCCGCCTGAGCGGCGCGCAGCGCGGCGATGGCGGTGGCGTCGTAACTGAGCTGGCTGTCGTCGTGCCGCTTGTGGGCATCGCCGATGTCGGCTTCGAAGGCGAGCAGAGCGTTGCGGTAGATGTGGTTGAGGTCCTGGTCGGTGAGCTTGAACTGATCGGCGTAGCAGGTATCGAAGTCGACCGTGGTGGCGTTCGCCTCGCACACGTCGGTGTACTCGGGAGCGGGCGGCTGCGCTGAAGAAGCCGCGGCCTGACCGGACGGGGCCGGGGGCGCGGGGTTTTGCGCGGGCACGACCAGCGCGGCGCAGCAAAGCAGCGAGCAGGCGGGTAGAATGCGGATTCGGAAGAGCATGGCGCTTGCCTTCCGTTGTAGCACCAGGCGGTGGCGCAGGGCGCGAGAGATAATCGCTGCATGGAGAAGACGGAGCCGATCGCGGGGCGGATGAAAGCGCGCGACGCGCTGATTGTGGTGGACGTGCAGAATGACTTCTGCCCGGGTGGAGCGCTGGCGGTGCCGGAGGGAGATGCCGTGATCCCGGTCATCCATCGGATCGCGCCCCGCTTCGAGCAGATCCTGCTGACCCAGGACTGGCATCCGCAGGGACACTGCTCTTTTGCGTCGAGCTATCCTGGAAAAACCGTGGGCGATACGGTCCTGGTGGAAGGCCAGGAGCAGCGCCTGTGGCCGGATCACTGCGTCCAGGGCACGCGGGGAGCGGAGATTCATCCGGCGCTCAGGCTGGAACGGGCGGAGCTGATCCTGCGCAAGGGATTCCGCAGGGAGATCGATTCCTACTCGGCGTTTTTCGAAAACGATCACACCACGCCGACAGGGCTGGCGGGCTATTGCCGCGAACGAGGACTGAAGCGGATGTTTTTCGCCGGCCTCGCGTATGACTTTTGCGTGGCGTTCTCGGCGCTGGACGCGCGACGGGTGGGATTCGAGGCGGTCGTGATCCGGGACGCGTGCCGGGCGATCGACGTGGACCGCTCCGTCGCGAAGATGGAAGCCGAGTTTGCACGCCAGGGCGTCGGGGTGGTTTGCAGCAGCGAGGTCGCTTAGGCCGCTGCGAAGCGATACTCTGGAGCAGCACACGCGTATGAGCGACAATCATGGCATGGCTCGCGGATGGCGGATCTGGGGAATACTGCTCTGCCTGGGCGTCGCGGGCGCGCAAGCCGTGGTCAGGAAGTCCCCGGACGCGGCAGGGTCAACGGCTCACAAAACATTGACGCCCGCCGGGACGCTGAGGCCGCTCAAGCCTCATCCCGTCGTGACCCTGACTTTCGACGACCTGCCGGCGGCGGGCGATCTGTTGCCGGGCACGACGCGGGCAGGGACGATCGAAAAATTGGCCGCCGAGCTGAAGGCCAATCATCTCGAGGGCACCTACGGCTTTGTGACGGCGACCGACCTCGAGGACGATCCTGACACACAGCAGGCGCTTCGCGAATGGGTGGACGCGGGCATGAACATCGGCAACCACACCTGGTCGCATCCTTCGCTGACCAGCGACAGCGCGGAGGCGTTTGAGAAAGACATCGCGCTCGACGAGCCGGCGCTGCGCCAGTACGACCCGAAACGCGACTGGCACTGGTTCCGCTACCCCTATCTCGAAGAGGGTGACACGCTGGACAAGCGCGACGCGGTGCGCGCATGGCTGCATGAGCACGGCTATCGGATCGCGGAAGTGACCCTGAACTTCGAGGACGACGACTGGGACGATGCCTACGGCCGCTGCCTCGAAAAACACGACGAAGCCAATCTGGCGTGGCTGCGGCAGAGCTATCTCGACAACGCCGCGGAATTCATCCGGCTGGGGCGCGAAGAGGAACAGATTGCTTTCGGTCACGAGATCCCGAACGTGCTGCTCCTGCATGCCACGACGGCCACCACCGACATGCTGCCCAGCCTGCTCGCGCAGCTGCGCCAGGAGGGCTTCCGCTTCACGTCGCTGCCGCGGGTGGAACGAAATCCGGCGTATGCGCAGGACGTCGATGCCGCGTCGGCAGATGGAGGCCCGCTGCCCAACCAGTTTCTGAACGCGCGGCACCTGCAGTATCCGCCGTTCACGCCGGAGCCGTCGCAAAAGCTCCAGAGCGTGTGCCGATAGAACTTTTCTTCTGTTGCCGAAAATCCGGCGATCGCCGGGCGCACGACGCGCGGGCTGTACCTAAAATCTCCGCGTGCGCGGATTGAATTTCAGTCCGATGGAATTGTGCAGTCTCTCGGTTCGCTCCTCGTGTGCTGCAAACAGCGACTCGACACGGGTGATTTCCTGTTCCAGAAAAGGCGCGAAAGCAGGCCAGCTCCCCACGGAGGCGCCGCCGACGCGGCGCGCTTCGATGGTGTCGTCGGGATTGAGGAAGTAGGCGAGGTTCTCCTCGTACGACCAGGGGGAGCCACCGAAGTGAAATTGCGCCTTGGAACTGCGGTATTGCCGGCTCCAGACAAAGTTGGCGGCGCCGAGATCGAGCGGCTGCCGGATGGAGCGGTCGATGACGGGATCGTCTCCGCACAGGCCCGGGGGAAGGCCATAGAGCTGGAGCTGGTAGAGTTCCGCTCCATTGAGGACCCGCAGGATGCGCAGATAGGCAGGCGGGATCGTGAGCTGGCCGCGGAGCCCCGAAGTCCGCGCGTTGAAGTAAGCCAGAATCATCGCGTCACTGATCCCTGCGAAAAGGACGACCGCGAAGGCTTCGGGACCGAGTTTGGCCCGCTGCGAGATGAAGACGGTTCCTGAGGAGGGATCGAGCCGGGCGGCCGGATCGAGGAGCCGTTGGGCGAGCTGGCGGACAGGCAGCAGTTCGCCGGAGAGTTCTTCAAGGCGGGTTTGGATCGCTTCGAGCATGGAACCAGCGCGTAACAGTAGAATTAGCGTTTTCGATGCACGTTCGCAAATTGTGGCTGGCTGCGTTCAGTGGAAGTCGTGGGAGCGGACTTCGACGGCGCGGTCGTCGAGCGGCGTTAATCGCGCGGCCTTCACGTGAATGACGTTGTCCTGGTTCTGGAGAGGACCTTCGACCAGCAGGAAGCGGGCGCGCGTAACGGTCACCTGGTTGCGCTCGTACATCTGCGGGGTGACGATCACGTTGGCGATCCCGGTTTCGTCTTCCATGGAGAGAAAGACGAATCCCTTCGCCGTACCGGGGCGCTGGCGAGCGATGATGCAGCCGGCGGCGCGCACCCACTGGCCGTCGCGGACACTGCGCAGGTCTTTGGCGGAGAGGATGTTCTGCGCGCGCAGTTCGGCACGGCGGTAGCTCATGGGATGGCGGCCGGTGGTGAGGCCGGTGCCGGAGTAGTCGGCGACGAGACGCTCTTCAGGGGTCATCGGCGCGAGGGGCGAGGGATCCTGCGGATCGGCGAGCAGGGCGCCCGTATGCGTGAGGAGCGGGCCTTCGGGCTTGCCGGCGCGCTCCACCTGCCAGAGTGCGTCGCGGCGATGGCCGATGCCGGCGACGTTGTTCAGCGCTCCGATGTTGGCGAGCAGGGTGATCTCTTTTTTGTTGAGATCGGGCACGCGCAGCGCAAGGTCGTCGACGGAGAGGAATCTTTTTTCGTCGCGGCGTGCTGCCGCGATTGCTTCTCCCGCCTCCTGACGCAGCCCACGTGCATAGCGCAGTCCCAGACGCATCGACAGCGACCCATCGTCTTCGTGTTCGATGGTGCAGGGCCAGTCGGACACCTGCACATCGATGGGGCGGACCTTGAGTCCGTGGCGCTGCGCGTCCTTGACGAGGACCGCGGGCGCATAAAACCCCATCGGCTGGTTGTTCAGGATCGCCGCGGTGAAGGCAGCGAGGTATTTCACCTTAATATAGGCCGAGGCATAAGCGATGAGCGCGAAGCTGGCGGCGTGGGACTCAGGGAATCCGTAAAGGGCGAAGGAACTGATGGCCTGGACGATTTCGTCCTGGGTCTGCGGAGCAAGGCCGTTGTCGGTCATGCCGCGGCGCAGCTTGCCTTCCAGATCCTTCATGTGCTGCCACGAGCGGCGCATGCCGACGGCGCGGCGCAGCTCTTCGGCTTCGGCTCCTGTAAAGTTCGCGACGGTCATGGCCATGCGGAGGAGCTGCTCCTGAAAGAGCGGCACGCCGAGGGTGCGCCTGAGCACGGGTTCGAGCGAGGGATGCGGGTAAGTGACCTCTTCCCTCCCCTGGCGGCGGCGCATATAAGGATGCATCATTTTTCCGACGATGGGGCCAGGGCGGATGATGGCGACCTGAACGACGAGATCGTAGAAGCGGTCGGGATGGTTGCGCGGCAGCGAGGCCATCTGCGCGCGGCTCTCGATCTGGAACATGCCGACGGTGTCGGCGCGCTGCAGGACTTTGTAGACCTCGGGGTCTTCGGGCAGCTGCGCCAGGTCAATGGGCTCGTTGTAGTGCTCGGGGATCAGCGTGAGGCAATCCTTGAGGACGGCCATCATGCCGAGGCCGAGCAGATCGACTTTGATGATGCCAAGATCGGCGCAGTCTTCCTTGTCCCACTGGATGACGGTGCGGCCGGGCATGGACGCGCGCTCGAGGGGGACGACATGGTTGAGCTGGCCCTGGCAGATGACCATGCCGCCGGAGTGCTGGCCGAGATGGCGCGGGAGGTCCTGGAGGCGCACGCAGAGCTCGAGGTATTTGGCGATGCGCGGGTGGGCCGTGTCGAAGCCGGCGTGGTGGAAGGAATTGGCCATGGTGTCGGATTCGCCGCGCCACTCCCACTGGGAGACGAGCGAGGTGAGGCGGCCGAGGGATTCCTGGTCGAAGCCGAGGGCTTTGCCGACTTCGCGCGCAGCGGACTTGCCGCGGTAGGTGATGACGTTGGCGGTCATGGCGGCGCCGAGCTCGCCGTAGCGCTGGTAGACGTACTGGATGGCCTGCTCGCGTTTTTCTTCGGAGGGAAGGTCGAGGTCGATGTCGGGCCACTCCCCGCGGTTTTCGCTGAGGAAGCGCTCGAAGAGGAGCTCCATGCCGACGGGGTCGATGGCGGTGATTTCGAGGGCGTAGCAGACGGCGGAGTTAGCGGCCGAGCCGCGGCCCTGGATGAGGATGTCGTGCTGTTTGCAGTACTGCACGATGTCCCAAACGATGAGGAAGTAGCCGGCGAAGCCAAGCTTTGCGATGAGGGCGAGTTCGTGGTCGATTTGTTTGCGGGCGCGGGCGAGGAGAGCGGGGTCGTTTTTGGCGCCGTAGCGGAGGCGGACGCCTTCGTCGGTGCGTTTGCGGAGGAAGGAGTCCATGGTTTCGGAGTCGGGGACGGGGTAGTGGGGGAATTCATAGCCCAGGTCGGTGAGCTGGAAGGTGAGGCGCTGGGAGATTTCGTTTGTATTGAAGAGGGCTTCGGGGAGGTCGCGAAAGAGGGCGGACATTTCTGCGGCGGAGCGCAGGTAGCGGTGGTTGTTGGTGGCGAGGAGGCGGCCGGCGTGGTCGAGGTCGACATGATGGCGGATGGAGGTGAAGACGTCGAGGATTTCGCGGTCGCCAGGCCTGGCGTAGCGGACGCCGTTGGTAGCGACGATGGGGAGGTTCATAGAGCGGGCGAGGCGAAGGGCGGCCTGGTTGCGGGCTTCCTGGTCGGGAAGCTGGTGGCGCTGGAGTTCGACGTAAATATTGTCGCGGCCGTAGAGGGCGATGAGTTGTTCGAGAAGCGTGCGGGCTGCGGGTTCGCCGCCGGTGGCGAGAGCTGCGGCGAGCGGGCCTTCGTCGCCGCCAGTGAGGCAGAGGAGGCCGTTGGAGTATTGGGCGAGGTCGTCGAGGGTGGCGGCGCCTTCGGCTTTGGTGGTCTCGCGCATTTTGAACTGCGTGATGAGCTGGCAGAGATTCTGATAGCCGGTGCGGGAGGTGCAAAGGAGGGGCACCTGCAGTGCGGCTGACCGCGCCTTTGGCGCAGAAGTAGCGGACGCGCCTCCGGCGCCCCAGGCGGAGGTCGAGATGGTGGCGCCGACGTGAGCGCGGAGGCCGTTGCGCTGGGCGGAGGTGTGCATGCGCGCGGAGCCGTAAACGCCGTTGCGGTCGAGGAGGGCGACGGCGGGGATTTCGAGTTCGGTGGCGCGTTCGATCAGGTCTTCGGGTTGGGAGGCGGCTTCGAGGAAGGAGAAGGCGCTGGCGGCGTGGAGCTCGACATAGCGGACTGTACTCGCAACGCTAGTCATAGAGCTCCTCGAGGCGCCAGTCGCTGAGGGCGGCGGGACGGAGGGGATTGCGGGCGATGGCGCAGGAGAGGATGGCGCCGTCGCGGTCCGAGCGGGCGACGAGGTCCCATTTTTCGATCGACCAGCATTCGATGCCCCACCAGTTGCCGGAGAAAAACCAGGGGCCCCAGGCGCGCTCGACGATGTAGCGCTGGTTGCGAAAGATGAAGCTTGCGGGGCGGCGCTGCTGGAGGGTAACGGTGATGGGTTCAGGCGGACGGAGACGGCGGCGCGCGGCGTGGGCCTGATTCTGGATTTGGATTTGCGGGACGGGGAGGGTGCTGGTAGCGGTTTGGGTTGCGGGAAGGGTGAAGGGTTCCATGCGGAAGGTGTCGGGGCGGTGGGTGTCTTCGAGGACGGCGCGTCCGACGCGGTTGTCCCCCACCAGGGAGCGAATGCGGGCAAGGGTGATGTCGAGGCGGTTGGGCTCGGGCAACTGCGGGGTGAAGAGGCCGAGCTGGATTTTGCTGGTGGAGCCGGGGTCCGCGGTGACGGTGATGGCGAGGATGGCGGCGGAGGGCGGGTGCGCCTGCAGGTCAAGATGGAGGAGGCGGAGCCAGAGGCGGCGGTCGTTTCCAGGAAGCGCAGGGCGGACGGTGCACGTGTGGGTGCAGCCGCCGTCGAGGGCGAGGGTGACGGTGACCGAGGCAAGGGCGAGGATGTGCGTGGAGGCGCGGGCAATGAGGTGGTCGAGGAGGACGCCGAGGACGAAGAGCAGCGAGTCGAGGAGTTCGACAGGGGAGTCGAGCTCGATACGCTCTTCAAGGAGGAGCGGTGGGTCGGTGGGGACGAGGAGATGCGGGGCCTGGCCGCGGGCGAGTTGACGGAGACGGCGGCCCTGCTGGCCAAGGCGGGCGATGAGCTCCTTTTCGGGGAGTGCGGCGATGGCGCCGAGGGTGAAGATGCCCCAGCGGGCGAAGGTTTCTGCGTGGTCGGGGGTAAGCGGGAGGACGGAGAGCGGAAGCGGAGCGAGGGTTTTGGCTTCTTCACCGGGAGGGATGATGGCGATGCGAACCGGCATGGAGCGGGCGAGGCAGAGGGCAGCGTCAATGTTGGCGCTGACAACGACGGAGGCATCGATGCCGAGGGCGCGGACGACGGCGAGAAGGTTTTGGGCGAGTATTTCGGGAGGGCCGAGGAGTTTTTCGGTGCCGGCGATGTCGAGGACACAGGAGAAGTGCGTGTCGGACGCGATGCTGGGCCTGTCGGACATTTTTTCGGGACTGCCGTTCGGCGTCAGACATTCAATTCGGGGGGAAAACCGGCCGGCTGCCTGGAGGAGTGCGGCGCGAGCGCTGGATTCTTCGGAAAGAGCACGAGGGAGGAGCGTGACACCCGGGAAGACGTCGAGTTCGGCACGAGTGAGGCCGGGCTCCATTCCGAGAGCGGTGGCGCGGGCGTTGAGGGAGCAGACTGTCTGACGCGGCGGAGTTCCTTCGAGGATGACGACGGGGGTGTTTTTGAGCTGAGGGCGGAGACGCAGCATGGACTGTGCGGGAAATTCGCGGACGTAGAGGCAGGCGTAAAGGGCGGGGATCAACTCTCTGGTCATTTGCGGCCTGCTTTTGCGGGGGTGGCAGGACGGGTTGAGGCCCAGGGAGTGCGGCTGCTCCAGAGGATGGTGTGGTCGCTTTGGGGCGGCTTGCGGCGGTCGAAGTCGATGGTTTTTGTGAAGCGATCGCGGGCGATTTCGACGCGGTGTTCGGCACCGGTAAAGACGGTGGTCGAATCAGGATCGACCTGGCTGGGCTGGCAGTGAAGGACGAGGCCGGCGCTGCTTTTCGAACAGGCGTGCTGGGTGAGGAGGAGGACGCTGGAGTGGGTGCGCTCGGCGGCGGCGCGGTAGCGGAACCAGGTGGCGAGGGGAACGCGGAGGGCGAATTCGGGGGCGACGGAGCCGAGGTCGAGGACAATGGCGCTGAAGCCTCCGCCCTGGAGGAGAAGGTCGGTGGCACGGAGGGCCTGATCGAGGCGAGAGTACGGCTTGCGGGAACGCGGGGAAGAAGAGTTCAGAGTTTGGAGTTTAGAGTTTGGAACACCGGGCTCCGGGCTCAGGGCATTAGGCTCCGGTCGGGATGACACGACTTCCCTGCTCGGGCGTCGGACTTTTGGCACAGGTTCGCAGCAGCGGGGTGCGAGATAGTCGTGGCGGATCGGCGGTGCGGAATTTTTTGCAATCGATTTTGTTCCCACATCTGCCAAAACCGGGCAGATATGGGGCACCCACGATGATGGTGATGACACATTCTCGAAACCGGGGAGGGTGAGTTGTTCGGCTTCGGGGCCGCAGCGAATCCAGAGAAGGCGGTTGAGGTCGACGCCGATGGCGGCAGCGGATTCGGGGTGGAGGGTGTCGGACACGTCGACCCAGGCGCAGACACGGTTGTCATTTGTCAGACACGCGATAAAGGAGAGCGCCAACGATGTCCGGCCGGAGCATTCGGGGCCGGTGAGTTCGGTGATGACGCCGATGGGGAGGCCGCCGTTGAGAGCGTCGTCGAGGGCGGGAATGCCGGTGGGCGCTGTCGGACAAAGGACGCGCGGGACAGGGGTGAGCGCGGAGGGAATGCGGCTGGCGAGGGCAGCTTCGATCTGTTGGCGAAGGGTGGCGGCGGAAGGCATACAGCAATCTTCGCCTTATCTTCGCCTAAAAGACCGGCCGGAGACAAGGGGGGATTTGCACAGGAACAGGTCAGATTTCAGGTCTCAGGGCTCAGAAACGACACAACATGCTCCTGTTAGCATCGCTTGCAGTGCTCACGCTTGAAACTCCCATCCAGTTTGTGAAGGGCATTGGGCCCGCGATCGCGCAGATGCTGGCTGAAAAGGGGATCGCAACGGTCGAAGATCTGCTGATGCATCTGCCTTTCCGCTACGAGGATCGGCTGAATCCGCGGGCGCTGAGCGAACTGAAGGCCGGCGAAACGGCGAGCGTCATTGGCGAGGTGCGCGGGGCCGCACTGCTGCGCACCAAACGCATGCCCATCTTTGAAATGACCGTGGGCCAGGGCATCCAGTCGCTCAAGGCGATGTGGTTCCACGGGAAGTATCTGGAGGGGAAATTCCACGCCGGGCAAATGGTGGCGCTCTATGGGCGTGTCGAGGCATCGCGCTCGGGCCGCGGCTTCAAAATGATGCAGCCGCAGTTTGAAATCATCCCCGACGGCTCGGCCGACGACCTGGACCGGCTGCTCGAAGTGGGCCGGATCACTCCGGTCTATGAGTCCCTCGGCGGCAGCAAGCTGGCGTCGCGATGGATTCGCCGGACCGTGTGGAACATTCTCGAGGAGCTGAAGGGGATTCCGGAGACGCTGCCGGCTTCCCTGTCCGGCTCCATTCTGAAACGCCTGGACCTGCCGAGCCGCGAGCAGTCGCTGCGCGCCGTGCATTTCCCGCCGGCGGGAACAGCGCTGGGACAACTGCAATCGGCTGGAACGCCGGCTCACCAGCGGCTGATTTTCGAGGAGCTGTTTTACCTGGAGCTGGGGCTGGAGGTGAAGCGCAGAAAATTCCAGGAGAAAATCGGGATCGCCTTCGCAACCAGCGAAAAGGTGCGGGCGGCGCTGCGCGAGATTCTTCCGTTCCATCCCACCGGCGCGCAGAAGCGCGCGCTGGGCGAGATTGCGGCCGACATGCGGCGGGGGACGCCGATGCGGCGCCTGCTGCAGGGGGATGTGGGATCGGGGAAGACGATTGTGGCGCTCCAGGCCATGCTGATCGCCATCGAGAATGGCTATCAGGCGGCGCTGATGGCGCCGACGGAGATTCTGGCGACACAACATTATTTGTCGGCGCGGAGAATCCTCGAACGGGCTCAGCATAAGTATCGGATGACGCTGCTCACCGGGTCGCTGGACGACGAGGTGAAGCGGGCGGCGCGGCGGCGGATCTACGAAGGCGAGACGGAGC
>DATJNE010000147.1:0-22282 GCA_035508305.1 Acidobacteriaceae bacterium | reverse complement strand
CGAACGGAACGCGATCTTCGGGTTGTGCTTCGACAATACCTTCGTGATCGCCGCCGTCAACGTCGTCTTGCCGTGATCGATATGCCCGATCGTTCCCACGTTCACGTGCGGCTTCGAACGGTCAAACTTTTCCTTCGCCATAAAAACCCTGATTCCCTTTCGTAGCTCCTACTGCACGTTGCTGCCAGGGGCGCCGGCTATCCGGCTCCAGCCCCAAAAATCGTCTTTCAGCTTCTAGCCATCGGCTTTCAGCCCCATCGCGCTTCAGCCGACGCCTTCCACTGACCCGAGCACTAGCTGATAGCTGAAAGCTAAGAGCTGATAGCTCGCCTTTCCTACTTCCCTTGCGCGCGGCCGATGATCTCATCGGCAATCATGCGCGGCGCCTCTTCGTAGCGCGCAAACTGCATCGAATACGACGCACGGCCCTGCGTCGACGAACGAATGTCGTTCACGTAGCCGAACATCTCCTTCAGCGGCACAATCGCCTTGATCACCTGCGATCCAGCCGCGTGCTCCATGCCTTCAATGCGGCCCCGGCGCGAGTTGATGTCGCCGATGATCGTTCCCATGAACTCCTCGGGAACCGTCACTTCCACCGCCATCACCGGCTCCAGCAGAACCGGCGAAGCCTTCCTTGCCGCTTCCTTGAACGCAATCGAACCGGCAAACTTGAACGCCATTTCGTTCGAGTCCACTTCGTGATAGCTGCCGTCGTAAAGCGTGACCTTCACATCCACAATCGGATAACCGGCCAGAATGCCCAGCTCCAGCGCACCCTGCACGCCCTGGTCGATCGGCTTGATGTACTCCTTGGGCACCACGCCGCCCTTGATGTCGTTGACGAACTCGTAGCCCTTGCCCGGCTCATTCGGCTCGATGCGCAGCTTGCAATGCCCATAGTTGCCCGAACCGCCGGTCTGACGGATGTACTTACCCTCCGCCTCTGCCGCCTTGCGAATCGTCTCGCGGAAGGCCACCTTGGGCTCGCCCACGTTCGCCTCGACCTTGTGCTCTCGCTTCATGCGGTCCACAAGAATCTCAAGGTGCAGCTCGCCCATGCCGCTGATGATCGTCTGCCCCGAGTCCTCGTCGGTCCGCACCTTGAAGGTGGGATCCTCGTCGGCCAGGCGCGACAGCGCGATGCCCATCTTCTCCTGATCCGCCTTGGTCTTGGGCTCAATGGCCACCGAGATCACCGGCTCAGGGAAGGTAATCGCGCCCAGCGCGATCGGATGCTGCGGCGCGCTCAGCGTATCGCCCGTCTTCAGATCCTTCAGACCCACGCAGGCGCAAATGTCGCCCGCATAGATTTCGGTGATGTCTTCCCGCTTGTTGGCGTGCATCTTCACCAGGCGGCCCACACGCTCCGTCTTGCCCGTACGCGGGTTCAGAATCGTGTCGCCCGTCTTCAGCGAACCAGAGTAGATGCGGATAAACGACAACTTGCCAAATGGATCGTTGATCAGCTTGAAGACCAGCGCCGACAGCGGCTCCCCGTCTTCCGCCTTGCGAACCAGCTTGTGCTCCGGCCGCGAAGGATCGATGCCTTCCACCGGAGGCTTGTCGAGCGGGCTGGGCAAGTAATCCACCACCGCGTCGAGCAGCGTCTGCACACCCTTGTTCTTGAACGCAGATCCGCAGATCACCGGAAAAACCTTCAGGTCAATGGTCGCCTGCCGGATACCGGCCTTCAACTCGGCAATGCTTGGCGTCTCGCCCTCAAGGAACTTCTCCAGCAACACATCGTCGGTCTCGGCAATCACTTCGATCAGCTGCATCCGGAAGGCCTCGGCCTTCTTGTGCAGGTCCGCAGGAATCTCCTCAACCGAGTACTTCGCGCCCATCGTCTCGTCGTGCCACAGAATGGCCTTCATCTCGATGAGATCGATCACGCCCTTGAAGTTCGCTTCGGCCCCGATGGGAATCTGCAGCGCCACAGGCCGCGCGCCCAGCCGCTTGCGGATGGTGTCCAGCACGTACTCAAAGTCCGCGCCATTCTTGTCCATCTTGTTCACGAAGCAGATACGCGGAACCTTGTACTTGTCGCCCTGCCGCCACACGGTTTCCGTCTGCGGCTGCACGCCGCTCACCGAGTCGAACACCGCAACCGCGCCGTCGAGAACGCGCAGCGACCGCTCCACCTCGGCCGTGAAGTCCACGTGCCCCGGCGTGTCGATGATGTTGATGCGGATGTCTTTCCACATGCAGGTGGTGGCAGCCGACGTAATCGTGATGCCGCGCTCCTGCTCCTGCTCCATGTAGTCCATGGTCGCGGTGCCTTCATGCACTTCGCCGATGCGGTGCGTGATGCCCGTATAAAACAGGATGCGCTCTGTCGCTGTCGTCTTCCCGGCGTCGATATGCGCCATGATTCCGATATTCCGGCAACGGTTCAGAGGTATGTTGCGAGCCACGGCATTTCTTCCTTGCGGGATCACCCGCGGTTAACTTCCTAGCAGCTAGCTCCTAGCCACCAGCTTCTAGCTTGTTTTCACAGAGCCCGATTCGACTCCCAGATCGCACCTGCCGCTGCAACAGCTAGTAGCTAGGAGCTAAAAGCTTGCGGCTTGTTCTCACCACCGATAGTGCGCAAAGGCCTTGTTGGCCTCGGCCATGCGGTGCACATCTTCCTTCTTCTTCATCGCTGCGCCGCGCCCGTTGGCCGCGTCCAGCAGCTCGTTCGACAGCTTGTCGATCATGCCCTTCTCGCCGCGGGCACGCCCGTAGGTGATCAGCCAGCGGATCGCCAGCGAGGTGCGGCGATCGGCGTTCACTTCGATCGGCACCTGGTAGTTGGCGCCGCCCACGCGGCGGGTCTTCACCTCGAGCAGCGGCTTGCAGTTCTCCACAGCCTTCTTGAACAGCTTGATGGCCTCTTCGCCGCCGCCCTTTGCCTCGAGATTCTGCATCGCCTTATAGAAGATGCCCTGGGCCGTCGACTTCTTGCCGCCCCACATCATCGAGTTCACAAACTTGGTCACCAGCGTCGACCCGTACACCGGATCCGCCGCCACTTCCCGCTTCGCAATGTGCCCTTTTCTCGGCATAATTCCTCAAAAACAGCTACTAGCCTCTGGCTACTAGCTTCTAGTTTCATCCTGCCCACGCCCGCCTCTTCGGCTTCGTCTACCGCCGCCCAGCTAGAAGCTGGGGGCTAGAAGCTGGAAGCTGCCTTTCACTTCTTGCCCGCCGCCGCGCCGCCCTTGGCGCGCTTCGCTCCGTACTTCGAGCGGCTCTGCTTGCGGTTGGCCACGCCCACTGAATCCAGCGTGCCGCGCACCACGTGATACCGCACGCCCGGCAGATCCTTCACACGGCCGCCGCGGATCAGCACAATCGAGTGCTCCTGCAGGTTGTGGCCAATGCCGGGAATGTAGGTCGTCACCTCAATACCATTGGTCAACCGCACACGGGCCACCTTGCGCAGAGCCGAGTTCGGCTTCTTGGGCGTCTGGGTGTACACACGGGTGCACACACCGCGCCGCTGCGGCGAAGCCTGCAGGGCAGGCGACGCTGTCTTGTAACGTGGGGCCGTGCGCCCCTTGCGGACAAGCTGATTAAAAGTAGGCAATCCGAAACTCCTTACCCCAAAACCCTTAAACTTCCCCGTTCGGCCGCCGCGCGCACCCCTTCGTGGCGTTTCCGCGCCAGGCAGCCCTTCGGCCGCACAGGTTCGCAGAAGCCCACGTTGATGCTTCGCGTCTGCCTTCGTTCCACTTCCAGACGAGAATCAGGACGGTGGCAGGTCGCTTATCCCTCAACTCCAGGTAAGGCCCGCTCCGTTTCGCCGATTCCGGCTCGCATAGCCCTCCAAGGTGGAGAAACGCGCGAGCACCGATGCGATGTTGTTCCCAGCCCCCGCAAGATGAGAGCAACTTCAGGAACTCGCCGGCACTGCTTCTTCCGGCCTCCGGGACTCAGTCCTTGCCTCTCACTCCAGCCGGACTGCCCTTACCCTCCTTCGCTAAGACACACGAACAGAGGCGTTCTTGCGGAACCTTTCTACAATAACAAGAATCCCGGACAGGGTCAATGAGTTCCCCGTCCGGGTTCCGCCCAAATTCCACCTTACGGCACAGTAAACGAGCCCTCAGCAGTCGCCGTGCTCTCGGTCATACTCCCTGAGACCGGTTGCAGGCTCCCGGTATCACTCTGCGACACGGCTGCCACCCAGAATACCGACGTCCCTGAGGCCGGAGGAGCCAGGAACCCCGGCAAACTGGTCAGGTTCGGCATCGTCATGCTCGCCGAGCTTCCCTGGTAACTTGCCGACGACTTTACAAAATAGCTCATCTCTGTGCTCTGCCCCGTAAGCCATCCGATTTCACCCGTTTGGCTCACGCCCGATTTGCCCGCGAACCCTGTGTAATCGAAGTTGAACGTCGGCAGTGCCGCCGCTGATGGTCCCGGATAAGTCCACACCGCCGGAAAATTCACCGTGACCGGACCCGCGGAGCTGAACCTCTGAAGCACCGTCACCGCCGCCGTCGCATTCGGTACGGCAATCGCCTCGGCCTGCACATCGTAGCTTCCGCCACCCTGCGTCACTCCCGCCGGCAGTCCCGGATACTCGGTCGCCGCCCCGTACGTTAGCAGGAAGGACCCCGCCTCTCCGGTCGGCAGGTAGTCCGCCGTCACGAACGGCCCGCTGAAGCCCGATGGCGTACCGTTGAACGTGATCGGCTCCATCGTCACAAGGTCTTCCGCACCTAGAACAACCGTATTGCCGCCATTCAGGCTTCCCGGCACGCTCTGTCCGGTCAGTGTTTTCGCGGCGTAGGTAGTTAGCAGGTATTGGAAGCCACTCCCGGTAGTGCCCCATGCCTCGATATCCACGCGATCCGTGCCCACAGGTGCAGCCAGCGTTGCGTTCGACGCCACCAGTTCATACGGAGCCTGCGCATAATACTGGCTGTTCTCCGCCTGCACCGATATTTCGCTGGCGCCGTTGATCGCGCTCGCATCCACGCCAAAGGTTAACGTCCCCGTCGTCCCCGTCCAGTTCGCCATGCCGCAAGTTCCGCTGAACGACGTCCCATCCGTCGTCGTGGCCTCAAATACATCCTGCCCGGTCGTCAGGACTTGCCCTGTGCTGCTATTAACCATCACCGCCGGGCACACATAAGCCACAGCGAACTTCGTCGTCCCGCTGGGCAATGTCAAAGACACTGAAGCTGCTGGCGTTACGGTCTGGAATGCACCCGATCCCACCTGCGTTGCTACCGCGGTCGGGGTCGCACCCTCAAAGCTGAACGTCACCGTCGTACTGTTCCCACCCCCTCCGGTTCCCCCTCCACCACTGCCGCCGCTACTCGCACCGCCTCCGCACCCCGCAACCACGCCCGCAACCAAAGCAACCACACCCAACCGCTTCCATTCAAATAACATGGCCCGTCTTCCCCCATTCCCTGCCTAACATCTGAGACCGGTGACCTTCTGTATCTCCAGTCACACGCATCGAAAGGTCCATAGAGATCGCATGGACATTGCGCCAACCCATGACAGCCCTACGGCACCGTGAAACGCCCGCCGGTCGTCACCGTGCTTGAGGTTTCATTAGGAGAGAGCGATGCCTGCGCAACGCCCGGAATCCCTTGGTTCACAGAGGCTCCCCAGGAAACCGAAGTCCCTGAAACCGGCGCCGGCAGAAAGCCCGCCACACCCGAAAGATCGGGCATCGCAAGGCTGGTCGATCCGCTCAGGTAGTTCGTCGACGCAGTGACTACAAAAGCGTCTTGCATCGTCGACGAGGGCGACCAGAACAGGCTGGCAACATCGGTGATCGCAGCCGAGCCCGAGAATCCCGTGTAGGCGAAGGTGAACGTCGGCAGCGCTGCCGCCGTCGGCCCCGCGTACGTCCACGGCGTCGGAAAGGTGAACGATGCCGGTCCGGCGCTGCTGGTCGTCTGCTCGCACATCACCTCATTGGCAATGTTCGAACTGTCATTCGCGTGCGCCATCAGCAAGTAAGTATCGCCGCTCTCCACCGCGCTAACCGGCAGCGCGGGATATGAATTGCTCGCCGCGTCTTCAATGATCACGCCGTGCGAGCCGTTCACATTAAACGTAACTTCGGTCGTGGGAGCCGAATAACCGGAGGGCACATTGGCATACGTGATCGGTTCAGCTGTCACTTCGTCGGCGGCCTCCAGAGCCACCGTACTGCCGCCATTCAATGCTCCCGGCACCGCCTGACCGGAAAAGTCCTTCGCCGCTACCAGCGTTAAGAATCCTTCCTCAGGCGTAATCTGCTGGTTGAACGCAAACAGCTCAACCCGGTCTGTCCCGGCGGGAGCCGCAAAACTGAAGCTCGCCGTCGCCGTAGCCGCAAGCTCCGCCGCGGTATTGCTGCCATTCACCGCATCCAGATCCAAGATCGAAACCCCAGGCACCGCACTTGCGTCCACACTCGCGGTCAGCGTTCCAGTCTGCCCCGTTGCAGGCGCCTGCGGACACGAACCGTAGAATTGCGTGCCATCCGCCGTACTCACCTCATTGACGACTTCCTGATTGATCTGAAACTGACTCGGCCCGGCAGTCTCCGTATACGCCGGACACAGATAGACCACCGCCAACGTCGTCGTCCCACTGGGTATCGACAGCGTCAGCGTTCCCGACGATACCGTCTGCGCCGTAAAGCTGCCGGATCCGATCTTCGCCGCAACAGCCGCTGGCAACGCTCCCTGGAAGGTGAACGTGACCGTGGTGGGATTACTGTTTCCCCCACCCCCGGTTCCCCCGCCATTTCCGCCGCTACTCGCTCCCCCTCCACAACCAGCCAGAAGCACTGCCACCGGCAGTGCCGCCAAAACGCACAACCGCTTCCGCATCGTCAATGGGCCCCTCATTTGGATTTGTCTTACGCGTACTGGTCGTTCTTACGGTTCAAACTAGTCTTGAATCATCTCGTAGATCGTGGAATTCCGACGATTTCCTTTCAGGATTCGACCTGCTTGCTCCGACAAAAATGGCGCCGGAACCTTCGCCCCAGCGCCCCTTCGAAAGAATCTCCCGGACCTGCCGGCATCAACCGCGGCAGATGCAAGCTTCGCGCCCCGCAATTCCGGTCCGGCGGAGCCCGCAGAACCGGAGCCCCGCTTTGAATCCCTTAGTTAATCCCCTTCAGCGTCCACGCCCCATTCACCAGCGCAAAATCGGCATGGCGCTTCGTGCTCAGCTGGTTCCCCGGATTGTGCGCGATCTGTTGCAGCGCATCCGGCACGCCGGTCAGATCCACACCCTCCGTGTAATCCACGCCCTTGGCTGTATCGGCGCCCGGCAGCATCTCGTCCTGCGGCTGCCCCACATTGATGGCCTTCAGATGGTTGGCTGCCGCTGTCGTCACCGTTATCGAGTAGCTCGTGTCATTCTGGCTCTGAGGCCGCCACTCGATCACGTCTCCGCCGTTCGCCAGCTTCACGGCCTTCTTGCCCTCGTCCGTCAGCTTGAAATCCGCCCAGATCCGGTTTGGATAGATCTTCGTCCGATCCCACAGCTTGGCCACCGCGCCCTGGCGCATCCCAAGGTCGCTGACCACGACCGTCACACCCACCGGAGCCGCCTGGTCATACTTCGCCTGAATCATGGACTGCGCCTGCGCCTGGGTTAAATCCGGAGCCGACTTGCAACCCGCCAAAACAAGTCCCATACCCAAAAGCGCCGTGGCGCTCAAAGTCTTCATGCCAAATGCGTAACTCACTTTTCCTCCCCTTGTCTGTTGGAAATGGTCCATTGGAAACGGCTTACTTCCCATCGACCCGCCATTTTTCTCCTACTTTCCACGGCTGTCAATGGACTTGAAAGTGACAAAGCGCACAGTCAAAGGTTTTAGCGCCCAGGTTCAGCCCCGGAACGGCGCCTTTGCTCCCGTGACGCCGGCGTCTTCGCGTCCCCCCTGTCGCGCCTCACCGCCCCGCAATCCGTCCCAGCAGCAGCTTCAGAAACCCCGCCTCATCCGAGTGCAAGCAAACCTCGGCGTTCGCTTTCCCTTCCACCGGCCTCGTCATCCCCTTGCCGTCCACTTCGATTCGCATCGGCTTTGCCGGACACAGTTCCGGCCTGAACGTGTACGTCACCGCCACCGGATCAAACAGCGTTGGCGTCGGAGAATGGCTCCCCGTGCCGGCCACCCACAGGCGATACAGCATCGTCAACTGGTCGGTCAGCGGCGATCCGTGCGCAAAAATCGCTCCCCGGTCCGCGCTCCCTAAATGGATCTGAGTCGAATCCAGCGGCATCATGTCAATCGGCACGCCCGCTGCAAACAGCGCCCTCGCTCCCGCCGGATTCTGGCCGATATTCCACTCCGGCTCTGCCGGCCGCTTCTCGCCGTGCAGCCCGTCATACCCCCTCTCGATGCTCCCGCCCATCATCACCACCCGCTTCAGCTTGCGAAACGTCGCCGCATCGCGCGCAATCGCCGCCTGCACCGTAAACAGCGGACCGATCGCAATCAACGTGATCTGGCCAGGGTGTGCGCGAATCTGCTCCAGCAGAAACTGCGCGCCATCTTCGTGCTTCCGGTCCGGCTCGCCCAGCGCATACGCTTTCTGCGTCATCACGTTGTCCGCCATGCTCGGCGGCCCGGCCGCTACCGGAATGTCGCTCCGCCCCGCGGCCGCCAGGTACCGGTCCAGCAGCCGCGCCCGCATCTCCGTATCCCCAAACGTCGTCGTGATCCCCAGGATCTTCAGCTCCGGGCTCTTCAGCGCCAGCGCCAGCGCAAACGCGTCGTCAATGTCATCGCCAATGTCGGTATCGATAATCACCAGCTGCGGCCGCGCGCCCGCCGCAGCATCACCCGACGCCTGCACCGGACCAGCCACATCCCGCCCCGGCCCCAGCGCGATCGCGATCAATAGAACGAAAATGCCCGTTAGCTTCATGCCCCGTACTCTAATTGGTCTCACCCGCCGCGCGCTCCGCCCGTCACCGGTGCTCCAGCGCCGCCACAATCTTCTCCGCGTCATACACGCAGCCGCCCCACACGCCGCCGCTCGCCTGCACCAGCGCCGCCCACAGCCGCGTGTCCTCGGGCAGCGCCGGATGCGGCTTCAGATCCGGCCGCGGCTCGCGCGCGGCCAGCTTCTCCACCCCTACCTCCGCTCCGAAACCAGAAACGCCGTCGCCGACCAGATTCACCGTACCCACCATCCCCGCACGGTCAATCACAATCTCGATCACATCGCCCTCGCGCACCTTGCCGATCGGTCCGCCCGCCAGCGCCTCCGGTGAGATATGCCCCACGCACGCCCCCGTCGAAACCCCGCTGAACCGCGCGTCCGTCAACACCGCAACGTGCTTGCAGTGCGGCAGCGCCTTCAGCGCCGACGTAATCTGGTAGATCTCCTGCATGCCGGCCCCCTTCGGTCCGCCGCAGATCAGCACCACCACGTCGCCCTGCCCAACCGCGCCGCCCTTGATCGCCTTAATCGCCGCCTCTTCGGTCACAAACACCCGCGCCGGACCCCGGTGCCGATACACGCCCTTCTCATCCATCAGCGACGGATCGATCGCCGTGCTTTTAATCACTGCCCCCTCCGGCGCCAGGTTCCCTACCGGGAAACACACCGTCGACGTCAGCCCCCTCTGCCGCGCCCGGTCCGGCGTCATGATCACGTCTTCCGGATCGATCCCATCCAGCTCCTTCAGCCGCTTGCGCAGCGCGTGCCGCCGCTCGCTCTCGCGCCACCAGTCCAGGCACGCGCCCAGCGTCTCGCCACTGACGGTCCTCGCACTCCCGTCCAGGAGTCCCGCTGCATGCAGTTTGAGCATCACCTCCGGCACGCCGCCCGCCAGAAACACCTGCACCGTCGCAAAACCCCGCGGCCCGTTTGGCAGCGCATCCACCAGCCGCGGAACCTCGCGGTTCACCGCGGCCCAGTCCTCCACCGCCGGCCGCCGCAGTCCTGCTGAAAACGCAATCGCAGGCAAATGAATCAGCAGGTTCGTCGATCCGCCGAACGCCGCATGCAGCACCATCGCGTTGCGCACTGCCGCATCGGTCAGCACATCCGCAACCCCCACGCCGGACTCATGCATCCGCAGCAGCGCGCGCGCCGAGCGCTTCGCTGCATCCAGCCACACCGGCTGCCCCGAAGGCGCCAGCGCCGTGTGCGGCAGCGACAATCCCAGCGCCTCGCCCACCACCTGCGACGTCGCCGCCGTCCCCAGAAACTGGCACCCGCCCCCCGGCGATGCGCACGCCCGGCACCCAACATCGGCCGCGTACTCCAGCGTGATCTGCTGCTGCGCAAACCGCGCGCCAATCGTCTGCACCTTGCCCGCGTCTTCGCCGGCCTCCGGCAGCAGCGTCACGCCGCCCGGCACCAGCACCGCCGGCGTCGCACCCGCCGACGCCAGCGCCATCATCATCGCCGGCAGTCCCTTGTCGCACGTCGCCACGCCCAGCACGCCCTTACGCGTGGGAAGAGACCGCATCAGCCGTCGCAGCACCATCGCCGCGTCGTTGCGATAGGGCAGCGAATCCATCATCCCCGTCGTGCCCTGCGTCCGCCCGTCGCACGGATCGGTGCAGGCCCCCGCAAACGGCACCGCATGCAGCGCCTTCAACTCCCGCGCCGCCTCTGCGACCAGCAAACCCACTTCCCAATGTCCCGTGTGAAATCCCAGCGCAATCGGCCGCCCGTCTTCCGCGCGCAGCCCGCCGTGTGTGCTGAGGATTAAAAATTCAGGGTCCAAAAGACGCGCAGTCTCCCAGCCCATCCCCGCGTTCTGGCTCAGACCAAACAGATTCCCCGACGGCTCCTTGAGCAGCATCTCCGCAGACAGTGGCAGCGCGCCCGCCGGACCCGCGGCGTGCGTCGCCACTCCGCCAAACGTTTCCGCCGGCGACTCAAGAATGTGTGCAAGTGTGATCGGTGCGATGGCCCACTCTCCTTCGCCTGAGTATAGGCGTCGGCCTCCCCGCCGAAAGCCCCCATCAGCCTCTGATCAGCTCAGACTTCCGGCCCAGAACGGCTGCATGCCTGTCGCGAAACTCCCAATCGCCGACAAACCGCTCCCGGCACGTCGCTAGCCACGATCATGCATAATTTCAACGTGTAATTGCGATGACTGAGCACAAGTTTTTCGCTGGAAACAGAGTACAAGTGTCCGAGGACTTCTTCTGGGCTCAGGGCGCTGTCGGCACAATCGCCGAACCGCCAGGTGCCGTCGTCGCCATTTCAGGGCCGTGGGACGGCAATCTAACCAGACAAGAGACCAGCGCGCTTGGAGTCAACACTGTTTACTGGGTCTGGTTCGATCAGGCGCAGCTTGATGCAGATGGCGAAGGGCCCTATTCAGGCGGACAAATCTGGGAAAAGGCGTTAACGCTTCTCAAGACGAACGTGCATTGATCTAGTGCGGTCCGCCACAAATCTCGCCGCTTTTGTTTTGTAACAGGGCACGACTTGAGTCGTGCCGAAAACGTCGGAATATTGAGAGTCGGGTTTCAGCCCCTGTCGCTCTTCGCTCAAGCAACCGAACCTAACAATGCACTGAATTTCTCACGCGATTCGCGGGAGGTTTACCGCCCAGTGGAAACCGGGGTGATCCTGTTCATGCCATTTCCGGCAGGCCGGCAGACCCGCACGTCAGTCTCAAAAAGAGCGCGCCTCCCATTGGAGACGACAGAAGTGCGCCAATAGCTCGTAGTCGCGTACGTTGATCGTCAGCACCCTGATCCCCCTGCGGGCGGCGCTGGTCGCAATCAAAGTGTCATTGGTGAGCCGCGCTCTGCCGATCTTTTCGAATCCATATTTCTGGGCGATGGCCGCCAGAGTTTTGCCGGCCGATGACCAATCCCCGAGGTTCGGGACTAGCAGTCGCCCTGCCTTCTCGAAATCGCGCTCCAGCTTTTCCAGAACGCGGCGGTCACCGGGTTTGGACCCCGCGTAGAGTTCCTCGAGTACTACGGAACTCAACCACAGCGGAGATTCCATGGCCCAGCGCTGAGCAAGAAGATCGGGATCACCGCCTGGGCGCAATGCGGCAATATAAACTGAAGAATCGAATAGAACCGGCATCTCTATTCCGCTAAACTCCCAAACACATCCCGGATGACAACCCCGCTTTTTAAGAAGCGCTGATTGGCTTGAATCGTCAGACGATTGCGTTCAGCCTCGGAAATGACATGATCAAGAGCGCGAACGATGGTCTCCGTTTCGGTGGAAGCGCCGAGCACCTTTTGCGCGCGAGCGATCTGCACCGGATCGAGACGGAAGTTCTTGTGGACAGTTCGTTGCCTTGTTTCAGCCATAGCGTAGTTCTCCCACACGTCATTGTAATTTCTGTACATACAAATGTCAATTTCATATGTACGCATTAATTGACCTTTGAACCTGAGCTGAGCGTCTCGCCCCCAACGCGAGACCCTCGGCGGGTGGCACACCCTTATACTTCGCGATGCAGACCTACCGCAACTGTGGGTGCCCCACCCTTTCGGCCTTCTGTTGGCCGAAAGGGTGGGAACCTCAAACGCTCGCGCGTCAACATTTGCGGTCTCGAGGGATGCCGTGAGGGCGTTGAAGACTCAGTTACTGCCGAGTCGGCGACAACTCGACCGGAATCCATCTTCGACGACTTAGACTTGAACCAGCGGTAGAGTCTGAGTAGAAGGAGAGATTATGAGTAGCCTGATTCGTGCACTCCTTCTTGTACCTCTGTGCCTCTCGTGTGCCTATGCAAAGGCTCAGTCCACGATCACCGGACAGATCACGGATTCAGAGGGAGCGGCTATTTCAAACGCAAGGGTACTCGTACATTGGGACCCTAGCGGCAGCACCGTCGGCCTTGTGGACAACATCGGCATAAAGCAAGATGTCATAGCGGTCACCGACGCGAGTGGTCACTATTCTGCACAGGTCCCGGCCGGCTTTTACGATGTGTTCGTGTCAGCAACGGCATTCACACCAATGGCAACGAAGGTGCGTGTGAAAAAAGATCAGGCTGGGACGTTTAGTCCCAAGCTCAGCGTAGATCCGCTTGTCACAAAGGAGCTGGGGGACAGGTTCTAGCCCTTAATCGAAATCGTTCTCGACGGGCGAAATGCCATCCGCCCCCTACTTCGCCGCCGGCGCCGTCACCGGCGTCAGCGCATAGATGTGTTCCTGCGGCTGTGCCGCGTCATGAATCGACGTCTCCAGCGAATCCTCAAACTCCTGCATCACGTCCGGTTCGCTCACATCCGCCTTCCGCACCCGCATCCGCAAATGGATGTAGTGCGCCTCGTCCCTGTCTCTCACCAGCCAGCTCACCCGCTGCGCCTGCTGCAGCATCGGCGTCATGTAATCCGCCAGGTTCACGCCCGCCGCCAGATCCTCCGCCGAGAAGGTCCACACCGTCGTGTTATCAATCGTCAGCGCATACTTGCCGGGGTTCAGCCCCGTCACCTTCAGCGGCTCCCAGTCCAGCTCCTTATCGATGTCCGTGAGGTCGAACACCAGCGCCTGCGACGCGTTCAGCCGCGTCAGCGGCAGCGGCAGCGCGCCGTCCAGCTCCGACCACCGCAGCACTCCATTCATCTCCAGCACATGATCCACCGTCGCATTCTTCGCATCCACCTTCCCCGTGTGCACATCGATCGTCACCGAGCTCACCAGTGCCGGCGCGTTCCACCCCTTCAGCAGCGCCTCAGCCATCACCCAGTGCGCCGGCGGGTCCGGATGCACGCGGTCCGGCAGCAGCAACTCGGCCACCTTCGGGTCCAGCGCCTCCGCCTTCTTCAGCGCCGCCACCACCGGCGGATTCAAATTGATGTATCCCACCCCAAACTTCTTCGCCAGCTCCTCATCCAGCTGCGCATACCGCTCCATCACCGCGTTGTATCCACCCTTGAACCACTCCGGCCGCGTCACATCGTCAAACGGCGAAGGCCCCAGCATCGTCACCCGCGCCTCCGGAGCATGCATCCTGATCGAGTCCAGAATGTGCGCATACCCCAGCACATACTGCGTCTCGGTCGCGTTCGTCGTCGGCTGATACGCGCCGTCGTTCATCCCCAGCATGATCGTCACCACCGTCGGCTTCTCCTGGAACACATCCCGCCCCAGCCGTTCATCCACCGACCCGCCGCTGCCGCCGCTCACGCGATCGCCGCCCACCCCCGCTCCGTAAAAGTGCACATGCATCCGCGGAAACCGCGTCGCCGTGTACAGCTCCACATACTGGTTGTAGTAGTTCTGCTCCGTAATGCTGTCCCCGTAAAACACCACCGTGTCGCCGTCACGCAGATAGAACTCGCCCGGCTGGCTCTGCACAGGCACAGCCTTCGCCGCCACCGGCGCGCCCGCCTTCGCCACCGGCTGCGCTGCACCCTGCGCCGCCGTCGCCGTCCCCGGCACCGCCGTCTCCGGCTCCTTCTCCTCCGGAGCCGTCGCCACCGCCACCAGCGAGTCCGCGCATCCGTAGTACAAAAACCACTTCTTGTGGAACCACACCAGCCCCTCGGCAAACGTCGTCCCCGCCGCATACTGCCCCGTCTTCTCATACGGCAGCTCCGGCCGCAGCACCGGCCCGCTCGTCTGCGTCAGCAGGCGCATCGGATTGTTCGCGTCGAACAGCGCCTCGCCCGCTGCATACGCCTCCGGCCCAAGGCCCTTATCGCCTCCCTCCGCCGCATTCTTCCCGTTGTAGAGCACCACAATCCCCGTGCTCGTCAGCACCGGCGGCGGCCCCGTCTCAGGAAAGGAACTGTCAAAGTGCCCTGGCCGCGGATGCAGCAGCTCTGCCGGCTTTCCTGTCTGGTCCTCCACCGGCGTCCAGTGAATCAGGTCCGGCGACGTGGCAATGCGGATCGTGCCTTCACCCCAGTACATCCAGTACATGCCGTTGATCTGCGCCGCAATCAGCCGCCCCTTCTCGATCCGCGTCACAATCCCCGCCGACTTGTACTCCAGGTGCGCATACTTGCCGCCCGCCGCCGTCAAAAATGCCGGCCCATCCTTCGTCCAGTGCAGCAGATCGCGCGACGTCGCAATCCCCACCGAATACGTCTCGCGATTCCACTGCGTGTACGTCAGCACGTACATCCCATCCGGGCTCTCCACAATCCGCGGATCCTCCACGCCCCCCGGCCACTCCCGCGCCTTCTGGTCATCATTCGCCGGATAAAACACCGGCGTCCCCCTGCGCGTAAAGTGGATGCCGTCGCTGCTCTCCGCCAGCCCCAGCCGCGATGTGTGCCCGCCAATATCCATCACGCCTGTGTTGTCCTCTGCGCGATACAGCACATACACCTTCCCATCGCGCACAATTGCCGCCGGATTAAACGTGTGCAGCGCCTCCCACTGCACCGGCTTCTGCAATATCGGATCGACAAACGTCGACTTGGGCTCCGGCGTAATCACCGGATTCCCCTCGGCCGGCCGCGTAAATGGCCCAATCACCCACGCCGGCGCATTCTCGGCATGCAGCCCCGCCGCACACAACACCACCGCACAACTCAGGCCCAACCACTTTTTCATTGATTCCTATCCTCGTATCGCGCTGCGGGTCCACGCGCGCGACCAACGCGATTCATCTTAATCGTTGCCCCCACGCGCACCGTCTCCGCCTTTGCCTTCGCTATCAGCCAGCAGCCAGCAGCTAGCAGCTAGAAGCTAGAAGCTAGAAGCTAGAAGCTAGCGGCTAGCAGCTAGCGGCTAGCTGCTGCTTCATAAAAACTCAGCGCCGCATCCCCCTGCTCCAGCAGCCGCGTCCGCTTCAACACGCCGTACTCCTCGTCCAGCCCGAACTTCCTGCGATGCTCCGCAATCACCACCGCGCCGCGCGCCAGCACGCCTTCTGTTGGTTGCCCCTGGCCCTGTGCCCCCGCGAACCGGTCCTCGTTCGTGGGGTGGAGGTCCCGCATTTGAGACCTGGGAGCGATCTCCGCGCCGCCGAATAGTCCCAGCGTCAGTTCGTACTCCCCCTCCGCCTCATACGGCGGGTCCAGAAACACGACGTCAAATCCGCCCTCTCCGCTCCGTGCCCTCTTCAAAAACGCCCCCACCGCCCCGCCGTGCACACTGAACCCGTCCCGGATCCCCAGCCCCTCCAGGTTCGCCCGCAGCACCTTCACCGCCGCCGGCGCCTTCTCCACAAACACCACCCGCTCCGCCCCGCGGCTCAGCGCCTCAATGCCCACCGCCCCCGATCCCGCGTACAAGTCAAGAAACCGCGCCCCCTCGATCCGCGGAGCCAGCACATTAAACAGCGTCTCCCGCAGCCGGTCGCTCGTCGGCCGCGTCGCCATCCCCGCCGGCGCCGCCAGCATCCGGCTGCGAAATCTCCCCGCAATCACGCGCATCGCACAAAAGAATACCGGACGCGCGCGCAGTGCCCGCCTCCTCCGCCGCGCGATTCATCTTCGTCGTTCCGGGCCGACCTTCTACAATTCCCCTATGCGCGGCTGGTCCATCCCTCTGGGTCGTTGGCTCGGTGTTGAATTGCGGGTGCATGCATTCTTCCCGCTGCTCGCCCTCGTGTGCCTGGGCCTCAGCGCCACCAACGGCGTAGGACGCGGCCTTGCCCTCTTCTTCGTCCTCGTCGCCGCCGTCGTCGTCCGCGAAGTCGCCCGCCTCCTCGTCGCCGCCTGGTTCGGCCTCCGCCTCCGCGCCATCTTGCTTCTCCCCATCGGCGGCCTCTTCGCCTACGCCAACCCTGAAAGCCAGGAAAACTCCAATCGCGGCGCCGGCCAGTTCGCCATCGCCTTCGCCGGACCCCTCGCCAACCTCCTCACGGCGCTCTCTCTCGGCATCAGCTTTATGGGCGCCGGCGGCGACATCCGCCTCTTCGATCAGCCCTGGATCACCGCCGCCTATCTGCTGCGCAGCATGGTCTGGATGCAGGCCGGCCTCGGCGTCCTCCATCTGCTGCCCGCGTATCCCCTCGATGCCGGACGCCTGCTCCGCGGCAACTTCGCCCGCACTCACGGCTTTGCCCCTGCCGGCCGCGCCGCCAGCGGACTCGGCCAGCTCCTCGCCCTCGCCACCATGCTCGCCGGCATGCTCCTGCACAGCCCCTGGCTCATCATCGCCGGCTTCTTCATCATGATCGGCGCGCAGATCGAAGACCAGGGCGTCTTCTTCCAGTCCGTCGTTGACACCGTGCGCATGCGCGAAGTCATGCTCACTGACTTCGCCACCCTCTCGCCCAGTGACACCCTCGCCGACGCGCTCTATCGCTGCGTCCACTCCCTGCAAGAGGACTTCCCCGTCGTCCGCGGTCCCGAACTCGTCGGCATCGTCTCCCGCCAGCGCATCGTCGACGCCCTCCGCAACGACGGCAACGGCTACGTCCAGTCCGTCATGTCCCGCGCCTTCCAGGTCGCCCGCCCCGAAGACACCCTCGGCGCCACCATCCGCCGCCTCACCGCCGGCCGCGGCCTCTCCCTCATCCCCGTCACTGAGAGCGGACGCGTCGTCGGCATCGTCAGCGTGCAAAACCTCATGAGCTCCATGACCCTCCTCGCCGAACAGCGCCGTATCGAACGCGAAGAATCCAACAGCTAGCGAAAAGCCGTCACACATACGCGCCAGATGGACCTCGCTAACTGGGTTTCCCAGGTCCGTGTGTTCGGACCTGGAAAACCGGCGACCTCCCACCGCAACGGAGGGAGCAGAGGCCTTCAGGGCGGGTGGCACACCCTCACCCTCCGCATTCTGACTCACCTCTAACGTGGGTGCCCCATCCTTCGCGCCGCCCTTGCGCGAAGGGTGGGAAACCACAGACCCTCCCCAACCCTTGTCCTCCTGAGCGGGTGAGTTGATTTTTAGAAACTGCTGATTTATCGAGGGATAAATAGCCTGTCTTTGGCTGTGTAGGAACTGTGCAGGCGAATTGTGCATTTTTCGTCATTTCGCTGCTATGCCCTTCTTGAAACAGTGTAGCGAACATGAGCTTTTTAGAGGCTATGCCCTAAGCCTAAGCCGTGTTCGATGACCGGGGCGATTTCCGGCTGCTTCGGCGTGATGGCTTGCTCCGGCTTGATCGCTGGCGTGTGGGCGCTCTCGTGGGACACGTCATGCCCTAACGCCTCCGGCAACTTCGCGCGGTCGTTAGTGTAGAGCTGCGCGTCTTCCGCGCCGCGCGAAACGGCAACGTAAGCCATGCGGCTGTTGAGCAGGTCTTTCGCGGCCAACTCGGTATCGACGTGAATCAGTACGCGCTCGGCGGTCTGCCCCTGGCTGGAATGGCTCGTCACCGCATAACCGTGATCGAGATGCGGATGCTCGCGCGGATCGAGTTGCACGTCTCGGCCTCCGTCCATCTTGAGAGACAGACACCCATCCGGGCCGATGGCTTCCACCGTTCCTAATTCGCGGTTGGCAACCTTCAAGTCATTTGCCGGTGCGGTGAACTGGATGCGGTCGCCCACGGCGAAGCTGCGCGATTCTTCCCGATAGACGGAGACGCCCTGCTGTCTGCGAGGATCATAGGTCAGCTCTGAGCCATCGGCTCTAACGACCGTCAACAGGTTTTTCTCCGCATCCACGCTCTTGACCCGCGCGTATTCGCCACGCTCCATGCCTGTCTCTTTCGACGCACGGGCATAGCGCACAACATCGTTGAACTCGTACCGCGCGGCCCATGTCCGCTCCGGCCCGGTAAGGTCTTGGCGCGGCACAAGCGCCGCAATGGGATGCTCGTCTTTACTGACCAAGCCGCGCGCCTGCATCTCGGCACGAATCGCCAGATTGATTTCCACGCGGGAACGGTTGTCGGGCGAGACAACCAGCGTACCTTCCGGCGACTTTGCATATTCCTTCGCTATGGCTGTAATGCGGTCGTCATGTCCTGCAATCTCATGGACGCGGCCCTGCCGCTCCAATCCCTGCACTGCCTCGCGCACCTCGCCACGCGCAAGCTGCTCGACCACTTGTTTCAGCTCCGGGTTTTTCTGGCGGACGATCTCTTCGAGCTTCACCGTTTTCATGCCCGCGTCCTGAAGCTGTGCGAAGGGACGCCCGGCCTCGACCGCCTCATGCTGCCTACGGTCGCCTACCAGCAACACGCGGTCATTCGGATGTAAGCGATTCACAAACTCGTGCATCTGCCTAGTGGACGCGAGCGAGGATTCATCGAGCACATACAGGCGGCGCTCGCCGGTGTCCGGCTTTTCTCCACGCGCAAGATGTTTTTGCAGCGTGGATGTTTCCATGCCTGCATCGGCCAACTTTTGCGCCGCGCGGGACGTGGGCGCGAAACCTTCGACCTTGTAACCTTGCGCCTCCGCGCCTTCACGGATGACGGCCAGCGTCGTTGTCTTGCCCGCGCCCGCGATACCATCCAATCCCACTATCTTTTCGCGTGAAAGAAAAACATCATCGACCACTTGGCGCTGCGAGGCATTCAGCTCCGTGTGACGGTCTTCCGTTGCAATCCGCACTTGGGGAGAAACTAACATCGGGTCACTCATCCCACGCTGATTGCCTTCCTGCATCCGTTGAATAATCTCGCGTTCCATGCGAAGCATCGCGGCAGTGGTGTACTGCTGGCCCGCTCCGACCGTGCGGAACTCACCTCGCGCGGCCCGCTGCGCGAACTCCTGCCGGATGTGGGCATACGTTGTTTCTCCCATTCCGCGATTGAGAGCCGCTTCCAGAAGCTCACGCCGGTCCAGCACGGCGGAACGCTCGAAGAGATGATCGCGGGCATAGGTCACGGCCTGCTGCGCGATGCGGTCGGGTTCGTAAACATGGCGATGCTCATGCGCCCGCGCCTCGGCCACAACTTTGTCGGCCTGGTGTCCATACTGCGCGGCCAACTCGCGGTGCCGCGCTAATACCTCTTCCGACGATAGCAACTCTTTGCTGTCCCGCGTTCGGTGCGCGGCAACCTGCGCGGCTCCCGCTCCGTCTATCCCCATCTCGCGCAGATGGTCTTTGATCTGCTCTCGGCGTGGACTGCTGGCTTCCAGATACTCTTTCGTATAGCCCTTAATTTCCGGCTGTCCGTGCTTGCCACGCTCCAACTCATAACCTAACCCCTGCAACCGCATCGACAACTCGGAACGGTAGACGCTAGTGGCGTAGCGTTGCGATGCAAATAGCTCCTGCGGCTGCAAGGCGCGTGTCTGTCCGTTGTCGCGCTCGGTGACGTTGAAAATGACGGCATGAGTATGAAGCTGCGGCGCAGCGTAGCCGTCCACGGGCCGCGCGGTGTCGTGCTCAAAGGTAGCCGCAACGAATTTGCCGGTTGTCTCCGGCGCGTGGACGTTGCCGATGCGGGCCTGCGTGTACTTCTCCAACTCGCTAAGCGCCACGCGCACACTTTCCCGATGCGCCTCTCTTACGCGCTCATCGCCGCCGACAAGGGCAGTGAGCGAGACTGACTTCGGCGCAGAGAATGTGGCATCCCACCCGGCGCGGTGCTCCACGCTGGTCACTTCTTTGCCGAATTTGCCCTCATAGGTTTTGGAAACCTGATGGCGGACGAGCTGTGCTTCCGTGTGTGGATGCTGCCCTTCCGTCAAAAGCGCAAAGTGCTCATTGCCGACCGGACCTGACAAACCCCACTGCTCGGCCAGCTTGCCTTGCCACTCGCTATGTCCCTGCTGGTCGCGGCTCCAATAGTTCTGCCGCTCCGACGCAAACTCCCGCTCATGGTACGTGCGTACCTGGCCTGCCGAAAGCGGCTTGGAGATGGTCAACATGCGCATGTATTTCCGCAACGTGCGCGGCAGCATCTCGTCTCTGCCTAATGCGATTTTATACTGGTGCTTACTAACGGAGTGGTCTTGTGATCGCACATCAACCAGAGCTATCCGCAGAGGAAATTGACCGGATCGTCAACTTTCTTGGCTACGGTCTTCCGTCTGCACCCGTATGGTTCATGGGTATTGAAGAAGGTCTCGGCAACATGAACTCACAAGACATCTCTGCAAATCTCAAGGCCCGCGCCAGTTTTGAAAGGACAATGGACTTGCGCGAGGCTCACCTGCGCTTGCGGGAACAAGGTCGCCCCATCGACATCGAGAAGCAGCCACCTTCTACGCAGGTCTGGCAATGGATGGCGAAAATCATGCTGGCCTTTCAAGGAATCGAGAATTGGAGTGACCTGATCTCTACCGATAAAGAAAATCAATCTCGCGCCAGAAAACACATTCAATCATGTGCGAAAAAGTACATTCAGCATCGGTTAGGTCGTTCTAACGGCAACACATTTCTCACCGAGCTGTCACCAATTCCGGCAGCCAAAACCACTGACCAGAATGTCATGTCATGGTTCAAGGAAAATGACTCTGAGTTGGAAGTGAAAATTACACAACGAAGAGCTGAGCTGAATCGCATGTTGAAGGAAAGTCCTCACTCATTGGTCATATGCTACGGCTATGGCAACAATGGTGATCGAGCACGCGACTTTGCAAAGTTTCTCGAAGTCGAATGGCAATCGGTTCCTGATTGTCCCGGAGTTTGCCGATCCGGCGACTCGAAGCGTTTGCTGCTACCGTTCTTCGGCAACGGCCAAATGAGTTATACCGTGTTCGTAGACCTGATTCGCTCTGGGCTTCTCGGATAGCCATAGCATGTTGTGAGATTCCAACTAAGCCGTGGACTTTCACTCAATCCCTTTGGACTCGTCCCACACAAACGCCTCTTTTGGCTTATTGGCGGGCGTTTCAGCGGGCGCATCGAAAAGCGGAAGCGTGGTCTGGACCGCAGCCGATGATTTGGATTGCTCTGCGGGAGCTGCTATCTGCGGCGTCGGCGACGACGGCCTGGGCACAACCGGCAATTTCCGTTCGATGAACTCCGGTTGTCTGCCGTGCTTCCTTGCAAACTGGAAGTGAACCGGCACAACGCGATTTTCCTGCTTGATAAAGCCGTGCAACGGTTCGAGGCCGGAGATTTCCGAAGCCATGACGAGCGGCTTCGTTGCAATCTCCATCGCATACGACTTCCTGCTGCCGAACAGCTTCATGCTGCGCGATTCCTTCAACCGCTCCACTTCAATTTCCCCGATAGCATCGGAAATCCACTTGGCGGCGCGTGGCTCGGTAGTCTTGAAAAACAGCTTGGTTGCGGGCTGCGAAAGCATCGCCTCGGCGTCCTGCCCGTAGCGTTTTTCAAGCTGGCTGCGGCCCTGAAAACCCACTACAACAGGGTTCCCGTACTTGCGATTTTCGGTGACGGCGGTATGGAGTTGCGGCAACTTGTTAAGGCTTGCCAGCTCATCTAAAACAAACCATACCGGCTTCGCCGTGTGGTCTTCGCAGTAGCCCATCATGCGAAGGATGAATAAATCGAGCCACACAGAATGGAGCGGCAAAATCTTTGCGCGATAGGCAGGAGTG
>DATJNE010000146.1:0-14135 GCA_035508305.1 Acidobacteriaceae bacterium | reverse complement strand
CACACGGATGCGGCCGAGGGGTGGTATCGCCGGGCGGTCGCCGCCGATCCGAAGCAGTTTGAGGCACGCCTGGCGCTGGGGCTGATTCTGGCTGCGAAGGGGGATGCGAAAGACGATGCGGCGGCGGTTGACCAGCTGCAGGCGGCGATCACGCTGCAGCCGAATCCGCCTAACCCGGGAGCGAAGGCGCAGGCGGACCGGGCGCTGGCGCGGCTGCTGCGGACGTCGGACCCGACGACGGCGCGGGATGCGCTGGTGGAGGCGCTGCGTCTGACGCCGGAGACGCCGTCGGACACGCTGCTGGCGGGGCAGATTGCCGAGGCGGCGGGCGACCTGGAGATTGCCGAGCAGGAGTACCGGCAGGCGGTGCGGAATCAGCCGGATCTGACCGACGCGAGCAGCGCGCTGGCGCACCTGCTGATCGCGGAGAAGCGCTACGCCGACGCGCAGCCGGTGGTCGAAGCGGCTCTGCGGCACGAGGCGAACGATCCGGCGCTGGAGGCGCAGCTGGCGGCGATCCTGAACGGGCAGGGCAAAGCGGCGGAGGCGCTGGCGCTGCTGGACCAGCTGCACGGGCAGGAGCCGGAGAGCGGTTCGATCAGCCTGATGCTGGCGGACGCGGATTTTCAGGCGGGGAAGCTGGAGGAAGCCGATGCGCTTTACCAGCAGCTTCTGGCCAAAACCCCGAATAACCCGGACCTGCTGGACGCGCACGGACAGATCCTGATCCGGCAGAAGGAGTACGCGGAGGCGATTGCCGCCTTCCGGAAGGCGATCGCGGCCCGGGGGGACGATATCGATGCGTGGTCGGGGGTTGCCTTCGCCGACTCGGAGCTGCACCAATATCAGGATGAGCTGGGGGCGCTTTCCATGCGATCAAAGTACGCTGCGGATAATCCGGCGAGCCTGTTTTTGTGGGCAACGGCGTACGATAATCTTCATCAAACGAGGCAAGCGGCGGACTATTACCATCGCTTCCTCGCCGCGGCCCAGGGCAAATTCCCTGACCAGGAGTGGCAGGCGAAGCACCGGCTCGTCGCTCTTGGCAAGTAAGCGGTGCTCTCAGCATGGGGCCCAGGTTCCTGACAGACGCGGATCGATGCACACCGGCGCCTGGGGTGGTCGTTACTTTCGAATGACACCGCTCGGACCGGATGCGGGGCCCTGCCCTTTTGATGAGTAGCGCGCGGGGCAAATCTGCGGTATTGTTTTCGGAACACAAGTCCCCGGAGGTGTGCGATGCGGTCCGTCGCTGTCCTCACCGCTCTGGTTCTCTCCGCGTCCCTGGCGTGGGCGCATGGGCTGAATGACCGCCCGCTCGATGCTCATCAGCTGGCGGATCTGGAAGCCAAGGCGGCGGCTGCCTCTCCCAACGAACAGCCGTATATCTATGCGGAGCTGGTGCACTCGATGACGGAGATCGCCACCGAGCAGTTCCAGGCGGGTCACGACGCGCAGGCGGCCGCCTCACTGAAAGCCGCGCAGGGCTACGCGGGCAAGATTCAGATGAATCTGCTGCGGGACGCCAAGAAGCTGAAGAACGCCGAGATCCTGATCCGGCACACGGCATTTCGTTTGCGCGAGCTGCTGACGGGGGTCTCGCTGGACGATCGGCCGACGCTGGAAGCGACGATCCGGCAACTGAACCAGGTGCAGTCGGAGATGATGAATCAGATCTTCCGTAACTGAGGCAGATCGTTTTTGGAATCGTGGCCGGCGCCCGGCGGCTCCAACGGCGACCGATCGGCGCACTGCAATCGCTGCAACCGTCCGGCTTTTCCCTCGATCATCCACATGCTTTCAACAGCGCGGGGAAGGCTCGCGGCCAGTATTCATCGGGCGATAACAGAAACCCGTGCAAAGCGCGGCGCGCGCGAAGGACTTCTTCGCCTTTTGTACCCTATTGCGCGGGTGGGGCTCTCTTCGTAGTCTGACGTGGCGTTTCGAAAGGAACGTCGATCTTGATTTAGCTGAAAACTGAGTTGGAACGGTAACGCAGCCGCACGGCACCACGCCGCCCGCCATCATTCCGGGGTGATTCGGAAGCAGCGCGGGGGGCGAATCGACCACCACACCGGCCGTTCTGTTCCCCCGCAGCCTGCGTCCCGGCGGGCACGCGGCGTCGCGCGCTTTTTGGCAAGCCGAGCGCGGGCGCAGGCGGCCGGGGCGCCGGATGCGGTCCACCACAACGCGCGGGCGCGCGCTCCGGCTACGGGGCGGAGGCGCCGCATGTCCTTTCCCGCAGGCGCGGGAAATGCCAGGGAGAAACATGAGACCAAAAAAAACCATCCTTTGCGTGGACGATAACGAACAGGCGCTCGCAGTGCGCAAATTCCTGCTGGAAACCCGGGGCGGCTATCGCGTGGTGGCCGCGGCAAGCGGCAGGGACGCTCTGGACAAGTTCCGGCACGGCGGGGTCGACCTCGTGGTCAGCGATCTGGTGATGCCAGGCATGGACGGGAACGAGCTGGTCCGGCGGATGAAGGAGATCGCACCGGAGATTCCGATGATCCTGATCAGCGGGAGCGTGAAGACGTTCGACCACACGAATCGAGCGGATGCATTTCTGCCCAAGGGGTCGTCGTCTCCGATCGAGATGCTGGAGCGGATCCGGCAGATGATCGCGCGTAAGCGTGGTCCGAAGAAGCATCTGCGGCCGGTCTATTCATCCGCGGAGGAAGGTGTCTTCGATCCGCTCGAGCACGCCGTGGCGTCGTAAGCGGCGGGAGACAGGCTTCAGGCCGCGTCCGGTCGCGCCGGGCGGGCGAAGGGACCCGGGGGGCTCAAACCGGGTCCATTTACAATCGCACAGTGGAATCCATGATTCGCGCCGAGCACCTCGGCAAAGTCTACCGTTCGGGCAGGCTTGAAGTTGCGGCGCTGCGTGACGCGACGTTCTCGGTGGAGGGAGGCGAGTTTGTCTCCATTGTCGGGCCCTCGGGGAGCGGCAAATCGACGCTTTTCTATCTGCTGGGGGGGCTGACACGGGCCACCAGCGGCAAGGTCTTCATCGGCGGGGTGGATTTCTCCGGGCTGGACGACGGGGAACGCACGCGGATGCGGCGGGCGCGCATCGGGTTCGTGTTCCAGAAATTCAATTTGCTGCCGACGCTTTCGGCGCGGGGCAATATCGAGATCGCGTACGAGATTTCGGGCCGTTCGGAGCCGCTGGACGAGGAGTATCTGGCGCACATCGCGGGGATGCTGGGGATTGCGGGCCGGCTGCACCATCGACCTGCGGAGCTTTCCGGGGGAGAGCAGCAGCGTGTGGCCATCGCGCGGGCGCTGATCACGCGTCCGGCCATCCTGCTGGCGGACGAACCGACGGGCAACCTGGACACGGAGAACTCGGACGCGGTGCTGCAGATGCTGCGCCGCTCGAATCAGGAGTTCCGGCAAACGGTGCTGATGATCACGCACAACCCGGAAGCCGCGGCGATCGGGGACCGGATCGTCCATATGAGGGACGGGCAGATTCGCGGCATCGAAACCGGACAGCGCACGGTGGGACATCACGACTGGTAAGAACAAAACGTGCAGGCGTGATGTGATGACCCGAGAGTGACAAAGAGCTAACCGTTTCGTCCGATAATATTGGCGGCGCGTGCAAGCCATATAGGGTTAGAATTACCGAGGGGCAACACGGCCAAAATCCGGAAAAAATGGGAACAACACTCAATCCACACGCCGAAGCCGGCGAAGACGCAAAGCTCGGGGGCAACGGTTCGAATGGATCGAACGGTGCTTCGGCAGGCATCCAGGACCTGCTGACGGAGAAGGCCAACGAAGCGACGCGCGGCCTCGACACCCGTTCGGCGGTGGAGATTGCGCGCATCATTAATCAGGAAGATCAGAAGGTAGGAGCGGCGGTCAAAAAGGCCATTCCTGAAATTGCGCACGTCATCGATCTGGTCGCCCACAGCCTCCGTGAAGGAGGCCGTCTCATTTATATAGGGGCGGGTTCCAGCGGGCGGCTGGCGGCTCTTGATGCGTGCGAGATTCCGGCGTATTTTTCGACGAGCCCGCAGACGGTGCAGTACATCATGGCCGGCGGGCCCAAGGCGCTGGCGTCGCCGGTGGAAGTGAACGAGGATTCCGAAGAGCTGGGCAAGCGGGACATCGCGCGACGGCGGCCGAGCCGCAAAGATGTCGTGATCGGGCTGTCCGCCAGCGGGCGGACGCCGTACGTGGTGGCAGCGGTGGCCTATGCGCGAACGCTGGGGGCGAAGACGGCGTGCATCACCTGCAATCCGAACACGCCGCTGGGTCATGCGGCGGAGACGGCGATCGTTGCCGAGGTCGGGCCGGAGGTCGTTTCCGGATCGACGCGCATGAAAGCGGCGACGGCGCAGAAGATGATCACGAACATGATCACGACGGGCGCCATGACGCGGCTGGGCTATGTGTACGAGAACCTGATGGTCAACGTACACATGCACAACTCCAAGCTGATCGAGCGGGGCATCGGGATTCTGATGCGGGCCTGCGAGGTGAGCCGGGAGAAGGCCGTGGACGTGATCAAGTCGGCGGGGCGGAGCGTGCCGGTGGCGCTGGTGATGCTGAAGGCCAATGTCGACAAACCGGAGGCAGTGCGCCGGCTGGCGCGCGCCGAAGGGAACGTGCGCCGGGCGATCGAAGACTCGGTGATGGACCTCTGAGGTTCCCGAACCGGCTGCGCGCAATTTTTCTCTCCAGTTTCGCCATTCCCGCCGCGCTTGATCCGTGATACGGTGCTGTCGCGAGGAGACTGCAGGTATGCGAGGCCCGGTTGCGGCTCTGACGATCTGTCTGCTGGCGGCGATGGCCATGAAGGCGCAGGAAGCCCAGGGCCCGACGGCGCCGAAGGCGCAGAAGAGCTATCAGGAGGGCCTCGAGTGGGCGCGGCATCGCATGTATCCGGCGGCCATCGATGCGATGAAGAAGGCGAACAAGCAGGACGGCGGCCAGTGCGACGCGTGTGCAACGAAGATCATCGAATACGGCATCGAGAGCGACGACTTCAAAGCCGCGGATGCGGCGGCACAGCAGCTGATCGCCGACGCCAAATCTCCCAAAGAGGCGGCGGTGGCGCACCTGGAGCGGGGAACGGTGCAGTACCGCGAGGCGATGGACCGGAAGAAGAACGACTGCTACGCGGAGGCGGATCGCGAGTTCCAGGCCACGCTGGCGGCGTATCCCAACGTGCCCTCGGCATGTTTCTACGACGGCATCGCGCTGGCCCACCTGAACCGCGACACGGACGCGAAAGCGGCGTTCGCGAAATTTCTCACCATCGCGCCGAAAGACGCGGTGGAGCGGGCGCGGGCGCAGCGGTTCCTGGAGAACATCGACCTGGCACGCGCGCGCATGGCGCCGCCGTTTTCCGTAACCACGCTGGAAGGGCGGCAGGTTTCGCTGGACTCGCTGGCGGGCAAAGTTGTGCTGATCGACTTCTGGGCGACGTGGTGCGGGCCGTGCCGCGAGGCGCTGCCGAAAATCCGCGACATCGCGCAGAAATTCTCGGCCGAGCCCCTGGTTGTGCTGAGCGTAAGCCTGGACAAGGACGACGGGGCGTGGCGGGAGTTCGTGGCGAAAAACAAAATGACCTGGCTGCAGTATCGCGACGCCTCGGGCGAAATGGCGCGGCTGTTCGGCGTGGTCGAGATTCCCAACACCTTCACGATCGATGCCGACGGCGTTCTGCAGGAAGAGCATGTGGGCAGCGATGCGGACTTCCAGGGAAAGATGAAGAAGCTGATCGCGCACGCGAGGGAGCTGGAGGAGGCGCCGCAGGTCGCGATGAAGCCCGGCGCGTGATCGCCCTCGTGTTGCCTCAGGGCTGGCCGAGACGGAAGGTCACGATCACATTGGTTTCGCAGGCGACCGGAGTGCCGTTGGCGGCAGCAGGAGTGAACTGGTAGCGGCGGGCGGCGTCGACGGCCTGTTCGTCGAGGCCCATGCCGAGGGGACGCAGGATGAAGAGACCCTGCGGCTCTCCGTTCAGGGCGACGGTCATGTGGACGACGACTGTGCCCTGGTAGCGCGCCATGCGCGCCGCATCGCTGTAATCCGGGTCGACGGGCTGGACCAGGCGCGGCGGGGTCAGATCGGAATCGCGGCAGCTCATGGTGCGTCCTTCCTGGTCGAGCAGGGTGCGCAGCCGGCCGGCGGGATCGGCAGGATGCAGATCGTGGCGCAGCCAGGGCTGCCAGTAGTCGGGAGCGGCGGCGACGAGGGCGTCGTCGAAACCGGAAGAAAAGACCTTTGCGATGGCCGCATACAGCGCATCGGGACGATGGCGGTCGCGGGCGATGACGATGCGGACCTGTTCGGTTGGGTCCCACACCGTTGCGGCGATCGGTGCGGGTTCGCCGGGTTGCTGCGGGCGGGAAAATTCAAGGCCTTCGCGCACAGCGTCGATTTCGAGACGGGAGTCGGTGAGGCGCACATTCTCGACGCGGATGGCGCTGAGCGAGAAGGGCATGATGCCGGCCAGGTTCTTCAGCTCGCCGTGGGCATTGAACTCGAGCCGCGAGGTGTTGTATAGGCCGCGCAGCATGAGGAACGGTCCCTGCAGGCGGGCCTCGACGCTTTGTTGTGTGGGAGGCGTCTGTGCGCGGGCAGGGCTGGCGGCGACCAGACACAGAGAAGCCCACACGCAGGCGCGAACGTTCATGACTCTTACCATGCCACGTTCGTTCGCGGGAATGCCAGTCGGGGAGCGGGAACGCTGGCTATACTCACACCAGACTCTCGCCAGCGGAGATAGTTTGCGTGGAGCGCGGCGCGGGAGTGTGTCTCAGAGGGGGGAGCGCTTGTTTGGGTCAGTGCGATTCATCTGGAATGCCACCAGCGGCCATCGCTTCCGCCCGTGGCGGAGCGAGTATGTGAAGTGGCGGATTGAGACGTACTCGGGCATGAAAGCTGAGGAACTGCGGACGCGGGACATTTTTGCTTTTGTCTGGCGGGAGAAGGGCAATCTGTTCCGGTTCCTGCGCTGGACCGACCGCATGGAGGCGTGGCGCAGGACGGGAGCGGGCCATCACCAGAGGGCAGGGGAGTGACGAGCCGGAAGTGCAGCGCGGGGCGGAGCGCCCCAGCCACGACGCGACGTGAATTTCTGGCCCGAGCCGCGGCCACGGCGGCGGCCGGAGGTTTGCCGGTCCTGCTGCCGCTGGGCTGCGCCCAGCCCCAAGCCGCGCCGGCGCCGCGGGGCACGGCACCGCAGCTGAACGGGGTGAGCGGGCCGCGCTCTCTGCGCGCACACGCGGCGGCGCATGGTTTGCTGGTGGGGTGCGCGGTGGTCCCCGAGCATCTGGACGCGGAGCCGGATTACGCGCGCACGGTCGCCGAGCAGGCCAGCATCGTGGTTGCGGAAAATGCGATGAAGTGGGCGGCGCTGCGACCGACGGCGACGCAGTTCGATTTCCGCGCGGCGGACGACATTGTGGTGTTTGCGCTGTCGCACGAGCAGAAAGTCCGCGGCCACAACCTGTGCTGGCATGAAGCGCTGCCGGCGTGGTTCGCGTCGACGGTCAACAAGGAGAACGCGGCGCAGTTTCTGACGGGGCACATCCTGACCGTCGCCGGGCGCTACGCGGGGAAGCTGCACTCCTGGGATGTGGTGAACGAGGCGGTGAATCTGAAGGACGGGCGGCCGGACGGGCTGCGGACTTCGCCGTGGCTCGAGTTGCTGGGTCCGGGCTACATCGAGCTGGCGTTTCGCACGGCGCGCCAGGCGGACCGCACGGCGCTGCTCACCTATAACGATTACGGCATCGAGCTGGACACGCCGGAGCAGATCGACAAGCGCGGCCAGGTGATGATGCTGGTGCGCCGCTTGCGGGCGCGCGGCGTGCCGATCGACGCGGTGGGGATCCAGAGCCACCTGACGGCGGGCGAGGGGCCCGGGGCCGGGCTGATCCACTTTATTCGCGAGCTGCGCGGGATGAACCTGCAGGTCTTCGTGACGGAAATGGATGTGAACGACCGCAAGCTCGCCGAAGATGTGGCGGAGCGCGACGCGGGCGTGGCGCAAACGTACCGCGATTATCTGACGCCGGTGCTCGCCGAGGCGAACGTGACGGCGGTGCTGACGTGGGGGATCACGGATCGCTACACGTGGCTGAACGGCCGGCAGCACGCCTCGCGGACGGACGGGAAGCCGGAGCGTCCGCTGCCGTTCGACTACGATTACAACCCGACGCCTGCATTCTTTGCGGAGCGGGATGCGATCGACGCCCGGCCGGCGGGTGCGGTTCCCGGCTCCAATCCTTACGCGCCGTTCAGCCCGACCGAGACGCCGCCGCAGAGCCAGGTGGAGTGACCGGGCGGCGTTGCGGAGGGCCGGGGAGCGAGGAGGGCTACTCTTCGTGGATGGCGGCCATGGGGTCGATGCGCATGGCGCGCAGCGCAGGGAGCAGCGAGGCCGCAGTTGCCATGAGGCCGAGCAGCAGGGTGACCAGGGCGAGGGTGACCGGATCGGCCGGGCTGACTCCGTAGAGCAGGTGGACGGTGAATCGGGTGAGGGCGACGGTAAGAGCCAGGCCGAGAATGACGCCGAGAGCGGCGAGGCGGAGGCCCTGGCGGAGGATGAGCCAAAGCACATTGCGGCGTTCGGCCCCGAGAGCGATGCGGATGCCGATTTCGTGCCGGCGCAGCTGGGTGCGGTAGGCGAGCACGCCGTAGACCCCGGAAGCCCCCAGCACCAGCGCCAGGAGAGCGAAGGCGGCGGCGAAGGTGGACTCCACGACGGCGAAGCTGCGGGCGGAGCCGGTGGTCTGGCGCAGGGGCCGCACGTCGTACACCAGCCACCGGGGGTTGACCTGGTGGAGGGCCTCGACGAGTTGCGGGGCAAAGGCCTGGGGATCGCCGGGCGTGCGCACCTGGACGATGGTTTCCGGATCGTACGACTGGAGGATGGGGTTGTAGATCATCGGCTCGGGATCTTCTCCGAGGAAGGCGTGGGTGGAGTTTTGGGCGACGCCGACGACGGTATCGAGGCGGTCCTGGAGGCGCAGCCTGCGGCCGAGTGGATCCTGTCCGGGCCAGTAGCGGGCAGCGGCGGTCCGATCCACGATCACGACGGGGGGCGCCTGGGCATCGTCGGCATCGGTGAAGGCGCGCCCCTCGACGAGGGGAATGGCCATGGTGGCGAAGTATCCGGCGGAGACGTCGGCGCGGCGGACTTCGCCCGACTCATGCGGCTGGGGCACATAGCCTTCGGGCCAGGCGTCGGCGGTTTTGCGGGTCATGCTCATGGGGAGCCAGTCGGTGAGGGAGACGGCGGCGGTTCCGGGAAGGTCGCGCGCCCGCGCGAGGATTTTTCTCTGGAACCGGCGGATGTCGTCGCGCGAGTATCCGACGTCGAGGCCGACGGTGGCGGTGAGCACGTGGGCCTCGTCGAAGCCGGGATTGGCGGTCGTGGTGTTGCGGAGGGTGCGCAGGAAGAGTCCGGCGCAAACGAGCAGAGCGACGGAGAGGGCGATCTGAACAACGACCAGGGCATCGAGGACCAGCCGGTTGCGCGATCCGGAGGCGAGGTTCAGGGATTGCTCGCGAAGGACTTCGGCGGGAATGATGCGGGAGGAACGCCAGGCGGGCAGGGCTCCGCAGAGAACGCCGGCGGCGGCGGCGAGCAGCAGCAGAGCCAGGAGTACTCCGCGATCGATGGCGCCGCTGACGGCGATCGGATTGGCGCTGGGGGGAACGAAGCGGCCCAGCATCCTCGAGGTCCAGGCGGTGAGCAGAAGGGCGACGGCGGATCCGGCGAGCGAGACGAGGAGACCCTCGAGGATCATCTGCCGCATGAGCGCGGCGCGGCCGGCGCCGAGCGACTGGCGGATGGCCAGGTCGCGCGCGCGGGCGACAAAGCGGACCAGCATGAGGGTGGCGACATTCGCGCAGGTGAGCAGCAGCACGAGGGTCGCAAACGCGAGGAGGACGGGCAGCAGCCTGGCAAAGTAGCCGTTGCCGCCGAAAGGCGAGCGCCACATCGGGTCAAGGAAGATGGAGTTGACGCCGAGGTGAGATGCGGGAAACTGGGCGACAAGGCGGCGCATGGTTGCTTCCAGATCCTGGGCCGCCTGTTGCCGGTTCACGCCTGGACGAAGGCGGCCGACCACGTTGAGCCAACTGTTCTCGCGGTGGAGCACATTCCAGTCGTTGCTGCCCGGCGCCGTGCCGGGAGCCAGCGGCACCCAGAGATCCTCGCGGATGGCGGGCATGCAGCCGACAAAGCCCGGCGGGGCGACGCCGATGATGGTGAAGGGCTGGCCCTGAATTTCGACAGACTTGCCGAGAACGGCGGGGTCGCCGCCGAATCGGGTCTTCCAGAGGGAGTCGCCGAGAACGACATAGGGCACACCGCCGAGGCGCGCTTCTTCATCGAGGCGGAAGAATCGCCCGAGGACGGGCTGTACGCCGAGGACATCGAAGTAGTTTCCGCTGACCTGGGCGGCGTAGACGCGCTGCGGGCGTTCGCCGCCGGTGAGAGTCGCCCATTCGTGGTGGTAGCCGAGGATGCCGCTGAAGGACCGGTTCGCGGCGCGCAGGTCGCGATAGTCGGGATAAGAGAAGGGCGGGGAAGGGGAGATATTCCAGGCGCCGCGCATGACCGAGACGAGGCGGCCGGGATGGCGGGCGCCGGGTACGGGATTGAGCATGGTGCCTTCGATCCAGCTGAAGGCGGTGCTGGTGGCGCAGATGCCCAGGGCGAGCATGAGAGTGGCGCTGGCGGTGAACCAGGGGCTGCGCAGCAACTGGCGCAGGGCATAGCGGATGTCGTGGAGGAACCCGGCCATGATTTTCACCCCAGGGATCGTCTGTCCTGAGACATAGTCGCAAAGCACCGCGCCGTCAGTGACTCGGGTCACAGGGTGGGAAGGAGGGCGAATTCGGCCGGTTCTTTGGTCCGCGGCTGCGCCTCGTTCGTCTGCGTCTGATGTAATGAGAAGGATGATGCGGCGCTGGCTCTGTTTGCTGTCGATAGCGGGTTTGCTGGGAGTCGGGGCGCCTTTCTGCGCCGCACAACAGCAGGCCGAGCCGTTTCCCGGTGAGCCGGCGCAGAAACCGCAGCAGCAGACGGGACCCCAGCAGCAGGCGGAGCCGTTTCCGGGAGAACCGGCCACGCAGGGGTCGAATCAGCCGGGGCAGGGGCAGCCGGCGCAGCCGCGGCCGCCGCAGTACTTCCCGCCCGATCCCAACGAGGAGATGCCGACCTTCCACGTGAGCACGACGGTGGTGGTGGTGCCGACGCTGGTGGAGAAATCGAACGGCGACGTGCTGTACGGACTGAAGCCCCAGGACTTCGCGGTGTACGACAACGGCGTCGCGCAGAAAGTGCATGTGGACGACGATCTGGACACGCAGCCGATCTCGATGGTGGTGTGCATCGAGCGGGGGCGGGACGCGCCGATGGAGTTCGACAAGATCGGCAAACTGGGCCCGCTGCTCGATCTGTTCACACGCAACGGGGTGGCGAGCATTGCGCTGGTGGCGTTCGACTCGCGGGCCACGTGGGTGGAGCCGTTCAGCGACAGCATGGACGCGATCGACCGCGACCTGAAGAACATGCCGGCCGGCGATGGGGGCGCGGCGATCCTGGATGCGGTGGGCTACTCGGTGAACCTGCTGGAGCAGCAACCGCCGGACCATCGGCGCATCCTGCTGCTGATCAGCGAATCGCGCGATCACGGCAGCCACCACTTCAACATTCCGGAACTGGTGGAGCGGATCGGCACGAGCAACACGCTGGTGCTGAGCCTGGTGTTTTCGCCGGGCAAGGCGGAGATCATCGACTGGGCGAAAGGCGAGCCCGCGGGCGGGACGGGCACGGAGCTGAACATTCTGGCGCCGCTGGTGATGACGGTGAACGCGATGCGGCGCAACACGCCGAAGACGCTGGCCGCACTGAGCGGGGGCGAGTACGAGCCGTTCACGCGCGAGAAAGGTTTCGAGGAGCGGGTGGCCGAGGTGGCCAGCCACGCGCGGAACCGGTACATCCTCAGCTTTCACCCGACGGATCTGACTCCCGGGCTGCATTCCATCCAGGTGAAACTGACGCAGGATTATGGAGCGCATGTGGTCGCGCGCAACAGCTACTGGGCGATCCTGCGCGACGAGGACCACCCGGGTCCGGAGACGATGCCGGCAGCCGCGCACCCCAACCGCTAGCCGCGGCCAACCGCAGCCCCAACCGCAAGGAGAAAACTCCATGGGCGAAGATGTTACGCTCCGCGCCTCCGATGGTCACGAACTCGGCGCTTACGTCGCGCGTCCGACGGGCAAGGCGGTCGGGGGTCTGGTGGTGATTCAGGAGGTCTTCGGGGTGACCGCGCATATTCGCGCGGTGACGGACGGCTGGGCGCGCGATGGTTTCGTCGCCGTTGCTCCGGCGCTTTTCGATCGCGTCGCACGGGGCGTGGAACTGAGCTACGGGCAGGAAGACCTGCAGAGGGGAGCGGGGATGATCCGCCAGGTGAGCGCCGACGACCGGCTGAGAGATGTGGCGGCGGTGATGGAGTATGCGCGCGGCGAATCCGGCGGCAAAGCCGGGGTGATCGGATACTGCTTTGGCGGTTCGATGGCGTGGCTGGCCGCCACGCGGCTGCATCCGGACGCGGCGGTGGGCTTTTACGGGTCGCAGATTCCGGCGTACGGGGCGGAGCATCCGCAAGCGCCGGTGATGCTGCACTTCGGCGCCGACGACCACCATATCCCGAGAGATCAGATTGAAAGCAAGGTCGGCGCACTGCATCCGGAGGTTCCGATTTTTTTCTACGAAGGAGCGGGGCACGCCTTCAACAACGACGACCGGCCCAGCTTCCATCCCGCCGCGGCGAAGCTGGCGCGCGAGCGGTCGCTGGAGTTCCTCCGCCGGCATCTCGGATAGAATCTTCCTGTGCGAGGGCTGTTCACAACGCGCCGGCTGCTGCTGCTGTTGTTGAGCGGGCTGCTCTGTTGTGTGCCGGTGTGCCGTCCGTCGAAGTGCGGCATGGGTCCGTGCTGTTCGGGGCACGCGGGCGCCTGCGGTCCCGGCGCCTGTACGCCGTGTGGGCAGGACCAGGGGCATTCTGCCGCGGCCGCCGTCGCGCTCGACCGCGGAGTGCAGGTGGATTCGTCCGCCGTTTGCGCCCATGGGACGACGCCGGTTGCCGACCCTGCAGGGAACGGGGCTCTGCTTTCAGCGGTGGGAAACCGGCAGCCTCCAGGTCCGGCTCCGCCTTTGTTTTCTCCTCTTCGCATCTGATCTCCGGCTTTTCTGCGCCTGACGCGGACGCGCCGTGGTGTGCTTCCGCGCTCGAAAACGAACCGCGCTGGAAAACCAGGAGAGGAAATCATGAGGAGATTCGCGTTGTGGCTGTTGCTGGCGGCCGTGTCAGCCGGAACCAGCCGCGCTCAGATGAGCATGGGCCGAAGCCCGCACTCTTTGGCAGAAGAGATTCAGGCACACGACACCTCGGGCACGAGCGCCGAACCCAATTCGACGCCGATGCCGATGTGGATGACGATGCGGGGCGGCTGGACGGTGATGTTCCACAGCAATGCCTTTGTCGCCGACACCCAGCAAAGCAGCCCGCGCGGGCAGGACAAGCTGTTTTCGACCAACTGGATGATGCCCATGGCGCAAAGACCGTGGCTGGGCGGACGGCTCACGCTGCGCACGATGCTGAGCCTCGAGCCGGCCACGGTGACCGGCCGCCAGTATCCGCTGCTCTTTCAGCAGGGCGAGACCGCGTACGGAAATGCCATCGCCGATGGCCAGCACCCACACGACTTTGTGATGGAGTTCGCAGGCCTGTGGGACCGGAAACTGGACGCGAAGACGCTGCTGAGCTTTTACGTGGCCCCGGCCGGGGATCCGGCCATCGGGCCCACGGCGTATCCGCATCGCGCGTCGGCCCTGGAGAACCCGGTGGGCACGCTGGGTCATCATCAGGAAGACTCGACGCACATCTCCGACGATGTCATCACGGCGGGGCTGACGCGGGGATGGCTGCGCCTGGAGGGCAGCGGATTTCATGGCCGGGAGCCGGACGAGCATCGCTGGCAGGTTCAGCAGGGGGCCATCGACTCGTGGAGCACGCGTCTGACCGTGCAGCCCGGCCAGGACTGGAGCGGACAATATTCCTTCGGCCGACTGCACAGCCCGGAAG
>DATJNE010000145.1:0-6357 GCA_035508305.1 Acidobacteriaceae bacterium | reverse complement strand
CGAGTCCCTGGGGGAGGGCCTTCTCTCCAGCCCTGATGGTCTTTAGCGGCCCAGTACGATCCGCGTCGTCGGCGCTTCCTCATTCACCTTGCGGCCGTCGAGCCGCGCCGTGATCAGGTTGCGGTACTGCACCGACTGGAGCGTGTAGCCGTCGCTGTCCTTGTCGAACCGCAGGATCACGCGGCCGTCGGTCGGGGCGGGGTCACCGGGTCCGGCGATCCAGGCGAAGCTGCTCTTCCAGTCGTCATTGCGCAGCGTTACCACGCCGGTCATTTCATTCCGGGCGACGCTGTATTGTCCGGCAGGGCAAACCTTGCCGTTCACCGTGAAGCTGAAGGGGACGTTGACCAGGGTATCGGCCAACGCGCTGCCGGTTGTCAACGCGGCCATCGCCGCTACCGCCGATGCCAGGAAAATTTTGGGGAGTATCGATCGCATATAGCAGTCCTCCTGCATTACTGACCACCCTAGCGATCCGACCCCACGCCTGTCGTCAAATTCCCGTCCAGAATTCGTCAAGCTTTTCCGGAGACGATGCGCAGCCGGTTTCCGGCGACGTTCGCCCTGGCGCGCGCCGTTGCCATCTCATCCCGGATCTCGCGCACCGGGGTGCCGTGCTCCCGCTCGCTCAGTTTTTCCGCGAGGCGCAGCGCATCTTCGAGGAGGTCGGCGGCCTCGCCATGGGCGCGGGTTGCCTGGGCATGGCGCGCCGCGGTGCGCAGGGCGCCCACGGCGCTGGACAACTCACCGGCGGCTTCGTGGTGCATCGCCATCTCGCGCGCTACCGCCCACTCCCGTCCGCGGAAGAGCTCGCCCAGCCGCTCCGCGATGCGCGCATGCCACTCCGCGCGCCGTGTGGCGGCCAGCCTGCGATACAGCACTTCACGATAAAGGCCGTGCACAAAGACGTAGAACTCCGACTGGGTGCCGTCGGGCAATTCGTCCTGTCCGCCGCGTTCGACAAAGTGGACCCGGCGGGAGAGCGCGGCGCACGCCTCCTCGACCTCGGCGGTTTCCTCGTCCAGCGCGGCCGCGACCGCCCAGGCGGGAAAGGCAATTCCCATGACGCTCCCGGCTCCGAGGATGCGCTGTTCCTCCGGACTGAGGCACTCGATCTCGAGCTCGATCATCTGGGCGACGCGATCGGGAACTTCGGCTTCGACTTCCTCGAAGGCTCCCGCGGGCCGCCAGTGCTGCGTGCCATCGATTTCTTCCCGTACAAGAAACCGCCGGACGATGAGGTGCTCGACAATGGCGATGGCAAACAGGGGATTGCCCTCGGCATGCTGGTGGACGAATCCGGTGAGTCCCTGGGGCAGCGTTTGCTGCGCAAGCTCGCGGCAGAGGAGTTCCCGCATCGCAGATTTAGTCAGCGGATCGAGCGCGACTTCGACCGCCAGCTGCCGGATCAGCAGGTTCTGCTTCATCGTTCGCCACGGATGCTCCGCGTCTCCGGCGCCTGAGGTTGCCACGATCATCAGCCTCGCGGGCGCCCGCCGGCGCGCAAGCGCGGCAATCAGCTGGAGGGTCGAGGCGTCGGCCCAGCGCAGATCCTCGAAAACCAGCGCCAGCGGCTGAGAATCCGCCATTTGTTCCAGTGCCGCGCACAAATCTCCGGGGCGGGACTCCGAATTTGTCACATTGGCTGTATCGTTTGTCCGGCCCATGGCCCGCAGCCATCCGGGAGCCATCCGGGCCAGCACCGCGCTGGCGGCCGCGCCGCGGGTTGAAGCGCAGAGCCGCCGGAGAGCCTCCATCACGGGGTAGTATTCTTCCTTATCGCCGAAGCCATCCACGCACTGCCCGCGCGCCACCGTCCACTGCGGGCTCAGTTCCTGGCAAAACGCATCCACCAGCGCCGTCTTGCCGATGCCGACTTCGCCTGTCACGAAGACCACGCGCCGCTCGCCGCCGGCCGCGAGTTCCATCTGGGTCCGCAGCCGATGCAGTTCCTCGTCGCGACCGACGATGGTCCGGCCTCCGGGTCTGGCCGTATGCCGGGCCTGGCCGGCTGCCAGATCCGGTGCGGGGTCAGAGCACTCGCCCACTGCCGCCACGAAAGAATAACCGCGTTTGGGCACGGTCTGGATGAATCTGGGCTCAGCGGCATCGTCGCCCAGGAGCTTGCGCAGGTCCAGCATATAAGTGCGCAGGACCTGGGGCTGCACAAAGGTTTCCGGCCAAAGGGCATCCAGCAGCTCATCGTGCGTGATCAGCCGTCCCGGATGCTCGACGAGATACCGGAGCACCATAAAGGGACGGGGCGGCAGCGCTATCTGTTCTGCATCCCGCCACAAACACTCGTTCGATGTATCCAGGCGAAAACAGCCAAACTGCTTCATTTCGCCGGACCCCTCACCGGCCTCACCATTGGACGAGATTTAGTGATCGCAGGTTCCGAAACGTTGCGTCCCCCTGCTCACGGGTGGTTGATCCTGCAACCATCCTTCCACATCGATGGCGCAGCAAGGTCACGACAAATTCAACGCCGGATTGCTGCATCGTGACGATTTCAACGGCAGCCGGTGTTCATTCCCGAACACAGGCGTCCGACTCTGGAAATCCGAGGCGGCTTCGTTTTGCGCGACCGATACACAGGACGATACGCACCCCGGGGGCGCTCTGTTCCGCGATGATCCATCGACGGCGGGTTGGCGAAAGGAGTCAACCGGATCGCACGACAGCGCCGCAAAAATGTGACGGAGGTGTCGCCGTTACCGGCCGTTGCAGAGGCGTATCCATCACACAGCACAGCGCTTGCCGAGGTTGTGATTTGGGTCACAATCTCGTCACATTCGCTTGTGCCGACGATCACATACAGTTCTTCTGCTCAGGATCAACAATTTCGACGTTTGAGATTGCGGATGGCGATTGTGCCCTGCGTATTCGCCTCTCCACCTCGCCGCCGCGACGCCACCAGCGAACCACCCAACCGCCCCGCGCGGCGGCAGAACGGAGAGCAACATGAGCAGCATGTCACCTGTGAGTTCCCAGGCACTCGGCACCGAGCACAAAGTTGAAGCCCCCTCTCAATACATCTTTTTCTTCGGCAACGGAATCGCCGAAGGCAACGGCAAAATGCGCGACGTGCTTGGCGGCAAAGGCGCCGGCCTGGCGGAAATGACCAACGCCGGCCTGCCCGTCCCCCCCGGGTTCACGATTCAGACCGAGGCCTGCCGGGAGTACATGCGCGGCGCGCTCTCGGCGCAGGTGACCGAGCAGATGGACCTGGCACTGGGCCGGCTGGAAAAGCTGCAGGGCCAGCGTCTCGGCGCAGGCGACAATCCGCTGCTGGTGAGCGTTCGGTCGGGCGCGAAGTTCTCCATGCCGGGCATGATGGACACCATCCTCAACCTGGGGCTTAACGACAAATCGGTTGAAGCCCTGGCGAAGAAGTCCAACAATCCGCGCTTCGCCTACGATTCGTATCGGCGGCTGATACAAATGTTCGGCGACGTGGTGCTCGACATCCCGAAGAACGAGTTCGAGCACATCTTCGATGAGACGAAGAAAAAGTTCGGCGCGAAGCAGGACACCGAACTGACGCCCGTTGCCCTGAAGGAAGTCATCGCTGCGTATAAGAAGCTGGTTCTTCGCCACACCGGCGCCGAGTTCCCGCAGGATCCCGATCGCCAGCTCACGATGGCTCGCGATGCTGTGTTCCGCTCCTGGAACAATGAGCGCGCGAAGACCTACCGCCGCCTGAACCACATCGACGACTGGCTGGGCACCGCGGTCAACGTGCAGGCGATGGTCTTCGGCAACCTCAACGAGACGAGCGGCACCGGCGTCGGCTTCACCCGTAACCCGGCCAACGGAGAGAAGGAATTCTACGGGGAGTTCCTGATGAACGCGCAGGGCGAGGATGTGGTGGCTGGCATCCGCACGCCGGTTCCGATCAGCGAGCTGCGCAAACTCATGCCGCATGTATACGACCAGCTGCGCGACCTGACCTCGCGCCTGGAAAAACATTACCGCGACATGCAGGATTTCGAATTCACCATCCAGGATGGCCGACTTTACATGTTGCAGACGCGCAACGCAAAGCGCACCGGCCTCGCCGCGGTCCGCATCGCCATCGACATGGTGCGGGAAAACCTCATCTCCATCGACGAAGCGGTGCTGCGGGTTGAGCCGAACCAGATCTTCGACTTCCTGGTTCCGCGTCTGGACGAGAAAGGCACGGTCGAGGTACTGGCGAAGGGCCTGCCTGCCTCGCCGGGCGCCGCGGTCGGCCAGATCGTCTTCACGGCAGGCGAAGCGGTGAAGTGTCATGAGAAGGGGACGTACAAATCCATCATCCTCGTCCGCGCCGAGACCTCGCCCGAGGACATCGCGGGAATGAATGTCGCCTCCGGCATCCTCACGTCGCGCGGCGGCATGACTTCGCACGCGGCTCTGGTTACGCGCGGCATGGGCAAGTGCTGCGTGGCGGGCGCCGGCGATGTCACCATCGACGACAAGAAGAAGGAGATGCACGTCAAAGGCAAGACGTTTCAGGAGGGCGACTGGATCTCGCTGGACGGCACCACCGGCCGCGTGATCAACGGCAAGCTCAACACGATTCCCGTGAATCCCGACAACCCGGATCTGGTGCAGTTCATGAGCTGGGTGGATGAGCGGCGCCGCCTGCGGGTCCTGGCGAACGCCGACATTCCGCGCGACGCCCGGCAGGCGCAGATCTTCGGCGCGCAGGGTATCGGCCTCTGCCGCACGGAGCACATGTTCTTCGCGGAGGATCGGCTGCCCCACATGCAGGCGATGATTCTGGCGAAGACCGAGGAGGAGCGCCGCGCCGCGCTGGCGAAGCTGCTGCCCATGCAGCGCGCCGATTTCCAGGGCCTGCTCAAGGTCATGGGCTCCTACCCGGTCGTGATCCGGCTGCTCGATCCGCCGCTTCACGAATTCCTGCCGAAGCGCGAAGACCTGCTGGTGGAGATCGCGAAGCTGGAGACCAGCAAGCCGAAGTCGCCGAAGCTGAAGGAGCTGCACAAGATCCTGGCTCGCGTCGAAGAACTGCATGAGCTCAACCCCATGCTGGCTTTGCGCGGCTGCCGCCTCGGCATCACTTATCCGGAGATCACCGAGATGCAGGCTCACGCCATCTTCGAGGCCGCTGCGGCGGTCAGGAAGTCCGGTCAGGAGCCGCACCTCGAGATTATGATCCCGCTCACCACGGGCCCGGAAGAGTTCAAGGCCCAGGCGGCGATCATCCATCAGGTCGCTCACGATGTCTTCATCAAGAAGGGTCTGGTGGTCGAGTACAAAGTGGGGACGATGATCGAGCTGCCGCGCGCGGCTATTGTGGCCGACAAGATCGCTGCCGATGCGCAGTTCTTCAGCTTCGGAACCAACGATCTGACGCAGACGACGTTCGGCATCTCCCGCGACGACTGCAACAAGTTCCTGCCAGCGTACCTGCAGCAGGGCATCTTCAAACAGGACCCGTTCGCGGTACTGGACCAGGAGGGCGTGGGCACGCTTGTGAAAATGGCGACCAGCAAGGGCCGTTCAGCGCGCCGCGATCTCGAGGTGGGAATCTGCGGCGAGCACGGCGGCGAGCCGGAGTCGGTGAAGTTCTGCCATCGCGCCGGACTCGACTATGTTTCCTGCTCGCCTTACCGGCTGCTGACGGCTCGCCTTGCGGCGGCCCAGGCAGCCATCGAGGAACAGAAGATTTTCAACCCGGACCTGCGCACAGGAAATTCGAAGTAGGTTTTCGTGGGGTAGATGTTCTGCCGCATGTGTCGTTGAGTTGCAGTACTTCCATAACCTGCAGTTATTACCCGCCGCGTCCCTGGCAGAGGGCGCGGCGGTTTTACTGTGGAGGAAAGGCCGTATGAGCCATTCCGCTGCGCGGCTGCTCTACTGGTCCCCGAGGATCGTCACGCTTGCCTTTGCGATCTTCTTAAGCCTCTTCGCGCTCGAGTCTTTCCAGGAGGCTCACGGGTTCTGGCACCTGGCGCTCGCCTTTGCCGTCAATCTGGTTCCCGCGCTCATCGTTGTTGTGGTTCTGCTGGCGGCGTGGAGGTGGGAGTGGATGGGGGCCGTGGCCTTCGCAGGGCTGGCGGTGTGGTACTCGTGGAGCATGCTGCACCGGCATCACCTGACGTGGCCCATCTTCATGGGAATCCCTTTTCCGCTGCTCGCCATTGCCGGACTCTTTCTGGCGAACTGGTTCGAGCGCGCCAGGCGGCGAGAGCGCCCCTGAACCCGGGGGCGCCGTGAGTTCCAAAACTGGGCCGGCGCGACAGAGCAGCGGGCTGTTGAGACACCACGGGGGGAGTGGCTCTTTTTGGTTCTCGCTATGACCACAGTGATGCGTCCCGGACGATTGTCTACGAATGTTATCTTGCG
>DATJNE010000144.1:0-42116 GCA_035508305.1 Acidobacteriaceae bacterium | reverse complement strand
GTGACGGCATCGTTCGTGGTCGCCGCCACCGGCGCCTTCTATCTGCTGGAAAAGCGCCACGAGGAATTCGGCCGCCTCTTCCTGAAGATCGGGGTTGTTGCCGGACTGATCGCGTGCATCGTTCAGATCTTCCCCACCGGCGATTTCCACGGCCGCTACGTTGCGAAGTATCAGCCCGCCGCCATCGCCGGGATGGAAGGTCTCTTCAACTCGCAGAAGGGCGCGCCCGTCGTGCTCATCGGCCAGCCGAATGAGACGACGCAGACCATCGACAATCCTCTTGCCGTCAACGATGTCCTCAGCTTCCTCATCTACGGCACCACCAAAGCCGAAGTCAAAGGTCTCAACGATTTTCCGCGCGACGAGTGGCCGTCGCCGCTGCCGCTGCTCTACTACAGCTACCACATCATGGCGGGCCTCGGGACCTGGTTCGTGCTGCTCATGGCGGTGGCAGCCGTGATGCTCTGGCGCGGCCGGCTCTGGTCGGCGCGCTGGGTTCTCTGGCCCATCCTGCTCAGTTTTCCGCTGCCTTACGTCGCCAACACGGCGGGCTGGATGACCGCCGAGACTGGCCGCCAGCCCTGGCTGGTCTACGGGCTGATCCGCACCAGCGCCGGCTACTCGATGCACGTGTCCGCCGGGAACGCGCTCTTTACGCTGCTCGGCTTCCTCGGAATGTACGCGGTTCTCTCCATCCTCTGGGTCGTTCTGGTTTATCGCTTCATCGCCCAGGGACCGGATGCCGCGGCCCTCCACGCTCCCGAAGCCGGCGTGAAACCCGGCCCGCTCACGACGGCCTGAGAGGAGAGACACAATGGGATTTGTCTGGTTCTGGATTGTCGCCGTGATGATCGCCGCTTACGTCGTGCTGGACGGTTTCGACCTCGGCGTCGGCATCCTCTCGCCGTTCGTCGCCCGCAGTGAAGACGACCGCCGCATGCTCTTCCGCTCCATCGGCCCGGTGTGGGACGGCAATGAAGTCTGGCTGCTGGCCGGCGGCGGCACGCTTTACTTTGCCTTTCCGCTTCTCTACGCCTCGTCGTTCAGCGGCTTCTATCTGCCGCTCATGATCGTCCTCTGGCTGCTCATCATGCGCGGCGCGTCGATCGAGCTGCGCATGCATATTGACCACGACGTCTGGCGCAGCTTCTTCGACGGGCTGTTCTTCGTCGCCAGCGCTTTGCTCGCCATCTTCTTCGGAGCCGCGCTGGCCAATGTCATCCGCGGCGTCCCGCTGGGTGCGGATCACTACTTCTTCCTGCCGCTGTGGACCAACTGGCGCGTCGGGGTCAATCCCGGCATCCTCGACTGGTACACGGTGATCGGCGGCGTGGTCGCTCTGGTCGCGCTGGCCGTTCACGGCGCGCTGTGGACGGTCCTGAAAACGCCCGGCGAACTGGAAGGGCGCGCCCGCCGCGCGGTGACGCCGCTGTGGACCGCGCTGCTCGTCGTCACGCTGATCAGCCTGCCCGCCACCATTGCGGTTCGCCCCTCGGCGCTCGATAACTACAGGGCGCACCCGATTCTCTTCCTGATTCCCGCCCTGGTGGTTGCGACGCTGATCGGGATGCTGAGCTTCACCAAACAGAAGAAGCCTCTGGCTGCGTTTCTGTCCTCGTGCTTCTACCTGGTCTTCATGCTGGTGGGCGCTGCCGCCGGTCTCTATCCAATGCTGCTGCCCTCGTCCACCGATCCGGCGCAGAACATCACCATCGCCAACGCACTGACCGGGTCCCACGCGCTGCACGTCGGCCTGGTCTGGTGGACCATCGGCTTTCTGCTGGCCCTGGCCTACTTCATTACGTCCTACTGGCTGTTCCGCGGCAAAGTCTCGGCGGAAGCCGGGTATGGGCACTGAACACGTTCCAAAGGAGAACGCCCTCATGGGTTCCGCCACGGCCGCCCCCGAAAACGCGCTCATCATCGATCCGGCTCACGATCTGGTGAGCACACGGCACAGTCCGCTCGCCTCCATCTTCACGCCGAAATCCGTTGCCGTTATCGGCGCCAGCGAGCGCCCCGGCTCGGTCGGCCGCACGGTCATGGAGAACCTCACCGGCCATGCGTTCGGCAGGCCGGTCTGGCCGGTGAATCCGAAGAGCCCCGCGATCCTCGGCCTTCCCGCGTACAAATCCATCCACGATCTGCCCGGCATTCCCGACCTCATCGTCGTCACCACGCCGGCCGCGACGGTGCCGGCGATCATTCAGGAATCCGTGGACTGCGGAGTTCCCTCGGCGATCGTCATCTCCGCAGGCTTCAAGGAAGTCGGCGAGTCCGGTAAGGCCCTGGAGCGGCAGATTGCGCAGACCATCCGCGGCAAAATGCGCCTGATCGGTCCCAACTGCCTCGGCGTCATGAACCCCGTCGGCGGTCTCAACGCCACCTTCGCCAAGGCCATGGTTCCCGCTGGCCGGCTCGCATTCATCAGCCAGAGCGGCGCCCTGCTCACCGCGATCCTCGACTGGTGTATCCGCGAGCATGTGGGTCTCAGCGGCTGCGTCTCCGCCGGTTCCATGCTCGACATCACGTTCGGCGAGCTCATCGATCACTACGGCCAGGATCCCAACACCGACTCCATCGTCCTGTACATGGAATCCATCGGCGACGCGCGCAGCTTCCTCTCCGCCGCCCGCGAGGTTGCGCTCAACAAGCCGATCCTCGTCATCAAGGCCGGACGCACTGCGGCTGCCGCCAAAGCCGCGGCCTCCCACACCGGTTCGCTCACCGGCAGCGACGACGTTCTCGACGCCGCTTTCCAGCGCGCCGGGGTTCTGCGCGTGAAGTCCATCAGCGAAATCTTCAACATCTCCGAAGTGCTGGCCAAGCAGCCCCGCCCCAAAGGCCCGCGGCTCACCATCCTCACCAACGCAGGCGGCCCGGGCGTCCTCGCCACCGACGCGCTCATCAGTGCCGGCGGGGAGCTGACCGAAATCTCCGCCCAAACCATGGCCACCTACGATCAGTTCCTTCCTGCCGCGTGGAGCCACAACAATCCCGTCGACATTCTGGGCGACGCTGAGCCGGAGCGCTACGCCAAAGCGCTGGAGATCGCCGCAAAGGACAAAAATACGGACGGCATGCTGGTGATCCTGACACCCCAGGGCATGACCAATCCCACTGCGGTTGCCGAGCATCTGATCCCCTATGCCAGCGGCACCGGCAAGCCGGTGCTGGCCAGCTGGATGGGCGGAGACTTCGTGGCCGAGGGCGGCGAGGTGCTCACCAAAGCCGGTATCCCCGTTTTCCCTTATCCCGATTCCGCGGCCGAGGCCTTCGTCGCGACGTGGAAGCACAGCAGCAATCTCCGCGATCTCTACGAGACGCCGGCGGCCCGCTCCGGTTCGGTCCTCGATGCGAAACGAGATCTCGCCGCCGGCATTGTCGATCGGGTGCGCGCCAGCCGGCGAACGATCCTCACCGAATACGAATCGAAGCAGCTGCTGTCGGCCTATGGCATTCCCACCGTTCTCACCGAGCTGGCGAAGACGCCCGAAGAGGCCGCGCAAAAGGCTCTCGAAATCGGCTACCCCGTCGTCCTCAAGCTGCACTCGGAGACCATCACGCACAAGACCGACGTCGGCGGGGTGAAGCTCAACCTGCGCTCGGCCGGCGACGTGGTCGCCGCCTTCAGCGAGATTCAGAAGTCTGTGAGCGAGAAGGCCGGCCCCGAACACTTCCTCGGCGTTACGGTCCAGCCCTTCGCCAAGCTCGAAGGCTACGAGATCATCCTTGGCTCCAGTATCGATCCGCAGCTGGGTCCGGTTCTTCTGTTCGGAACCGGCGGCCAGCTCGTCGAAGTGTATAAGGACCGCGCCCTCGCTCTGCCGCCGCTCACCGCCACGCTCGCGCGGCATCAGATGGAGCAGACCAAAATTTACAAGGCGCTCAAAGGGGTTCGCGGCCGCAGGCCCGTCGACCTCGACGCCCTCGATGCTCTCGTGGTCCGCTTCAGCGAGCTGGTCGTCGAGCAGCGCTGGATCAAGGAAATCGACATCAATCCGCTGCTTGCTTCACCCGACGGCCTCGTTGCCCTCGACGCGCGCGTCGTCCTCCACGAGCCCGGCACCACCGAAGATCAGCTGCCGCGTCCCGCGATTCGGCCCTATCCCGTGCAGTATGCCGCGCCGTGGATCAGCCGTTCCGGCGCGAATCTGCTCATCCGGCCCATCCGCCCCGAAGATGAGCCGCTTATCGTCGCCCTGCACGATCGGCTCTCCGAGAAAACTGTCGTCCAGCGCTACTTCACCTCGCTCGATCTGAGCGCCCGCACCGCACACGAGCGTCTGACGCGCATTTGTTTCATCGACTACGACCGCGAGCTCGCGCTGGTCGCCGAGGGCAGCGATGCGGCGAAGGGCAAAGTCATCGCCGGCGTCAGCCGCATGGTCCGCCAGGATCACGGCCGGGCTGCGACTCTCGCTGTCGTGATTGCCGATGACTTTCAGGGCCTGGGCCTGGGCGAAGAACTCATGCGCCGCGCCCTTGCCGCCGCCCGCGCTGAAGGCGTCGCGCAGATGCTGGTTTACTTCCTGCCTGAGAACGCGCGCATGGACCGGCTCTCCAGAAAGCTCGGCTTTGCGCTGATCGAGGAAAAGGGTCTGATGCGCGGCGAGCTCGCACTTTAGCAGCAGCAGCAGGGGGAGACCATTTTGGTTTCCCCTCCTTTTTGTCCGAAGACTACGCTGGAACGGTACCTGCTAGCTGACCGCCGACAGCTCGCGCACCCCTTCGCGATTTTCCACCAGGGGCAGAGTCAGGGTCACAGTCGTGCCCTCGCCGAGCCGGCTGCGCACGGTGATTTCCCCGCCGCAGGAGTCCACAATCGCCTTGCAGATCGAGAGCCCCAGTCCGGCGCCGCCCGTGCTCCGGGCGCGGGAATGATCGCCCCGCCAGAAGCGCTCGAACAGGTGCGGCAGATCCTCGGGAGCGATGCCGCGCCCCGTGTCGCGCACCTCCACCACCACATGCGCGTCCATCGCAACCGCAGCCGTTACCGATCCCCCTGCCGGGGTGTGCTGCACCGCGTTCAGCATCAGATTCGCCAGCAGGGACGAGCATGCATCCTCGTCGAGCCGCGTCCGCGCAGAATGCGGCGCCACCACCGCAAGCGAAACCTCGCGAATCTCCGCCAGCCGCTCCAGGTGCGACGCCACGTCCCGCGCCACTTCCGCCACATCGCATTCGCCGCCGCCGCTGGCCGGCTCCCGCTCAAAGCGGGCCAGCTGCAGCATCCGCTGCACCAGCTCTTCCATGCGCGCACAGTCGGCCATGCAGGTCTCCAGGCCGCGCGCATACTCGCGGGTCGAGCGCGGCCGCGAGGCCAGCAGCTGCAGCGAAGACTTGATGATCGTCACCGCGGTCTTCAGTTCGTGCGCCGCGTCGTTGACGAAGACGCGCTGCTGCACAAACGCCTCGTCCAGGCGCTGCGTGGCCAACTCCAGCGCCGCGGCCAGAACCGCCAGCTCCGCCGTGGCTTCGGCGCTCTGCGGAGCCTCGAATCGCGGATGCTTCGGCGTCATCTCCGCGGCCGCGCGGCTCAGTTCCTCCAGGGGAGCCAGGCCTCTCTGCAGCAGCAGCGCCAGCGCGCCGGCCGTCAGCAGCAGGAGCAGAAAGCTGGCCGCCAGAAGAAATTCGGCCGCCCGCAGGGTTGCCTTGTACACCGGCCAGAGCGGTGCGGCGTAGAAAATCGTCACCGGCCGCGCAATGCCCGGACTGCCGTCTTCGGCATCGATCTGCCGCACCCCGTGCAGCACCAGTCCGCGCAACGTCCTTCCGTGCACGCGAAAATCGTGCGGCGTCTGTTTCATGCCGAAGTTGCGCAGCGCCTCGCTGCTCCAGGCCTCCGATTGCGCGAGGGTTCGGCCGCCCTCGTCGCGCGCCATCCATAAATCGTTGCCGCGCAGGTCGAGCGCGCTGAGATTGATGGCCACATTATCGTTGGGATCCTCGGCGTCGTGGACCTGGCCCAGCAGCGAATCCGCCCGCCCGCGCACCATCAGGTCGAAACTGTGCAGCTGCTCGCGCCACAGATAGAGCAAAGTCGCGCCGCTCAGTCCCAGCACCAGTCCGCACTCCAGCGCCAGAACGGCGGCGATCAGGCGGCGGCGAAGGGAAGAGCGTTTCATGCCGCGTTGCCTCCCGTCATCAGCCGGTATCCGCGGCCGCGCAGCGTTTCGATCCAGTGCCCGTCGCCATCGCGATTCAGCTTGCGCCGCAGATTCGAGATGTGCGCCTCGATCACGTTGGAGTGATGTTCCCAGTCGTAGTCATACAGGTGCTCGAGCAGCACCTGCTTGGAGATCACCGAGCGCGGCCGAAAGCTGAGATATTCGAGGGCCCGGTACTCGGTGGGCGACAACTCCACCGGCTTGCCGGCCACCGTTACGGTCTTTTCCAGCGTGTCGATGACCAGATCGGCCAGCTCGATCTTGGGATGGCTGACTCCCTTGCCGCGCCGGATGAGAGCCTTGGCCCGCGCCAGCAGCTCGCCCAGGTCGAAGGGCTTCGCCAGGTAGTCGTCGGCGCCCGCGTTCAGCAGCTTCACGATCGAGGTTTTCTCGCCCACGGCGGTCAGCACCAGCACCGGCGCGGTTTGTCCCCTGGCGCGGATCGCCTGCAGCACGCTCAGCCCATCCATGCCCGGCAGCATCAGATCCAGGACGATGAGGTCGTAGTTCGGCTGCCGGCCCAGCTCGGCGCCGTCCGCTCCGCTGGCCGCCACATCCACGGCCAGACCCGCGCTTTCACGCAGCGCCGCCGCGATATTCTCCGCGACCCGAGCCTCGTCCTCGATGACCAGCGCCCGCATGGCTTCAGGATGACTCCCCTCACTTCATTTTGCATGAATTCCCCCCGGGCCGGCGCGGCCTTTTTCCGACTGCCCGGATCGCCCCCGGCACCCTCGCTACAATAAAAAAATGCGCCGCATCTACATGGACGCCAATGCCACCACGCCTCTGCTTCCCGAGGTGTTCGAGGCCATGCGGCCGTTCTTCACGGAATCCTTCGGCAACGCCTCCTCGATCCATCACTTTGGCCAGCGCGCCCGCGCCGCTGTGGAGCATGCGCGCGAACAGGTGGCCGCGCTTCTGCATTGCCGCCCCGCCGAAATCGTCTTCACCTCCTGCGGAACAGAGAGCGACAACACGGCCATCTTCGGGATCCTGCGTCCCGGCGATCACCTCATCACCTCCTCCATCGAACACCACGCCGTGCTGCATGCGGCGGAGAAGGCCGAGACTCGCGGCGTCGAGGTGACCGTTCTGCCCGTCGGATCCTCCGGCGTCGTCGATCCCGATGAAGTCCGCGCCGCTCTGCGACCGCATACAAAGCTCATCAGCGTCATGGTGGCCAACAATGAGACTGGCGTGATCCAGCCGATCGAGGCGATCGGCAAAATCGCCGCGGAGGCCGGCGCCACGTTTCACACCGACGCCGTACAGGCCGCCGGCAAGATTCCGATCGACGTGAGCGCGATCGGCTGTCACCTGCTCAGTATTTCCGGGCACAAGTTTCACGCGCCCCAGGGCATCGGGGTCCTCTATGTCCGCCGCGGCACGCATTTTGAGCCGCTGGTCTTCGGTGGATCGCACGAGCGCCAGCGCCGCGCCGGGACAGAGAATGTCCCTGGCATCGTCGGCCTGGGCAAGGCCTGCGAAATCGCCCTCGCTGCTATCACGGACGGCACCGACGAGCGCATCGGCGTCCTGCGCGATCGCCTGGAGCAGGGCCTGCTCGCGCGCGTCGACGAGTCCGGGGTCAATGGCGCGGGCCAGCCGCGCGTCCCCAACACGACAAACATCTACTTCGATCATCTCGAAGGCGAGGCGCTGGTGATCGCCCTCGACCTGAAGGGGCTTGCCGTCTCCGGCGGATCGGCCTGCAGTTCGGGCTCGCCGGAGCCCTCGCATGTGCTGAACGGCATGGGCTTGCCGCCCGCGCGCTCCCGCGCCAGCCTGCGCTTCAGCCTGTCGCGACTTACAACCGATGAGGAGGTCGACGCCGCCCTCGATCTTGTGCCGGCCGCTGTTGCTCATTTGCGCGAGCTTTCGCCTGCTTACAGGAAGCACCTGGCCGAAGCGACGGCAAAGTGAAAGGCGCAGCGTTCCTCGGAACGCCACGGCGTCGGGAAAAATAAGAGCCGGGCACGGTCTCTCGACCATCCCGGCTCCCGTTTTTCTGAACGCTGAGTGCTGAATGCTGAATACTGACCGCTAGTACCGGTAGTGCTCCGCCTTGTAGGGACCTTCCACCGCGACGCCGATGTAGTCCGCCTGTTCCTTGGTCAGCTTCGTCAGCTTGACGCCGATCTTCTCCAGGTGCAGCCGCGCCACTTCCTCGTCCAGTTTCTTGGGCAGCGTGTAGACGTCGATCGCGTACGTGTCCTTGTTCTTCCACAGATCCAGCTGCGCCAGCGTCTGGTTGGAGAAGCTGTTGCTCATCACGAAGCTCGGGTGCCCCGTCGCGCAGCCCAGGTTCACCAGCCGGCCTTCGGCCAGGATGAAGATGCTGTGCTCCGGCTTGCCGCCCTCCGCCGGGAAGGTGTACATGTCCACCTGCGGCTTGATGTTGGTCTTCTTTGCGCTCGAGTGATTCAGCTGGTCCATCTGAATCTCGTTGTCGAAATGCCCGATGTTGCACACGATAGCCTGGTCCTTCATCTTCTTCATGTGCTCGAGCGTCACAATGTCCACGTTGCCGGTGCAGGTGACGTAGATGTCGCCGCGTCCCAGCGTGTCCTCGATGGTCGTGACCTCGAAGCCTTCCATGGCCGCCTGCAGCGCGTTGATGGGGTCGATCTCGGTGACGATCACACGCGCGCCCATGCCGCGCAGCGAATGCGCCGAGCCCTTGCCCACATCGCCGTAGCCGCAGACCACCGCGACTTTGCCGGCCATCATCACGTCGGTCGCGCGCTTGATACCGTCCGCCAGCGATTCACGGCAGCCGTACAGGTTGTCGAATTTGGATTTTGTAACAGAGTCGTTGACATTAATCGCCGGCACCAGCAGCTTGCCCACTTCCTTCATCTTGTAGAGCCGGTGCACGCCCGTCGTCGTCTCCTCGCTGACGCCGCGCCATTCCTTCACCACCTTGTGCCAGTACTGCTTGTCTTCGGCATACACCTGCTTCAGCAGCTTCTTGATGACCGCTTCTTCCTCGCTCGTCGAAGGCGTGTCCACCCACTTGTCGCCGTCTTCGAGCTCATAGCCTTTGTGGATCAGCAGCGTTGCGTCGCCGCCGTCGTCGACGATCAGCTGCGGCCCCAGGCCGTCGCCGTGGCTCAGCGCCTGCAGCGTGCACCACCAGTACTCTTCCAGGGTTTCGCCCTTCCAGGCGAAGACAGGAATCCCCGCCGCCGCGATGGCGGCCGCCGCGTGATCCTGCGTGGAGAAGATGTTGCAGCTCGCCCAGCGCACCGTCGCGCCCAGATCCTTCAGCGTCTCGATCAGGACGGCAGTCTGGATCGTCATGTGCAGCGAGCCGGAAACCCGCACGCCCTTCAGCGGCTTCTCCGCCGCGTACTTGTGGCGAATGGCCATCAGGCCGGGCATCTCGGACTCGGCGATCGTAATCTCTTTGCGTCCCCAGTCCGCCAGAGACATGTCGGCGACTTTGCAGGGAAGGGTGGTGCGTTCAACAGCAGCGGAAGCCATGCGCAGGGATCTCCTGGTTTCTGATCTCGTTACGGATTCTCTTTGATTGTACCTGGGCCGCCGCGGGCGCCAGCCGATTTTCAGCGGACGGCTCGGTTCAGCGGTTGGGCGGGAACTTACCCGTCCCCACCACGACCCCAGGGTGCTGATACACCGTCCTGCCGCCCACGACCGTTGCGATCACCTGCGTGCCCAGAATGTCGTGCGGTGGAATCACGGTCAGGTCCCGGTCCAGCACCACAAAGTCCGCCACATATCCCGGCTCGAGCCTGCCCTTCCACTTCTCGGCAAACTCCGCATAGGCCGACCCCTGCGTGTACGCGTAGAGCGTCTGCCCGATCGTCAGCTTTTCCTCCGGGTGGAAGGTCATCGTTCCGGCTTCGTTCATGCGCGTCACCGCGCAGTAAACGCCGCGATAGGGCGTGATCGGCTCCACGGGAAAATCCGTTCCGAAGGCCAGCGGCACGCCGGCATCCAGAAACGACTTCCAGGCGTACGCGTACTTTTCTCGCTCCGGTCCCAGCCGCTGCCCCGCCCAGGCCATGTCCGTGAGCAAGTGATTGGGCTGCATCGACGCGATGACGCCCAGCTGTTTGTAGCGCTGGAAGTCCCCCGGGCTCACCACCTGGCTGTGTTCGATCCGGTACCGGAAATCCCTCACCGGCACTTTCTGCACCCGCAGCATCGTCGAGCGCGGTCCGGAGGCGCGCTCGTGCGGAGGCTGCATGGCGGAGGCCGAGCCGGGCGGCATCGCCGCGCCCTCCGCCAGGGCGAAGGCGTTCAACGCCATGTCCACCGCGCGATCGCCGATGGCATGAAACCCCAGCTGGAATCCTGTCTTCGCGCGCTCGATCGCCATCGCGTTCAGGTTCTCCTGGGTGTAGCGCGGGATCCCGGAATTCCCCGGATCGTCGGAGTAAGGCGCATTCATCGCCGCCGTGCGCGAACCGAGCGACCCATCCATGAAACCCTTCAGCATCGTCGTGTGCAGCATCCGGTCGGTGCTGGGATGGTGCGCAGCCTCCTGCTCCTCCACGCTCAGCGGATCGGCAAAGAGGATCCACTCCGACACGCGCAGCGGCAGCGTGCCTTCCTTCTCCATCTGCTCGAAGACCAGGAAATCGTCCCAGTCGGAGAGATCCTGGACGCTGGTGATCCCGTGCGAGATCGCATCCTCGATCACCCGTTCGAGGCCTTTTCTGCGCTGCGCCATCGAGGGCGGAGGTACGTGCACCAGCCCCTGCGCCGTCTCGCGCAGAATTCCCGTCGGCTCGCCGTTCGCGTCGCGGTCGATCTCGCCGCCCGGCGGATCGGGCGTGTGGTCGGTGATGCCCGCCGCCTGCAGGGCCGCCGCATCCGCCACAGCAATGTGCCCGTCCACGCGCGTAAAAATCGCGGGATGTCCCCCCGCCGCGGCGTCGATGTCGGCACGATCGGGCAGCTTCCGGCTCGCCCACAAGGTGTGATCCCACCCGCCGCCGCTCAGCCACTGTCCGGGCGCGGCTTTTGCGGCCGCCGTGCGAATCCGCTCCTGCATTTCCGCCAGCGACTTCACCCCGATGAGATCCACCGAGAGCTCAATCTTTGCCCCCATGCCCAGATGCGTATGCGCGTCGTTGAATCCCGGCATGACGAACGCCCCGCGCAGGTCGAACATCTGCGTCTGCGGACCTTTGTACTGTGCCAGGATCACGACATCCTGCCCGGCGGCCAGGATTTCTCCGTGCCCCACCGCGATGGCCGAGACGCGCTGCGGGTGCGGACCTTCCAGGTCGACACCGGTCAGAATGTTTCCGTGGAAATAGATCGCGTCCGCGACGGGCGCACTCTGCGCCCCCGCAACTCCAGCCGCCATCGCAACTCCCAATACAACGCCGAGCGCTTTCACGTCAGACAAGTCTAACCGCCCGCGGCAGCCAGCAGCAGCAACAGAATGCGCCGCAGTCCCAGGTCACGTCCCCGGGCGTCGTACCACTCGCCGTGGGTGTGGATGCCGCCGCCCTCGCCGCCGCCGCCGATGCTGACCGCCGGCACGCCCAGGGACAGCGGGAGGTTCGCGTCCGTTGAGGCCAGACGCATCTCGGTGCGAATCGCCAGGTGCCGATCCACCGCCTCCACCAGCGCCATCAGCTCCGACCCCGCTGGCAGCCGCCCCGCCGGCCGGTCGCCAATCTTGTCGATGGTGAAGCGCACCGCGCCCGCCTCGCCGCGCTGCCCGCGATTCGCCTCCAGCACGGCGTCTTCCACCGCCCGATGCAGCTCCACTTCGAGGCGGATCAGCTGTTCCGGGTCGGTGGAGCGCAGATCGAACCGCGCCGCCGCCCGTTCCGGGATCGCGTTCACCGACGTGCCGCCCTCGACGGTTCCTACATTCATCGTGGTCCGCGGAATATCCGGCAAGGTCACGGCCGTCACTCGCTGGATGGCGCGGCTCAGCAGCACGATGGGATTGGCGCGCCCGGCGTCGGTCCATGAGTGCCCGCCAGGTCCGGTAATCGTCACCAGATAGCGCAGGCTTCCCAGCGCATGGGTGACGGCCGACTCATGTCCCGCCCCATCCAGCACGATATGCGCGGCAATGTCTTCGCGTGCCGGCCCGTTCGACGCGCGATAGAGATGCCGCACTCCGCGCAGATCGCCTTCGCCTTCTTCGCCGACGTTGCCCACAAACGCCAGGCCGCACTCCGTCGTGATCCCCGTCTGCTTCATCGCGGCGGCCACCGCCAGCATGGCCGCCACACCGGCTCCGTTGTCGCAGGCTCCCGGCGCGGTCAGGCGCGTGCCCTTCAGTTCGACCTGAATCGGCGTTCCCGCCGGAAACACCGTGTCGATGTGCGCCGAAAGCAGCACCCGCCGGGTCCCCGAGCCGTGCCCCCGCTGGCCGGCGATCGCGTTCCCCGCCTCGTCGATATGCGGCTCATCCAGGCCCAGCTCGCGGAAGCGCTCGCACAGCCACTCCGCTCGGGGCCTCTCGCCAAAGGGCGGAGCCGGTACCGCCACCATCTCCGCCTGCCACTGCAGGATGCGCTGCTCCTGCAGATGCAGCCACTGGAACGCCTGATGCACGCGGCGATCCGCGGCGATCTGGGCGATGCTTTCCGCTGCTGGCGCGGGCGAAGCCATGCGAGATTTCAGCGTAGCATCCGGCGAGCCGGGAGAAGGGTAAGGCAGGGAGGATCGGGCTTCTGCTTCCCGCTCCTTCCTTCCTGCCTCCGCCTTCCTTCAATACTCCACGCTGTCCAGGAACAATCCCCGCGCCGGCGCGGTCGCTCCTGCTTCGCTGCGCGATCCCGCCTCGAGAATCCTGACGATCTCTCGCGCCTCCAGCGTTCCGCGCCCCACCTCCACAAACGTTCCCACGAGGTTCCGTACCATGTGGTGCAGGAACCCGTCGCCGCGCGTGTGGTAGATCAGCAGGTCGCCGTCTTCCTTCCACTCCGATGCAAACACCGTCCGCACATTCTCCGCGCCGTCGATGTCCTCGTCCGGGTCGGGATTCCGCCGTGTCTCCAGATCCGGATCGCTCGCCGCAAAGGACGTAAAGTCCCAGGTCCCGACCACATGCTGCGCCGCCTCCTGCATGCGTTCCGGGTGCAGAGGCCAGTGCAGGGCCCACGCAAACCGAGCCTCCCACGGCGGGCAAATTTCCGCGCGATGGATCCGGTACTCGTAGGTCTTTGCCCGGGCCGAGTGCCGTGCGTGAAATTCCGGCAGCGCGGTCTCTGCCGCAAGGACGCGAATCGACTCCGGCAGCTTCCGGTTCAGGGCCCGCATCAGGTTCTCCGCCGGGATACCCGCATCGAGCCGGAACGACGCCACCTGTGCTCGCGCGTGAACCCCGGCATCGGTCCGTCCGCTGCCCTGCGGTAACACGCGCTCCCCGGTCACCCGCTCGATGGCCTCGGCCAGCGCGCCCTGGATCGTGACCCGGTCCGGCTGCACCTGCCAGCCAGAGAAGTCTGTCCCGTCATAGGCCAGCGTCAGCTTCCAGTTCGAGCCGATTTTGTTTCCCTCCGGCATGCTGCCCGTCACCGTCCTTCGGCGCGTCGTTTCGCTCGTTGTTCGGCTCGATTCCCGCTCGGGTTTCGCTGTCTCTCTTAACTTTTTGTGACGATTTGTTGCACGATTTTTGTGCGCCTCGCGACGCGCTGAGCCATCGAATCGCTAAGATATACTCAGCTTTCCTGAATGTGTAACGAGTTTACGGAACCTGGCCGAGGCCCGCATCGTATTCGAAAGAAGCCAAAGCGGTTTTTACGGCCCTGGAGCGCACTTCTGCGTCTCGAATTGCCCGGCGCGAAGCCTGCGCGTTCCTGCCCAACTGCAGTTGTTTTCTCGGAGGAGTGGAGACGGCCCATGTTAGTTTCCCGCAATCATCCTGAAAAGAATGCAACGACGTTTTTTGTAAAACTCAAAGCCGCCGCTGCGATCTCGTGCCTGCTGGCCGGCACTGCGCCTTCTTACGCTCAGGCCGCGCAGCAGAGCGCGCCTGCCGCTCCCGGCCTTCCGCCGGAGCCGGCGCCGAACTATACGCAGCCGCTCTTCCTGCACGACACCGCTCGCGACTTCGCCAAACCGCGCGGCTACTTTCCCAATCTCGTGGCTCCTTATACGCCCACCACGGTGCAGCCGCCCGACTTTCTCAACTCGGTCCAGCTCGACAACCTGATCAAGGACGGCAAGATTTATCTCAGCCTGAGCGACGCGGTGCTGCTGGCGCTGCAGAACAACTACGACATCGCCATCCAGCGCCTGAATCTCGACATCGCCGACACCGACCTTCTGCGCACCAAAGCCGGACAGACTCCTCTGGGCACGCCCACCTCCCTGGTCACCAACACCCAGGGCGGCAGCGGGGCTGCGGTCACTTCCGGCGGCGGCCCGGGTGGTTCCAGCGTGGCCGGGACTGGCGTCGGCGGTATTGCCGTATCGACCAGCGGCGCGGGGCCGACGCCGGAGAACCTCGATCCCTACGTGACCGGAACCATCCAGTTGCAGCGTCAGAAGGCGCCGCAGCTCAATCCCCTGTTCAGCGGCAACAAGCCGTTCCTGACCACGAACACCAACGAGTACAACTTCACGTATAACCAGGGCTTCCGCACCGGCACCGCGCTCCAGGTCGGATTTCAGAATTCGCGCGTTACGACGGATAATCCGCTGGACGTCTACAGCCCGTCGTATACCACGACGTTCAACGCGCAGCTGACGCAGCATCTCCTCCAGGGCTTTGGCTGGGGCCTGAATGGCCGCTTCATCGTCCAGGCCACCAACGACCGCCGCATTGCCGATTCCGTCTTCCGCTCCCAACTTCTCTACACCATCAATCAGGTGGAGGACATCTACTGGGGCCTGGTCGGCGCCTACGAAGACGTGCAGTCCAAACAGCGCGCCCTCGATCAGTCCACCAGCCTCGAAAAGGATGACGAGAAGCAGTTGCAGATCGGCAGCATGGCGCCCCTCGATGTGGTCAACGCGCGCAGCCAGATGTCCGGCGATCAGCAGGCGCTCATCTCCTCGCAGAGCAACCTCGAATATCAGCAGCTGCTCATGAAGCAGGCGATCGCCCGCAACCTCGACGATCCCCGCATCGCCAGCGCTCCGGTCATTCCCACCGATCGCGTCAGTCTGGCGGAGACTCCCGAAGAGCACATGTCGGTCGACGATCTGGTCCGCGAGGCCGACGCCAACAGTCCGTCCGTCGAGCAGGCCATCCTCAATTTGCGGAACGACGAGATCACCCTCAAAGCCACGAGGAACGGCCTGCTGCCCACCCTCGATGCTTATGCCTTCTATGGCGGCGAGGGGTTGGGCGGCACCCAGAGCCCGGGCTGCATTAACTTCTTCACGGGCCAGCCCTGCCCCGCCGGCACCTACCCGGCCATTGGCTACGGCACCACGGTCGAAGATCTGTTCCAGAGTTACGGCCCCAATAAAGGTGCGGGCTTCACGCTGAACATTCCCATTCGCAATCGGCCCGCGCAGGCGCTGCAGGCTCGCTCCCAGATCGAATACCGCCAGGCGCAGATGCGGCTGCAGCAGCTCTACGTGCAGATTCGCATGCAGATCATCAACGACCAGTACGCGCTCACCAATGACCGGGCCGCGGTCACCGCAGCCGAAGCCAGCGAGCAGTACAACCAGCAGAGCCTCGACGCCGACATCAAGAAGCTCCACCTCGGCGCCGCCACCACGGCAGACGTCCTGCTCCAGCAGCGCAATCTGGCCACGGCCGATGCGCAGCTCATCTCCGCGCACGCTCGCTACGCCACGGACCGCGCCGCTCTGGAAGAAGCCCTGGCCAGCACGCTCGACCGCTACGGCATTTCCATTGTCGACGCCGCCACCGGCCAGATCCACACCGCGCCTGTGATCCCGGGTCTGGAACCGGCGAAGACTCTGCCGGACGTGACGCCGCCGACGCAGCAGCAGGAGCTGCGCCAGCAGGAGCAGCAGCCGACGAAGCCGCAGGCGCCCCCCACCCAGCCGCAATCGAACCCGCAGAATTAGCGCCTCTTCCCTGCGTACCAGAGAGGCCCGCCGTCGCGCGGGCCTTTTTGTCCGCTGTCGTCCTCGCACCTCGCTTTTCCACTCGTCATTTTTTCTCACCCTCCTCTCGCGGCCCGGTTCTCCCTGCTAAAATCGATTGAATCCACTCTTCGGAGACTCCATGCAGGCAATTCTTGCGCTCGAAGATGGGCGCATCTTCAGGGGCGAAGGCTACGGCGCCCAGGGTGAATGCCGCGGAGAGGTCGTTTTCAATACATCGCTGACCGGTTATCAGGAGATCTTCACCGATCCTTCCTACGCCGGCCAGATCGTCGTCCTCACCAATCCCCAGATCGGCAACTACGGCACCAACTCCGCCGACAACGAAGCTGCCAAACCGTATATCGAAGGCCTCGTCACTCGCGAGTTTTCCCCCATCAGCTCCAACTGGCGTTCCACCCAGGTCGCCGACGAATATCTCGAGCGCTTCCACGTCCCTGTCATTTCGGAAATCGATACGCGCGCCCTCGTCCGCCATCTGCGCACGCATGGCGTCATGCGCGGCGTCATCTCGACGGCCGAAACCAACGCTGATGTCCTCGTCGAACGCGCGCGCGCCATTCGCAAAATGGACGGCACCGATCTCGCCAGCGTCGTGACCACCAAAGATCGTTACGAGTTCGACCGCGACGAACTCGATCCGCTGAATCCGGACGAGAAGCCCGCCGTCGTCCGTCCCGGTCTCCACGTCGTCGCTTACGACTACGGCATCAAGAAGAACATTCTGCGCATGCTGAACGCCGAAGGCTGCCGCGTCACCGTTGTTCCCGCGCAGACGTCCGCCGAAGATGTCCTCGCCCTCAGGCCCGACGGCGTCTTTCTCTCCAACGGCCCCGGCGATCCCGAGCCCGTCACCTACGCGCAGGACAACATCCGCCGCCTCGCCGGCCGCACGCCCATCTTTGGGATCTGTTTGGGCCACCAGCTCATCGGCCTCGCTCTCGGCGGCAAAACCTATAAGCTCAAGTTCGGCCACCACGGCGGCAATCATCCGGTGAAGCGCAATGAGACCGGCAAAGTGGAAATCACGGCGCACAACCACAACTTCGCCGTCGATCCCGGCTCGCTCAACGCGAACGAAGTCGACCTGACCCACATCGATCTGAACGACAATACTCTCGAAGGCCTGCGCCATCGCACCCTGCCGCTCTTCAGCGTGCAGTACCACCCTGAAGCCAGCCCCGGCCCCCACGACTCCCACTACCTCTTCCGCGACTTCCGCAAAATGATGGAGGAGTGGAAGGGATGAACCGTTTTTTCCAGAAGATTTTTGCCAACCGGCGGGATTCATTTCCCGCCATTTTTATGAAATCGAGATACTGAGAGTAGCGAAGAAGAAATGCCACGCCGCAATGACATCACCAAAATCCTCGTGATCGGCTCCGGCCCGATCGTCATCGGCCAGTCCGCCGAATTCGACTACTCCGGCACCCAGGCCTGCAAAGCCCTTAAGGCCGAGGGCTATGAAGTCGTGCTGGTCAATTCGAACCCGGCCACGATCATGACCGACCCCGAGCTCGCCGACCGCACCTACATCGAGCCCCTCACCCGGGACTACCTCGACGAAGTCCTCCGTCTCGAATCGGAGATGCTCAAAGACGAAGGCCGCGACGGTGTCTTCGCCGTTTTGCCTACCGTCGGCGGCCAAACTGCGCTCAACCTCGCCGTCGAGCTCTCCGACTCGGGCGTCCTCGACAAATATGGCGTCGAACTCATCGGCGCCAAACTCGAAGCCATCAAGAAAGCCGAAGACCGCCTCCTCTTCAAGGACGCGATGACGCGCATCGGTCTCGACGTGCCGCGCTCTGCGCTCGTCAACAATCTGCGCGACGGCCTCGACTTCGCCACCAAGATCGGTTTCCCCGTTATCATCCGCCCCTCCTTCACCCTCGGCGGATCCGGCGGCGGGATCGGCTACAACCGCGAAGAGCTGATGGAGATCCTCGCCCGCGGTCTCGATCTCTCACCCGTCCACGAGTGCCTCATCGAAGAATCCGTCCTGGGCTGGAAAGAATACGAGCTCGAGGTCATGCGCGACCTCGCCGACAACGTCATCGTCATCTGCTCCATCGAGAACATGGACCCCATGGGCGTCCACACCGGCGACTCCATCACCGTCGCCCCCGCCCAAACCCTCACCGACCGCGAATACCAGGCCATGCGCGACGCCGCCATCCGCGTCATGCGCGAAATCGGCGTCGAGACCGGCGGCTCCAACGTGCAGTTCGCGGTCCATCCGAACAACGGCCGCATGGTGGTGATCGAGATGAACCCGCGCGTCTCGCGCTCCTCCGCGCTCGCGTCCAAGGCCACCGGTTTCCCCATCGCAAAAATCGCCGCGCGTCTTGCTGTGGGCTATACGCTCGACGAGATTCCCAACGACATCACCAAAATGACGCCGGCGTGTTTCGAGCCCACCATCGACTACGTCGTCGTCAAAATTCCCAAGTGGCAGTTCGAGAAATTTCCCGGCGCCGACGAGAACCTGGGACCGCAGATGAAGTCCGTCGGCGAGGTCATGGCCATCGGCCGCACCTTTAAAGAAGCACTGATGAAGGCCACGCGTTCGCTCGAAACCGGCAAAAAGGCCTCGGCCGAAGTCCTCGAGCCGCGGCGCCTCACGCAGCGCCTGGTTACGGCGCAGCCGGAGCGCCTCAGCTATATCCGCTTCGCTTTTCAGCTCGGCCATTCGGTGCGCGAAGTCGCCCGCATGACCTCCATGGATCCATGGTTCCTGTATCAGATCAGGGAAATTTCCGATGCCAGCGGCGCGCTGCCCGCCGATGCCCGGGAAATGTCCCAGGAACAGTTACGAAAAGCCAAACGCCTCGGCCTCTCCGACGAGCGCCTCGCCGATGCCTGGTCGCTCGCCGGCGGCGACCGCATCGAACAGGTCCGTGCGCTGCGCCGCCAGCACGGTATCCGCCCGGTTTACAAGCTGGTGGACACCTGCGCCGCCGAATTCGAGAGCTTCACGCCCTACCTTTACTCCAGCTACGACGAGGAAGATGAAGCTCCACCTACGACGCGCCGCAAAGTCATCATCCTTGGCAGCGGGCCCAACCGCATCGGGCAGGGCATCGAGTTCGACTACTGCTGCTGCCACGCGGCGTTCGCTTTGCGCGAAGACGGTTACGAGACCATCATGGTCAACTGCAATCCGGAAACCGTCTCCACCGATTACGACACCAGCGACCGCCTCTACTTCGAGCCCCTCACGCTCGAAGACGTCCTCGCCGTTTACGAGCACGAAGCCTCGGGCGGCGCCGAAGTCGGCATGATCGTGCAGTTCGGCGGCCAGACGCCGCTGAACCTCGCCCTCCGCCTCAAGGCTGCCGGCGTGCCCATCCTCGGCACCTCGCCGGAATCCATCGATCTGGCAGAAGACCGCAAGCGCTTCGGAAAACTTCTCGAAGAGTTACAAATTCCGCAGCCGCCCGGCGTCATCGCCACCAGCGTCGAAGAGGCCCTTGCGGGCGCGGAGCGCATCGGCTACCCCGTGCTCGTTCGCCCCTCCTACGTCCTCGGCGGCCGCGCCATGGTCATTGCCTTCGATGCGGAAAGCGTCGAGCGCTATATGGACGAAGCCGTCGAATATTCGCAGGACCGCCCCGTCCTCGTCGACCACTTCCTCGAAGACGCCGTCGAAGTCGACGTCGATGCGCTGTGCGACGGCGAAGACGTCGTCATCGCCGGCATCATGCAGCACATCGAAGAAGCCGGCATCCACTCCGGCGACTCCTCCTGCGTGCTGCCCGCCGTCGACCTCGCTCCTGCCACGCTCGAAACCATCCGCAATTACGCGCGCCAGCTCGCCCTCGCTCTCAACGTCGTCGGCCTCGTCAATCTGCAGTTCGCCATCCAGCGCAAGCCCGGCATGGCCGACAGGGTCTTCGTCATCGAAGTCAATCCGCGCGCCTCGCGCACGGTGCCCTACGTTTCCAAAGCCACCGGCGTTCCGCTCGCCAAGATCGCCTCCCGCCTCATGACCGGCCGCCGTCTGCGCGAATTCCTCGACGTCAACTCGCGCAGGGATCTCGAGACCGGCTCCCACTTCTACGTCAAGTCGCCCGTCTTCCCGTGGAGCAAATTCCCCGGCGTGGACACCGTCCTCGGCCCCGAGATGAAGTCCACCGGCGAGGTGATGGGCGTGGCCGACAACTTCGGCGAAGCTTTTGCCAAAGCGCAGCTCTCCGCCGGCCAGCAGCTTCCGCTGAAGGGCACCGTCTTTTTCAGCGTCAGCGATCGCGACAAGACCAACCTGGTGGAGCTTGCCCGCCAGTACATGGAGCTGGGTTTCCATCTCGTCGCCACCGAAGGCACCGCCAACGCCATCGAACGTGCCGGCATGACCGTCGAACGTGTTTTCAAAGTGAAAGAAGGCCGCCCCAATGTCGTCGACCTGATCAAAGGCGAGCGCATCCAGCTCATCATCAACACGCCGCGTGGACAGGATCCCTACTTCGATGAGAAAGCCATCCGCCGCGCCGCTGTCCTGGCGCGCATCCCGACGATCACCACCCTCGCCGCTGCTCGCGCCGCGGCCGAAGGCATCGCTGCTCTGCAGCGCCGCCGCATCACCGTGAACCCGCTGCAGAAGCTGCACGCGGAGCACTTGGCCCCTCGCTGATCGCGTCCAACGCTACTGGCTACTGGCTACTGGCTACTGGCTACTGGCCGTCTTCCTCCTTCCACAGCGCCACACCGCCCAGCAGCCCATCCATGTTGGAGACGATCGTGACGTTGGGGCGAAACTGCAGCGTGATCAGCTTCGTGTTGCCGCCTCCCAGATACAGGTGATCCCAGTTGAAGGTCGCCGCGGTCTGCGCGACTGCCTTGCGCAGCAGCTTGTTCCACTTCTTCGTGCCGTACTTCTTCAGCCCGCGCTTGCCCAGGTAGTCCTCATACGTCTTTTTCAGCCAGGGATGGTGCCCCAGCTCCAGCCCCGGGCACAGCCGGCCGTCGGTGAACAGCGCCGACCCCATCCCCGTGCCCAGCGTGACGATCATCTCCACGCCGCGCCCCTGGATCGCGCCATATCCCTGCACCGCGGCATCGTTCGCCACGCGCACCGGCTTCTTCCACCGCTTCTGCACGGCCGCGCGCAGCGGAAAGCCGAGCCACCTGGGATGCAGATTCGCCGCCGACAGCACCACACCCTTCTTGATCACGCCCGGGTAGCCGACGCTCACGCGATCGAAGGCCGGCATTTTCCCCCGCAGCTCATCCAGCGCCACCAGCAGCCGCGCCGGCGTCGGCGGATCGGGCGTGGGAACCCGCAGCCGCTCGGTAAGCGGCTTGCCCTCGGCGTCGAGGCAAAGCATCTTCAGCCCCGTGCCCCCAATGTCCACGGCCAGCGTGACCAGCGATTTCGAGTTCATAGCAATGGGTGAATCGACCCCGGACAGTGTATCGCGCTCATCGGCGCGCAGCGATAACAGCCATCTGCCTCTCTTATCGTCACTGTCCCTGGATCACAATAGGCAGCGAAGGCGTCTCCGACCCGCGCTCCGGTTCCACCGTTACCAGAAACCGCTTGGCCTGCGTGTCGGCCGGCATCGGCGGCAGCACCACGGTCGCTCCGTGATCCGGATCGGGGCGAAATAGTCCCGCCGGAATCGGCGCCTTGCTGTCGGCGGGAACCAGCCACAGCTCATAGGTCCTGCCCGCCGGCAAATCCCGCAGGCCGCCGGCCACGAACACCAGCGCTCCCTGGCTCGACAGCCAGCTTACCTGCCCCACCGGCCGCATCGCCTGCTGCGTCTCGGTCAGCACCACGTGTTTCGATTGCGGCGAACTCAGCACCGCAACCACCTGGTTGGCATGGTCGAGCTGGACGTTCATCTGCGCCGCGCTCCCCCGCGAGGCGTCAAGCTGGTTCTGCAGCCACGCCGCGTGATGCGCCAGGATTCCGGCCGTCACCGCAAAAACCACCGCGAGCAGCCAGCCCAGCCACGTCAGCGCGGAGTTTCTCTTCGTTTGTGTCGTCTCGTCGGTCATCGCAAAATAAGCTGAGCACGCACTCAGCTTGCAACATAAACCTTTGGATGCGTTCTCGGGAAGGGAAGTGCCTTCTCCGCCAACCGCAACCACCATCGGCCGAGGAAGATCCTCCTGTGAAAATCGGGTCACGAGCGCGTCCATGAAAATCCGTCTCGACAAACTTCTCGTCGAGCGCGGCCTCGTCCCCACCCGCGAGCGCGCGCAGGCCCTTATCCTGGCCGGCCGGGTTCTCGTGAGCGAGCAAAAAGTGGACAAGCCCGGCCACTCCGTCCCCGGCGACGCTCCCATCCGCCTCCTCGGCTCCGATCTGCGTTACGTCAGCCGCGGCGGCCTCAAGCTCGAAGCCGCCCTCGCGCACTGGCGCATCGACCTCGCCGGGCGTTTCTGCTGCGACATCGGCGCCTCCACCGGCGGCTTTACCGACTGCATGCTCCGGCACGCAGCCGCCCGCGTCCTCGCCATTGACACCGGCTACGGCCAGATCGCGCAGTCGCTGCGCGACGACCCGCGTGTCACCCTCATGGAGCGCACCAACGCCCGCATGCTCAACCCCGGCGACCTGCCCCCGGACATCACCTTCTTCGCCATCGACGTTTCCTTCATCTCCGCGACCCTGGTGCTGCCTCCCGTTCTCGCCGCCCGTAGCGCTCCCGCGTCCGACTATGTCGGACGAGCGTCCGACGCCGTCCGACATCGCCGTGTCGAGGCCGTCATCCTGATCAAACCGCAGTTTGAAGCCGGCCGCGAGCACATCGGCAAGGGCGGCATCGTCCGCCATCCCGCCGCTCACCAGCTTGCCGTCGACCGGGTCCTTGCCTGCGCCTCCGAGCTCGGCGCTGCGCAACTCGACGTGATCGACTCGCCCATCACCGGGGCCGAAGGAAATCGCGAATTCCTTCTCCGCGCCTTCTGGCCGTGAAGCCGCCTGCTCGCCCCATTCTGCGTCGCAAATCGCTCGCCCGGTGATACCCTGCGCTGCATGCGGATTCTGCTGCTGGCGCTCCTGAGCTCGACTCTCCTCGAGCAACAAACGCAGACCGCTCCCGCCCCCCAGCCGTCCGCCGTCCAACCCTCCGCCGTCCAGCCGTCCGCGACGGCCCAACCCCCCGCCGTCCCCACCCCGCCCGCGCCCCCGTCGGCGACGCAACCCGCCCAGCCTTCTGCCGCGCCAGAAATGAGCCCGTCGGACGCCTATCTCTACTCCATGCAGCCGCTCACGAACGCCCGGAGCGCCCCCGACGACCTCACCGATGCAGACAAGTGGGCGCTCGGCATCAGCATCGCACGGGCCAAAGAGCAGTGCGAGCTGCGAAAGAAGGACAAGTTCCAGGGCGAAGACCTCCTCGCCATGGGCAAGCTCTGCATTCTCGGCCAGGATTACGACTGGGCGCGCCAATATCTGATTGCCTACACTACCCTGCCGAACCCCAAATCTCCTGAAGTCGGCCGTCTGCTGCTGGCCCGCGCCTTCATCGGCCTCGGCTCCATCGACGCCGCCGAGAGCCAGATGGAGTCCCTCCTCAGCCTCTTTCCCTACGACGCCAGCATCCATCTCGGCATCGACATGGTTATCGACGCTGCCGCCGCCAGCGATGCCACCGCCGACCTCGATGTCATCGCCCGCCTCGAACCACAGCAGCTCCCGCACATCCTCGATGCGCTGACCCACGGCGGCTCCCTCTCCGGCAACGGCGACTCCGTCGATGCGGCCCTTCTCGTCCGCGACGCGCTGCGGTACGCCGATGCTCTGCGCCGCACCTTCAAGCCCGACGACGCTGCGAAAATCATCGATCAGGTCAGGACCCTCGCCGCCGCTCCGGTCATCGCGTCCAGCGCCAGTGATTCTGCCATTCAGAACGCCCTCACCCGCTACGATCTCTTCGAGCGGCCCAGTCCCGTCCGCACCCTGCACGCCACGCTGCTTCCGCCGGCCGGACCCCTGGCCGCCCGCACCGTCCTTCTCTACGATCCCGATCCCGCCGCGCATCGCATCATTCGCCGCATCAGCGCCCACAACACGATGATTCGCATGACCGACGACCGCACGCTGATCCTGGTCTTCTCGCTCGCCGGACCGGCCTCAGGCAACACCATCCACAAGATCCTCGACCAGCTGGCGCACGATCACATCACGCCCGGCCTCAAAGTCATCGCCGCCACCTCCGGGGCCGCCAACACCGGCGACGACACACCCAACCCCAACGTCCTGGCCGCCCTGCGTGTCTTCCGCTCCACGCTGCCTCGCACACTCCCCGTTTACGTCGTTCCCGGCGCCGAGCTGAAGCCTTTCGCCATCGATGCATGGCCCGCGGCCATCCTTTTTGACGGCAAAGGCCGCGTTCTCTGGCTCAACACTCTCACAGGTTCCAACGGCAGCATCCAGCAGGCGGTTCGTGAAATGGAGTCGGGGCCGCCCGATCTGCCCTTCCGGTAGCCCGCTTCGCGTCCATCGCGGTGCTCAAATCGCCAGCCGCGTTCTGCCCCTGTCGAATCGTCCATGCGCTGTTGTATTCTGGTTCGCAACTTCAGGACCATCTCTGCGCAGCGTCCTGTTTTTGCGGGAGTCTCATGACCCAGACCTTCTCCATCGGCATCGGAGGCGCCGCCGGCCAGGGTGTCGCCACACCGGGCGACATCTTCGCGAAGATCTTCAGCCGCCGCGGCCTCCATCTCAACGCCTACAACGCCTATCAGTCCATCATTCGCGGCGGCCATACTTTTCTGACGATCCGCGCCGGTGTCGATCCTGTCACCAACATGGGCGACACGCTCGAGCTGCTCATCCCGCTCAATCAGGACACCATGGACCGTCATCTCCGGCTGCTCGGCGCCGGCGGCGCGTGCATCTATAACGCCGATTCCATCAAACCCGGTGAACATGCCGACGGCGTCCAGCTCTGTCCGCTGCCCGTCTCCACTCTGGCCGATATCACGAAGAACAAAGTTGCGCAGAACACCCTCGCCATGGGCGCCGCCCTCAGCATGATGGGCATCGGTTTCAACGCGCTGGAGTCCGTCATCCGCGAGCAGTTTGGCAGGAAAGCCGCCGCTGTCGCCGACGAAAACATCGCCGTCGCGCGTGCCGGATACGACCACGCCACCCAGCACTTCAGGCCCTTTGCCAGTCCCGTCCCGATGGCGGAGACGAAATACGCCGTGCTCAGCGGCAATACCGCGCTGGCCATGGGCGGAGCCGCCGCCGGCGTCAAGTTCTACTGCGCCTACCCCATGAGCCCCTCCACCGGCGTGCTCCACTGGTTCGCCCAGCACGGCCGCAAAGCCGGCATCATGGTCCGCCAGGTCGAAGACGAAATCGGCGTCGTCAACATGGTCATCGGCGCCGCCCAGGCCGGCGTCCGCGCCATGTGCGCCACCTCCGGCGGCGGATTCGCCCTCATGTCCGAAGCCCTCGGCCTCTCCGCCATGGCCGAAATCCCCATCGTCGTCATCGACTGCATGCGCGCGGGTCCGTCCACCGGCGTTCCCACCAAGACCGAGCAGGGCGACCTGTGGCAGATGCTGGGCGCCGCCTTCGGCGACTATCCCCGCGTCATCGCCGCGCCCCTCGACATCGGCGACTGCTTCACCCTCATGGCCGAAATCTGGAACGTCTGCGACAAATTTCAGGTTCCCGGCCTCGTCCTCTGCGACCTGCTTCTCTCCGAAGGCCGCCTCAGCGTCGACCCGAAGATTCTGGACTTCAAGCCGCACATCGATCGCGGCGAGATGATCACCGAACCAAACGGCGACCATGGCGCTTACAAGCGCTACCTCATCACCGAAAGCGGCGTCTCTCCGCGTGCCATCCCGGGCGTTCCCGGCTACACGCATGTAGTGGCCAGCGACGAGCACGACGAAGACGGCGTCCTCATCAGCGACATGTACACCAACGCCGGCAAGCGCCGCGCCATGATGGAAAAACGCATGCGCAAGGAGGAGGGAATCGCCGCCGCTGTTCCGCCCCCGCGCCTGCAGGGGCCCAAAGACGCCGACGTCACCCTCATCGGCTGGGGATCCACCCAGGGCGTCATCGAAGAGGCTCGCGCCCAGCTCGCCGAGCAGGGAATTACTGCGAATCAGTTACAAATTCGCTGGCTCGTTCCCCTCCACGGCGAAGCCATCCTCGATCAGCTGCGCGGCGCCAAACGCACCATCAGCGTCGAAAACAATTTCAGCGGCCAGTTTGCCCGCTACCTGCGCAGCGAAACCAGCTTCGTCGCCGACGGCCACATCCGCAAATACGATGGCGAGCCCTTCATGCCGCATCACATTACTGAGGCGGTCCGCGAACAACTCGCCGGCGACATCACCGTGTCGGTTCCGGCCCACGAGATCATGGTCTAGAAGATTTGTATCTACGGTAGTTACAGAAATTCGCTTTTGTATCAGGGCACGAGTTTTACTTTTGCCGAAAAAGGCTGCAAGAAGAAACGGGGCTTTAGCCCCTGCGTTTTGAAAGGGCACGGCTTCAGCCGTGCCGGAACAGAGCATGAGAAAACGGGGCTTTAGCCCCCGAGGGAAGCTCCAAGGAGAAGCAAATGGCCACCATTGTCGAATCCCCCAAGCCGTTGACCATGGCCGACTTCAAAGGCCGCGTCGATCCCGACTGGTGTCCGGGCTGCGGCGACTTCGGCGTCCTCGCCGCCGTCCAGAAGGCTCTCGTCGAGCTGCAGATCCCCAACCACATGATCTGCACCATCTCCGGCATCGGCTGCTCGTCAAACTTCCCGGGCTTCATCGAGACCTACGGCATGCACACGCTGCACGGCCGCGCTTTGCCCGTTGCTACGGGCATGAAGATGGCCAACCCTGACCTCACCGTGCTCGTCACCGGCGGCGACGGCGACGGCCTCGGCATCGGCGGCAATCACCTCACCCACACCATCCGCCGCAACGTCGATCTCACCTACATCATCATGGACAACCAGATCTACGGCCTTACCACCGGCCAGACTTCGCCCACCAGCCGCCTCGGCATGAAAACCAAGAGCACGCCCTTCGGCAACATCGAAGGCCCCATCTATCCGCTCACCATGGCGCTGGCTGCCGGGGCCACCTTCGTCGCCCGCGGCTTCTCCGGCGACCAGAAGCACCTCACCGACCTTATTCGCCAGGCCATCCAGCACAAGGGCTTCTCCTTCCTCGACGTCTTCAGTCCCTGCGTGACCTACAACAAGGACAACACCTTCCAGTGGTTCCGCCCGCGCGTGAAGCACCTTGAAGACGATGCGAGCTACGACTCCTCGAACTGGCTCGCGGCCATGGAGAAGTCGACGATGTGGGGCGAGGAAATCCCTATCGGCAAATTTTTCGAGCGTACCGATCTGCCCGCGCTGCACGAAGCCGAGCCCGTCACCCAGGGCCGCACCATGCTCTCCTATCCGCTGCACATCGATCCGGCCGCCGTGCAGGGCTTCATCGACGAGCTGATGTAAAGCGCGGGGCGCCGTTTAACCCCCGTCGCTCGCTTTTATACCACCACCGGCTTCCCCTTCTCATTCACCCCGATCCGCCCGAACGGCGTGTGGTGATCGTGCGTGAACAGCACCAGCCACTGCTCCGGAATCGCGCGCGCATAGAAGCGCTTCCGCTCCGCAATGCACCTCACCGGATCGAGGTCGTAGCCCATCACCCACGTGATGTCGAGGTGCGCTGACGTCGGAATCAGATCGGAGATGTAGCACCCGTGTTGCCCGGCCGACTCGATGTGGATCCCCAGCAGCTGTGCGGTGTGGCCGGGAAAACACTCCACCGAAATCCCCGGAACGACCGGCGTTGTCTCTCCCGGCCGCGTGTCCAGCAGCGTCATCTGCCCTGACTCCACCAGCGGATCGTAGTTCTCAGAAACGTAGCTGATCGCGTCCCGCTCCAGCTGCAGATGCCCATGCGCCACCTCGCCCCGGTGTGCGAAGTATCGGGCATTCGGAAAGGTCGGCTCGATTCGCCCGCTCGCCGTGCGCGTCGTATTCCACCCGCAGTGGTCGAAGTGCAGATGCGAATTGATGACAATATCAATCTCCTCCGGCCGGATGCCCGCCGCGGCGAAGGCGCGCGGCAGCTGCTCCTGCGCGCCGTAGATCGCCCTCAATTTGTCACTTAGTTTGTTACCAATCCCGGTTTCAACAGCAATCGTGTGCTGTCCGGTGCGCACCACCACCGTGTTCAGCCCCAGCAGGACCCGATTCTCTTCGTCCGCCGGCGCGCGCTTCTCCCACAGCGGTTTCGGCACCACGCCGAACATCGCCCCGCCATCGAGGAAATAGAATCCGTCGCTCAGGATGGTCAGTTCGAAGTCGCCGACCGTGGTGCGCCCGCGAACCGGCTCCGCCGCGTTCGCGCGCTGGGAAGGATGAGGCTTCCGCACCGCCGTCATCGCTCAGCGTTTGCCGGGCTTTCCCGCGGGGTCTTCCACGGGTTTGGGCTCGCTCAGATACCTCTCGAAGTGCTCGAGGATCTTCCCATAGAGTTCCGTCTGATCGTCCGGCCCGGAGACCGAGTGCGTCTTCCGCGGAAAGATGTTGTAGTCGTACGGGATCCCCGCCTCGATCAGCCTCTGGATGTACTGCGTGTCGTTCTCCAGATGCACGTTGTCGTCGCCTGTGCCGTGCAGGATGAGGATGTGGCCCTTCAGATCCGCTGCGCTGTTCACGTCCGAATCGTCGTGATAATTTTGCGCATCCTCCGAGGGCAATCCCAGATACCGCTCCGTATAAATCGAGTCGTAGTCCCGCCAGTCGGTCACCGGCGCGCCCGCTACGCCGGCCAGGAAGCTGTCGCTGTGCGAGAGCGCGAAAAGTGTAAAGCTGCCGCCCCAGCTCCAGCCCCACCAGCCCAGCCGGTGCGGATCCAGCTGCTTGTATTCGCGCAGCACGGCATCGACCGACGCCATCTGATCGGCAAACTGCGGCGGACCGAAGTTGTGGTACGCCACCTGCTCGAAATCGCGCCCCCGATCCGCCATACCGCGGTTGTCCACATGCAGCACCGCGAAGCCGTGCTCGGCCAGCAACTGGTCGAACAGGAAGTGCTTGCCGCCCCAGCGGTCGCGCGTCGCGCCCACGCCGGGTCCGCCGTAGGGATTCACAATCAGCGGCACGCTGTGCGGCGCCGAATCCCCGGGTGGAAGCAGGAGGGTCCCGTAGAGTTTGGTGGTCTTGTCGGCCGCCGTCAGTTCCAGTGGCTGGGGTGCGAGCAGCGTGTGGCCCTCGACCGGCTTTGACTGCCAGAACGGCGTGCAGGAAACCGGCGATGCCGGATCCGAAGAGAGGCACACCGAGACCACCGGCGGCGACATCAGGTTCGAATAACTGTCAATGAACGAACGCCCCTGCGCAGAAAAGATCGGATCGTGGAACCCGTTGCCCTGCGAGACCTGATGCCGCGCGCCCCCGTCGAAGTGAATCGTCCAGATCTGCTGCTGCCGCGGGTCCCCCTGGTTGGAGAGATACCAGATCGTCTGCGAATTCTCGTCGATCGCTTTGATCGAGTTCACTTCGTAATCGCCGCTCTCCACCTGATTGGCCAGCTGCGCCAGCGTCGAGAGCGGATTATTCGCGCTGAACGTGTAACGGTAAATATGCGTGTGGCCGTCGCGCCAGCTCAGTACAAGGAACGAGTGATCGTCGATGAACTTCACGTCGTAGGTCATCGTGAAATACTTTGCGTCGGTCTGCTGCAGCACCCGGCGATAATCGCCGCTGTGCGTGTCAGCGAACCACAGATCGAGGTGCTGGTGATTCCGTGTCAGCGTCTCCACCCAGATCACGTGCGAATTCACCCAGCCGAAGCGCGGGATATAGTCGTTGCCCGTGTCGATGGGAATTTTGATCCAGCGCGTGTTGCCGCCGCTGGCGCTCACCACGCCGATGCGCACCCCCGGGTTGGGATCGCCGGGCTGCGGGTACCGCTGCAGCTCCACCGTCGCGTGCACCGGAATCCAGTCCACCAGCGGATACTCCGGAACATTGGCTTCGTTCATCTGCATGTAGGCCACCTCGCGCGAGTCCGGTGACCAGAAGTAGTTGCTGCGAACGTCCAGCTCCTCGCGGTAAACCCAGTCCGCCCCGCCGTTCAGGATGTTCGGATCGCTCGAGTTGGTCAGCGCCAGGGGCGGCGCGGTGCCGTCCGGCCGCTGCACATAGATATTGTTGTCGTGCAGGTAGGAAACCATCTCGCCGTTCGGCGAAAACTTCGGATCGTCCCCCGACATCGCTCCCGAGTTGCCGATCTCCACCCCCGTACCGTTTTTCAGCGTGAACAGCCACAGGGCCCCGTTGGTATCGAACAGAACGTGCTCGGAATCCGGCGCCCAGATGTAGTCCGGCTCATCGTAGCGCGCGCGGTGGTCGCGGTCGCGTTCCGGAATCGCCGCGTTGAGCAGGGCCGCGATCTTCGCATACGGGATCACCTGGCGCGGCTTCGTATCCGGCGGCTGCATCTCCATCAGGTCGCCGCTGTCCGCGATCCACGTCAGCCTCCTCCCGTCCGGCGACCAGCTGATGTCCTGCGGCGGATCGCCGGTCAGATCGCCGGGGTGGCCGAAAATCTCCGCGATCGTCCAGGGATGGTCGGTTTGGGCGTGCATTGGCCGCAACGCAGCGGCGAACCAGAACATCAGCGGAAGGAACAGGCACAAACCAGGGCGAAAAATCTTGCGCAGCAAACGAGTCTCCAGGAGGGTACCCGGGCCGGAGAGCGAGCCGGGATTGTCGGTGAAACAGAATTCTAAACCTTTGGGAATGGAAAACAGGGCAAATCAGTGCGTCCCGGCCGGAGCCCCGCCCTTGCGCTTCTTCATCAGGAAGATGAGCGGAATCATGCACACCGTACCGATCGAGAGGATCGCGATCACGTCCAGATACGCCAGCTGCGTGCTCTGCCGGATCAGCTGCTGGTACAGGTTGCCCTGGGCCAGAGCGCGCGCCTGGGCCGGCGACGCCGTTATGCCGCTCTGCTGCAGATGGTTCGAAAGCCCTGCCACCGCCTGCCGCATCTGCAGGCTCGCGCTGTTGAAGTACATCGCCAGCCGGTCCTGGTGCTCCTGGCTGCGCCGCGCCAGCACCGTCACAAAGAACGACGTGCCGCAGCTGCCGCCGATATTCCTCGCCAGGTTCATCAGCCCGGAAACATCGTTGTTCTTCTCCCGCGGCACGTCAGTGTACGACAGCGTGTTGATGGGCACGAACAGGAAGGCCAGCCCCGAGGCCTGGAAGATGCGCATCCACGCCACGTAGGAGTAGCTGGCCTGCGTATCGATGGTGCGCAGCGCGTAAAGCGCGGCCGACAGCGTGGCGAACCCGATCACGATCAGATAGCGATTGTCGACGCGCCCCACCAGGAACCCCACCAGCGGCATGAGAACGAGAATGGCAAGCCCGCCGGGCGAAATCACCAGCCCCGCCTGTTCCGCCGTGTACCCCATCATCTGCTGCACGAACAGCGGAATAAGCACCGTCGTCCCGAACAGCGCGAAGCCCAGCACGAACATCAGCACGGTGGATACGCCGAAGGTCCGGTTGCGGAACATCGTCAGATCGAGAATCGGCCGGTGTCCCCGCCGGATCTGCACGATCTCCCAGACGATCAGCGTCGCCAGTGCTCCCACGCACAGCACGGCAAACGTTGTGATCACGTGCGAGCCGAACCAGTCGTTCTCCTGGCCCTTGTCCAGCACGAACTGCAGCGACCCGAAGCCCACCGCCAGCAGGCCGAAGCCCATGTAGTCGAGGTTCAGGCCGCGTTTGCGCTGCAGCGCAACTTCCTTCCTGATGTGCGGCGGATCCTCCACAATGCGCGACGTCAGCACCAGGGAAAGAATGGCAATCGGAACGTTGATGAAGAAAATCCAGCGCCACGTGTAGTTGTCGGTGATCCATCCTCCCAGCGTGGGTCCGATCGCCGGCGCCAGCACCACCGCCATGCCGTAGACCGCGAAGGCCTGGCCGCGCTTGTGCGGCGGAAAGGTATCGGCCAGGATCGCCTGCTCGCTCGGCTGCAGTCCGCCGCCGCCCGCGCCCTGCATCACGCGAAAGAGGATGAGCAGCGGCAGCGACGGGGCCAGCCCGCACAGCATCGAGCTCAACCCGAACAGCGCCACGCAGATCATGTAGAAGCGCTTGCGCCCGAGGAACGAAACCAGATACGCGCTGGCCGGCAGGATCACCGCGTTCGACACCAGGTACGAGGTCAGCACCCAGGTCGCCTCGTCCTGCGACGCGCCCAGCCCCCCGGCAATATGCGGGATCGCCACGTTGGCGATGGAAGTGTCCAGCACCTCCATAAAGGTGGCCAGCGTGACCGTCAGGGCAATCGCCCAGGGATTATGCCTGGGTTTCCAGTTCGCGTCGGAGTCCGGAGACATCGATAAAGGGTTGGAGGTTCAAGAGTAGCAGGAGGATGCAGGAAAAGTGGAGCAGCGCAACGACGAGGCTTGCGCCTCTCGGACCCCTCTCCGGTGGTATCCTGCAGGTTCCACGCGATGCGAACTGAACTCGAGGCGCTCATGCGCCTGCAGACAATCGATGGAGAAACCGCGAAGCTTCGCGGGGAGATCGCCGCGCTCCCCAGGCGCCTCGCCGCTCTCGAAACCAAACTCAGCGCCGAGAAGGCCGCCCTCGAGCAGGCCGTCAAAGCCATCAAAGACGAAGAAACCCTCCGCCGCCGCCTCGAAAGCGATCTCAAGGACCAGCAGCAGAAGATCGTCAGGTTCCGCGAGCAGATGTCGGCGGTCAAAACCAACGAGCAGTATCGCGCCTTCCAGCACGAGATCGGGTTTGCCGAGGCCGAGATCCGGAAGATCGAGGACCGCGAACTGGAGAGCATGGAGCGCTCCGAGCAGCTCGAACAGAAACGCAAAGCCGCCGACCGCGATCTGAAGGACAGCGCCAGGGCCGTCGAAATCGAGAAGGAAGATGCCCGCACCGCCTCCGCCGAGCAGCAGGCGCACCTCGACGAGCTGACGAAGAAGCGCGCTCAGGAACGCGCCGGCGTTCCCGAAGAGCTGCTCAACGTCTACGATCGGATCTCCTCCTCCTCGCGCGGAACCGGCATCGCCTACGCGCAGGGCCAGCGCTGCCTCGGCTGCCAGATGGGCATCCGCCCCCAGTTGTGGAATCAGATTCGCTCCGGCGAAGTCGTCACCTGCGAATCCTGCGGCCGCCTGCTCTGCTTCGATCCTTCCCGCGAGCCGCAACCGGATCCCGAGCCGGAAAAACCGAAGCGCGGCAAAAAAGTCGAAGCCGGGGTCGACTGAGCAGAACCATGCTGCGCGCCCTGGCCGCCTCTATTCCTCCCTGGCTGTGGGATCGCCATCACGGAGGCCGTGTCGCCCATCCTCTCCTTTCGCTGCTGGTCCTTGCCGCCCTCCTGGCCCTCATCGCCTGGGCCTTCTCGCGCCGCGCCGGCTAGCCGCCCCCGGCAAACTTCCGCGCCCTGGTTCACAATAAGACCCATGGCCACCACCGTTGCCCCAGCCCTGCTCACTCTTGCTGTCTTTCGGGAGGCCCAGGCCCGCATCCGCGGCGTCGCCGCCCGCACACCCCTCGTTCGCCTTTTCATCCCCGGCTTCGACGCAGCCGAAATCTGGATCAAAGCCGAAGGCCTGCAGCCCATCGGCGCCTTCAAAATTCGCGGCGCGTACAACAAGGTCGCCCAGCTCACTCCCGCGCAGCGCTCCCGCGGCGTCATCACGTACTCCAGCGGCAACCACGCCCAGGGCGTCGCTTACGCCGCGCGCGCCGTCGGCGCCAAAGCGGTCATCGTCATGCCCTCCAACGCCCCCGAGGTGAAGAAGCGCGCCACCGCCGCCCTTGGCGCCGAGATTGTCGAAGTCGGCCCCGCCAGCTCCGATCGCAAGATCAAAGCCGAGCAGCTCGAAGCCCAATACGGTTACATCATGATCCCGCCCTACGACGACGATCAGATCATCGCCGGCCAGGGCACCTGCGGTCTGGAAATCCTCGAAGACCTCCCCGACGTCGATCTCGTCCTCTCGCCCGTCTCCGGCGGCGGACTCCTCAGCGGCATCGCCACCGCCATCAGGCTCTCCAGCCCCGGCGTCCGCGTCATCGGCGTCGAGCCCGAACTCGCCGGCGATGCACAGGAGAGCTTCCGCTCCGGCCAGCTCGTCTCCTGGCCCGCCGACAAAACCACCCGCACCCTCTGCGACGGCCTCCGCACCCAGTCCCTCGGCCGGCGCAACTTCGAGCACATCCGCACCTATGTCGACGACATCCTCACCGTCACCGAAGCCGAAATTCGCGCCGCTATGCGCACCCTTCTCTACGCCGCACGCCTCACCCCGGAGCCCAGCGGAGCCTGCTCCGCCGCCGGCATCCTCTTCCACCGCGACCAGCTGCTTCCCTTCCGCAAAGCCGTCGTCGTGATGAGCGGCGGCAATGTCGAGCCCGAGGTCCTTGAATCCGTCCTCGCCGAAAAAGACGCACAATGAGCCGGACCCCGCGACCCATAACCCGGAACCCGCAACCCCCGGTGAGACGAACCGCCCCTTCCCATCGTCCTATTTCCGTGACCCGCCTGCTTCTTGTGCCCTCGATCCTGTTGGCGTTCGTCCTCCCGGCCGCGCTCGCCCAACGGCCCCTGCCGCCCCCCAAAGTGCCGCGCAACGGCACCCTGGCCACCCTCGTCCGCGAGGCCAACCTCTACGCCAACCCCAACGACTCCGACGCGCCCATCGCCGACATTCTCCCCGGCCGCGAACTCGTCGTCTCGGAGAAGAATGGCAACTGGCTCCAGGTGTTCGCCAACACCGACGCTCCCGACACCCGCCAGGCCGACGTCCCTGTCTTCGGCACCGAAGGCCAGGCGCAGCCTATCTCCGGCTGGATGCTCGACAAAGGCATCGTGAACATCAACACCCCCCGCGGCGACCTCATCCTCTTCGGCGCCGCCGACGCCCTCGAGCAGCAGGCCTCCGTCCCCGACCCTCCGCCGCACGTTGCCGAGGAAGCCCGCCTCCTCTACCGCCGCGTCGTCATCATGTTTCCCCAGTCGCCCTGGGTTGCGGAAGCCATGTATCGCGCCGCCGATATCCGCTGGCAGATCCAGAAAGCCGACGCCGCTACTCTTCCCTCCGCACACGAAAAAGCGAACTATCTTCGCGAGCAGATGGATGAAGACGAGATGCGCAAGGTCATCAAGTACTTCGCCGGCTCAAAGTTCGCCGCCATGGCCGCCTTCGACCTCATCGACAACAAGCTCTGCGGCGACTGGCAGGGCTCGGAGAAATGTCCCGAGCAGGAATCCACCTACTACCTGAAATACGTCGACGACTACCCCGCCTCGCCCGACGCCGCCCAGGCCCTCTATGACGCGCTCTGGCGCCAGGCCTCCGCCGGCGATATGTGGTCCGCCGACGGCGACGGCAAGCGCGCCGACGAAGACCGCGGCCACGCCCATGCCATCTTCGACCGCATGCAGCAGAAGTATCCCGACTCGTCCTACACCGCCCGCGCTGCCAGCGTCATTTTCAAAATCGACCAGGGCATCTCCGTTTACGGATCCAGCCGCGAGTAACTTTCTGTGCGGTATCCACCGCGGCACCCTCTGTCATGAATTCCCCGCCCAGGCGTCTCTGCCCGCTCCGTAACTCTGCTATATAAGGTGCATCGCAGGCACGACGTTGCCGCATGCATCGTGCGTCAGCGCGTCCTCCCCCGGGTCGGAGCAAGATTGAACGACTACATGATCTCCGTGCTCCTTGGGATCATCGAGGGCCTTACTGAATTCCTCCCGGTCAGCTCGACCGCCCATCTGCGTATCGGCGAAGCGCTCTTCGACATCGGTCTCGACGATCCCTACTGGAAGATGTACACGATCGTCATCCAGCTCGGCGCCATCCTCGCCCTCACCCTCCTCTTCACCGGCCGCATCATCGAGTTCCTCCGCACGTTTCCCCGCGGCGAAGACGGCAGGCATACTTCCTGGAATCATCCCCTCACCCTCACCCTCATTGCTTTCGTCTGCACCGCTATCCCCTCGCTCCTGCTCACCAACATCATCGGCGCGCATCTGGAAAGCCTCCGCTCTATCGCCCTCGCGCTCATCGTCGGCGGCGTGGTGATGTGGGTCGTCGACGCCTGGAGCGTTCGCCACGACTCCGCCGTCGCCGATGTCGAGCAGATGTCGCTCCCCCAGGCCGTGTGGATCGGCCTCTGCCAGGTCATGTCCGCCGTTTTTCCCGGTACTTCGCGTTCTATGTCCACCATTGCCGCCGGTCAGCTCGCCGGCATGACTCGTCCCGCCGCCCTCGAGTTCAGCTTCCTCGTCTCCATCCCCACCATGTTCGCCGCCACCCTCTACGACCTGGTCAAAAGCCTCTGGCCCGGCTTCCACGTCTTCACCTGGCACAAGCCCAGCATTGCTGGCGGCAGGCACTCGGCACTCGCCCCGGTGGTCATGGACGCCCACGGCTGGATCGTCCTCGCCATCGGCTTCGCGGTTTCCTTCTTTGTCGCCCTGGGCGTCGTGGAGTGGTTCCTCCAGTGGGTCCGGAACCACGGCTTCGTCCTCTTCGCCCTCTATCGGCTGTTGCTCGGTGCCGCCCTCTTCGCCTTCGGCGGCCGCCTGATGGCCGGCGCGTAGACTCGGCGTGTTGCCCGTTTACGCCTCAATCGCCTGAAATCCCAGTTGCTGCGCTGTGTCCAGCAGCCGCGGGTCGCCGCCGATGAACGCCCTGCCCCGCGGAGATCCACCCGCCCACGTGATGGCGGCTGCGAGTTGCAGGGCGTCCGCCGCGCTCAAAGGAAAACGACGGATCAGAGACTCCGCCTCGGACCGCACTCCGTCGTCGGGCCGCACTTCCTGCCATCCGGCCAACAGTCGGCTTAAACTCGCCTCGGCCTGCGCCAGTCCAGCCGGACTCAGATCGCCCGACCGCACCAGCCGCGCGAACGCGCTCTTCACCTCAACGGGAGTGGACCACCACCCCACAATTTCATATTGTCTGGCCAGCCGGCGCACCATCGCACTGGCTTGTTGCTGTACGCACAGCAGGACCAGGGAGCTGCTATCCCAGAAGGCTGGCTTCAACGGTCTCCTCGGCTCTCGATCAGAGCGCGAACCGCGACCTTGCGAGGAACGTTGGCCTTTGGCAGTGCGAAGAACGCATCCCAGTCCATCTTCCGCTCCGGCAGTTTCAGCTTGCCCTCCGCCACCAGCCGCGTTTCCACCTCGGACAGGGAATCTTCCCTGAAAGGAAGAATCCTCGCTACCGGCTTATTCCTGTCCTTCACCACGACTTCCTCACCCCTGCGCACATATTGCAGATAGGCGCTCAGCTGATCCCTCAGTTCGCCGATATTCACCGTTTTCATCGGAAAGAGTCTAGCTCAACCTGGCTAAGTTCGCCAGGTTCGCTCCGGAACCCCTTCCTTTCCATACCCACCTCGATTCCCCTCCGCCTTTTCTCCCCCTCCTGCCACGCCATCTGGGATAATGATTTTGCTCTGGCAGTTCAGCACGTTTTCGCCTCGCCTTCACCGGCGCGGCGATTCCCCCCGGGACCTGTCTGCCTATGAAACCCACCCGTCTGGTGCTTTCGCCCACCCGCAGCCGCCGGCTCAATGAGCTGATCGGCCTGCTGGTCCTCGCTTCTGCCGTCCTCCTCTTCCTCTCCCTCGCCTCCTGGCATCCCACCGATCCCTCGCTGAACACCGTCGCCTCCGGCCCTGTCCGCAACTGGATCGGCCCCGCCGGCGCCTACACCAGCGACATCCTGCTCCAGGTGGAAGGCATCTCGGCCTTCCTGCTGCCCGTCCTCCTCGGCGCGCTGGGCTGGACGTGGATGCTCTCCCGCCCCGCCGGCTCGCCCGGCTCCAAGGTCACCGGCATCGTCCTGATCCTTCTCTTTGCGCCGGCCCTCTTCGGTCTCCTCCCCGGCCATCCCACGTTCCTCTACGCCCTGCCCGTCGCCGGACTCACCGGCCGCCTCATGAGCGACCTGCTGGTCCGCTTCCTCAACTACCCGGGCGCGTGCATCGTCGCCGTCACCCTGGTGGCCGCCGCCGTCTACCTCTCCACGACCTTCAGCTTCAACACCGCTCGCGAGTGGCTCGGCATCCGCCTCTCCTTTTTCCTCGCCTGGCGGGACCGCATCGCCAACTGGCGCCGCCGCCGCGCGCAGAAGCGGGAGCTCCGCGCCGCCCTCCGTGCCGACAAGCTCCACGAGAAGGAACTGAAGAAGGCGCGCAAAGCCGCGGAAAAATCGGCCCGGACGGAAAAGCCCGCGGCGCCCACTTCTCCCATCGTTTCTGATGAGCACGACGACCTCCCGCACCGCCAGTATGGCTTTGCCGAAACCCTGGGCCCCGCCGCAGCCGATCCCAGCCCCGCCGGGCTCTGGAACAACGTCCCGCGCACCGTCGCCAAAGATCCGCCCGTGCCGGCCGAACCGGCAGCCGCGGCTCCAGCGCGCACGCTCCACGTCGCGAAACGCGAAACGCCCCCCGCATCCGCCAAACCCTCCATCGGCGAGCGCGCCGACACGGAACTGCGCCCCGTCACCGTCGCGCCCAAAAATGTCAGCGGCTATCGCCTGCCCCCCAGCACCCTCCTGCACCGCAGCGACGATCCCTCGCCGGTGAGGGAAGACGAGCTGCGCGCCTCCGCCCAGGTCCTCGTCGAAAAGTGCGCCGAGTTCGACGTCACCGGCCAGGTCGTCCAGATCAATCCCGGTCCCGTCGTCACCACCTTCGAGTTCCGCCCCGACGCCGGCATCAAATACAGCCGCGTCACCGGCCTCGCCGAGGACCTCTGCCTCGCCACCAAAGCCGAATCGATCCTCATCGAGCGCATGGCCGGCAAAAGCACCGTCGGCATCCAGGTCCCCAACCCCGAGCGCGAAACCATCTGGCTCCGCGATGTCATCGAGTCGGAAAACTTCGCCACCCAGCGCTCCAGACTCACCATCTCCATGGGCAAGGACATCAACGGCCGCATCGTCGTCGCCGACCTCGCCACCATGCCCCACGTCCTCATCGCCGGTTCCACCGGCAGCGGCAAATCCGTGGCCATCAACGCCTTCATCATGTCCGTGCTCTACAAGGCCACCCCCGAGCAGGTCCGGCTCATCCTCGTCGACCCCAAGCGCGTCGAGCTCGGCATCTACGAGGGCATCCCCCACCTCTTTACGCCCATCATCGCCGAGCCCAAACAGGCCGCCAACGCCCTGCGCAACGCCGTCAAGGAAATGGAGCGCCGCCTCAAGCTCCTCGCTTCGCGCTCCGTCCGCAACATCGAACAATACAACCGCTTATTCGATGGCGCCACGCCTTCGCTCTTCGACGACCAGGAAGCGAAGGAAGAGAAACCGCTGCCCTACATCGTCATCATCATCGATGAGCTCGCCGACCTCATGATGCTCGACAAGGCCAACGTTGAGGAATCGGTCACGCGCCTCGCGCAGATGGCCCGCGCCGTCGGCATCCATCTCGTCCTCGCCACGCAGCGCCCTTCGGTTGACGTGATCACCGGCCTCATCAAGGCCAACGTCCCCACGCGCATCTCCTTCCGCCTCGCCACCAAGGTCGATTCGCGCACCATCCTCGACGCTAACGGCGCCGAAGCGCTCCTCGGCCGCGGCGACATGCTCTTCCTGCCCCCCGGAACCTCCCGCCTGCACCGCGTCCACGCTCCCTTCGTCACGGAAAAAGAAATCCACGCTGTTACAGATTTCTGGAAGAAGCAGGGAACGGCCGAGTACGCCCAGGGCTTCCTCGAAGCGCCGAAGGACGCGGGCGCCGCCGAATCCGCCTACGAAGGCGAAGAGGGGGAGGATGGCAACGACGATCTCTTCGAGGATGCGGTGCGCCTGGTCCTCGAATTCGGCAAGGCCTCGACCTCGCTCCTGCAGCGCCGTCTGCGCATCGGCTACGGCCGCGCCGCTCACCTCATCGACATGATGGAACGTGACGGCATCGTCGGTCCCGCCGAAGGCGCCTCCAAGCCCCGCGAAATCCTCAAGCCCCCCGACTGGCTCAATGAAGTCGAATCCACCCTGCGCTGAGTACGACGTCTGTATCGAGCATTCCTGGCGCTGCGTCAGCAGCGCGACGGTAGAAGCGCCGGGTTTCAACCCGGCGAGACAGCGCTCCCCCGAGGATCGGGGCTTTAGCCCCGGCTCACCGCCGTCGGCGCCGGCTCAGAGTCAACGAAATCTCGGATATGGATCGGAATCCTTAATGAAGTCGAATCCACCCTACGCTGGCGAATCGCTGATTACGGCCCTGCTTTGAAAGGGCACCGCTTCTGCCGTGCCGCTTTTGTTACAGGCTCGGCTCAAAGCCGCCTGCGAAGGCAGCCAGCTGCGCGAACCTTCCGAAAAAAGACCGGGCATCGCCGTTCCGTAAATCCCAGTCGCCTTGAAAGGGCTCGGCTTCAGCCGCGCCGTAATAATCGCAGAACTGACTCGGCTTCAGCCGCTGAGGGTAACCTTTCTTCGGTTAGTCTTTTCCCGGGACTGGTGCGGTGACTCTCACAACTGGCCTGGCAAATCGGACGCGCGCCCTCTCACACTCCCGGCAAGGTTCACCCCACAGCAAGCAGAAGACTCCCTTTTGATCCAGGAATCATCCCAAAACACAACTGCCGCCAATCCAAGGTACCGACAGCGTTTCCAATTCGGGAGTCGTGCTGGTCGTTCGTGCGAACCTCGCTCCACCAGCCGGACTTTAGCCCGTTCTTCCGCCCGTCCGGCCAGGACTCCCCTTGGCCGTCCGCACCGCTACCACCCCCAGCACCAGCACGACTCCCACCAGAGTCACCCACAACAACCCCGGATGCCGCTCCGTAAACGCCCGCTCATCCGGCCGCGCCTCATACGCAGGATTCGCCGTCTCCGGTCCCAGCGTCGCCACCGCCGCATTCGCCTCCGGCGCAAACAGCTTCGCGTAGTCATACTGCGGAGCGGCGAGCGCGGCATCGCCATACAGCAGCGTGTACGTCGCCCCCGCCGCCGCGTCGAAACACAGCTTGCGCTCCGCCATCTCCAGCTTCACATCGGTGATCGCCAGCGGCACATCGTCCCCGTTGTCGACCGTCACCGTCCACGTTGATCCCGCGTCCCCGAAATCCGCCCACGGCGCATCCACGGCCAGATGTTCCTCGTCGATCTTGTGCCCCTCCCGCGTCGTATGCAGCCGCAGCAGGGTTCCCGACGACTCCACCGGCTGCGGCGGCTCCCCCTCCGTGTCCGGTTTCCCCGACGGTACCGTTTTCGCCTCGATCGTCACATCGCGGCTGAAGTTCGCCGGTTCCGCACCGACGACAAATTCCACCCGCTCCACCGGGACATGCGCCGGCACCTGGAACGTCGCCACCGTCTCCTTGCCCTTCTGTGTCACCTGATTCGTATCAGCCACGGTGACGTATTCCTGCTGCGCCGGCACCCGCTCCACCGAAAGCCCCTGCACATCGCCGGGCTTTACCGGCCCTTCAATCGAGAAATACAGATACCGGAAATCCGATTCCGGCAGATGCAGCACCGTGCTCCGTCCCAGCTTCTGCCCGGTCAGGTCGAAAATCGTAAAGATCCCCAGCTCCGTTCCCTCGGTGCCGGTGTCGGTCTGCGCTCCTGTAACAGCCACGGTTGCAATAAAGTCCTTCGCCGTGATGTCCAGATCCACGTCGCTGTATCGCCCCGGCGACATCGCCGCCTCGAAGGTCGTGTGCGTGCCCTTATGCCCCAGATTCAGCGGCGCGATCACCTGCTCCTTCGGTGCCGCCGGCGCTGCCTCGCGGAGCGCATACGGCGTCTCCTGGGCATCCGATCCCGAGCCGCGATACAGCCGCACGTCCGCCAGCCCCGGCGACCCATGCGCAAAGATGCCCGCATCCAGCACTGCGCACGTCTGCCCCGTCTTGCCGGCCGGAACGGCCACTCCCCGCTCATAT
>DATJNE010000143.1:0-19248 GCA_035508305.1 Acidobacteriaceae bacterium | reverse complement strand
CGCTCCGTGCTCACCTGCGAATCCCGCCGCGGCGTCTGCATCCTCTGCTACGGCCGCAACCTCGGCTCCGGCCGCCTCGTCGAGCTCGGCGAAGCCGTTGGCGTCATCGCCGCGCAGTCCATCGGCGAGCCCGGCACCCAGCTCACCATGCGTACCTTCCACATTGGTGGAACGGCCTCGCGTGTCAACGAGCAGTCGCGCCTCGAAGCCAAGAACAACGGCTCCGTCCGCTTCATCAACCTGGCTACGGTCCGCAGCCGTCAGGGCGATCTGGTCGCCATGAACCGCTCCGGCTCGATCGCCGTCGTCGATGAGCGCGGCCGCGAAAAAGAGCGCTACCAGGTCGTCTACGGCGCGCACATCAAGATCGAGGAGAATCAGCCTGTCCAGCTCGGCCAGGTCATGGTCGAGTGGGACCCCTACACCTTCGCCATCCTCACCGAGATCGGCGGCACGGTCGGCTTCAAAGACCTGCAGGAGGGCATCACCCTCCACGAGGAAGTCGACGAGGTCACCGGCCTCTCGCGCCTCGTCGTTGCCGAATCCCCTGATGAGAAGCGTCAGCCCGCCATCGTCATCAAGGGCGGCAAGGGCCAGAAGCGTTACCTCATGCCCAGTCGCGCTCACCTCATGGTCCAGGACGGAGACGAGGTCTCTGCCGGCGATATCCTTGCCAAGATCCCGCGCGAAACCACGCGCACCAAGGACATCACCGGCGGTCTGCCCCGCGTCGTCGAGCTGTTTGAAGCCCGCAAGCCGCGCGAAACCGCCATCATCTCCGAAATCGATGGCGTCGTCCGCTTTGGTGAGGTCTCCAAAGGCCAGCGCCGCATCTACGTCACCGCCGACAACGGCGAGGAGAAGGAATACTCCGTGCCCCGCGGCGTCCACATCAACGTCCAGGAAGGCGAGCGCGTCCGCGCCGGCGAGCCGCTCATGGATGGTCCTCTCAACCCGCACGACATTCTCGCCGTCCTCGGCGAAAAGGAGCTGCAGGCTTACCTCGTCAACGAAATCCAGGAAGTCTACCGCCTCCAGGGCGTGGCCATCTCCGACAAGCACATCGAAACCATCGTCCGCCAGATGCTGCGCTGGGTGAAGATCGAGGAAGTCGGCGACTCCAACTTCCTGCTCGAACAGCAGGTCGATAAGTTCCGCTTCCGCGAAGAAACGCAGCGTGTCATCACCCAGGGCGGTCGTCCTCCCGTGGGACGCCCGCTGCTGCTCGGCATCACCAAGGCGTCTCTGTCCACCGAGTCGTTCATCTCCGCGGCCTCCTTCCAGGAGACCACGCGCGTTCTCACCGAAGCCAGCATCAACGGCGCAGTCGACAACCTGCGCGGCCTCAAGGAGAACGTGATCGTCGGCCGCCTCATCCCCGCCGGAACCGGCATGGAGTTCTACCGCAACGTCCAGCTCAGCCCCGAGCTCGAAGAAGCGGCAGCGAAAATCCAGCAGGAAGTCCAGACCGCCTGGGAAGAAGCCGAACGCGAACTCGAACAGATGCGCCAGGAAGGCGAAGCCGAGGAAATGGCCGCGTCCGAATAACCTTCACGGCTGTCGTCCTGAGCCGTTCCAGCGGCGAAGGACCCTTGGTTTGCTCTTCGATCCCATCAGAAGGGCCCGGCTTGCGCCGGGCCCTTCTGTTTCTCCAGCCGAATTGTCATCCTGAGCCGCCAGGGCGGCAAAGGACCCTGGGTTTGCCGCTCGATTTCGTGGGTCTATGTGTTCGATACTGGGCTTTCCCTTCGATCGATCGCCTGCAGCCACTCGCCCCGACTTCCATACCCTGTCTTTTCACCCACTTGCCACAACCCCATCCCAGGAGACGGGGTACACTCTGGCAGAACCGATCAGCCTTTTTCATCGTTTCTCCCACCGCGCCAAACAACGCCCCATCCCCTTCCCCCCGTCCAATCCCGACCAGGAGATCCCATGCGTTCCTTTTACCGAGCCCTCGCTGTTTCCACCCTCGCCCTCACCCTCACCGGTACCCTTGTCCTCGCTCAGGACCACCCGGACAACCAGCACCAGCACTACGTCCGCCATTCCGACTGGAAGAAAGGCGCCCACATCAGCCACGACGACTGGAACCGCGGCGAAGCCGTCTCCGACTGGCAGACCCATCACCTCCGCCGCCCGCCGGCCGGCTACGAGTGGCGCCTCGTTGACGGCAACTACGTCCTCGCCCGTCCCGGCGACGGCCTCATCTTCTCTGTCGTCATCGGCCACTAACCCGCCTGCCCACGCTTCAGAGAGGAAAGCCCGGCCCTGGCCGGGCTTTCCGTTGCTGCAGCCCCCTGTTTACTGGCTGAACGCCACTCCGCTGAACGAGGCCACGTCGATCGCTGGCGAAACCGCCGCCTGCGTCAGCCCACCATAGGCGTCGATCGAGTAAACGCCCACATGCGCCCCGTCCGCCGCCGTATAAATCACAGCCAGCCAGTTCCCGTCGGGCGAAACAGTGATGTCGGTCGGCACTCCGGGCACCGGTACCGACTTATAGAAGACCCCACCATCGGCATCGCTGAAGAAGATCGAGATCGCCTGCCCTGGGGAGTTCCCTGTGTACCAGACGTTCCCCGCTCCCTTCGCCACCCAGCACGGCGCGTTGGTCGGATACGCCGGCGTCGGCCCCACAACCGGGTAAACGTCCTGCTTCGCGTTCACGATGGCAAAACTGTCGGCGCTGTGCGCCGGCGTGAAGCCCAGCACGTCGCCCCAGAACGCCTCGCCGAGAGGCGTGTTGTTCGCCTCCGCCGGAAGCGAAATCGCGCTGCTGGCCCCGCTCAGTCCTCCGTCGCCGGCCAGCGGCAGATGCAGCACCGACCCCGACGTCATCGTCACCGCCGCCCAGCTCCTGCCCACCGCGATCTGCGCCGCCGAGTTGTCCGCCAGGCTCACCACGCTCCCATCCAGAGAACCCCGCGGCCATGTGTGACTCTCGGCGCAGTTCTTGCCCACGACATACAGATGGCCCTGCCCCAGCGCCACCGAATCCGGTCCTTCGCAGTCCGGCGCCAGTCGTATCGTTCCTCCGGGCACAATGCCATTGCCGTATCGGATCAGCTGGATCACGCTGTTCGATCCGTAGTTGGCCACCGCTCCCAGTTCCCCGTCGAACTGCACAATGCCCGCGTTGCCGCTCGCCCCTCCCTTGCCTCCCGTGGGCACGATCTGGGACAGAGTCAGCGAAGGCGCGCCTCCCGGCTGAAGCTCAAAAACCACGACTGCGTTGTTGTTCGGATCGTTGGTGCTCGTCACTACCAGGGTGGTGCTTCCCCGCTGGCCCTGCGCCGCAAGCGCGCCGCTGACCAGGAGGGCGGCCAGGACAAAGCCGCGCCGCCAAAGTAATGACCTCTGGAGCCGGTCGAAATTCATTGCTGTCTCCTTCAGGTTTGAGGTTGGGTTCGCGTCCCGCGGAACGCAGGCATAGTGGTTTGCATCGGTGGATTCGCGCTGGAAGTCTGAAAAGTTACGCAGGTCGCCTCAGAATGCAGACCCGGCGAACTTGGAAAAAATTCCTGAGCCGGCGTAACTTTTCCTCCCTCCTTTTCGAATAGATACATTTGGGGAAAACGCGTCTGCAGGAGATTGCGTGACGGCAATGGGTGGCTTGTCCGACGGCGTCCGTGCAGGGGAAGATAGCAGGACGATCCATCGGATGCAGCCGGACGAAGACATCGAGAGACTGATGGCTCGCTACCAGCAGGGCGACTTCGCCGCCGCTTCAGCCCTCATCGATCGCGTCAGCCCGCAGCTGTTCCGGTTTTTTGCCGCACAGACCTTCAGCCGCCCCGATGCCGACGATCTGCTCCAGGAAACCTGGCTGCGCATTCACAAAGTGCGACACACCTGGCGCCCTGGAGAGCCCGCGCTCCCGTGGTTCTATGCCATCGCGCGCCACATTCGCGTCGACCACTATCGAAAATCCCTCCGCACCGCCACCGGCGAACGAAAACTGGAAGCCATGGCGGCTTCTTCTCCGCTGGCTCCTCAGCCGGCCGATCAGGCCGACCAGATTGCCGCTCTGCTCGCCCCGCTTTCCGCCGGCGAGCGCGAGGTCCTGGAGATGCTCAAGATCGCAGGCATGTCGCTGGAAGAGGTCGCCGGCGCTACTTCCTCTTCCGTCGGCTCGGTCAAGCAGAAAGTCCATCGCGCCTATAAGAAGCTGCGCAGGACGCTCAGTCTCGCGCAGAAAGGAGGACGGCTGTGAAGGAAAGCGACATCGACGGAATCCTCCAGTCGGCCCCCGTTCCCGAAGGGCCACGGTCAGAGACCCTGCAAAGCATTGCCGCGGCTATCCGAGGATCCCTGCGCCCCGTTCGACCCCTGCCCGCCCCCTGGCTTCTGACGGCCGGCCTGGTTTTTGTCTCCGCTACGATCGCTCTCGCTGCCGCCGCACACGCCGGATTCGATGGAATCGAGAAAATGGCCCCATGGGAGCGCGCTCTCATCTTTATCCCCCTCGGCGCGTTCGCCGTCGTCGCCGCAAAAACCTTCGTGAGGACCATGATTCCCGGCAGCCGTCGGCGTCTTTCCGCCGGCGCCCTGCTCGCTCTGTGCACCCTGTCGCTCCTCGGGGCATTCGCGCTCTCCTTCCGCGACTACCAAATAGACCACTTCGTCTCCGCCGGCTTCGCCTGCCTCGTCACCGGACTTCTCCATGCCTTTCCCGCCGGACTGCTCGCATGGTTTCTCCTGCGCCGCGGATTCGCCGTCAATGCCATCGCCGCCGGCCTGGCGGCGGGCACTCTGGCCGGACTTGTCGGCCTGGGCGTGCTGGAACTGCATTGCGTCAACTTTCAGGCCGCACACGTGCTCGTCTGGCATACCGCCGTCGTACCCCTGAGCGGAGCTCTGGGGGCGACCTGCGCTGCCGTTGGGCAATGGATACGCAGGCTCGCCACCCGATAGCCTGCAGTTCACTTCGTCTCCTGATTAGGGCCGGGAGAACGTATGATGCTCCCATCCTGAGCACCGCAAGATGGGCACGAAACCCCACGCCAGTCCTTCCGCCACACGCTCCGCGCCCCGGTTGGCCCTCTGGATCGTCGCCGCCACCCTCGCCCTCGTGCGCTTTCTCTGGCTCACCGCCGACTTCCCCAACAACTCGCCCTGGATCATCGATCAGGCCAAGTTCACCGATGAAGGCTGGTGGGCCAACGCTGCCGTCATGCACACCCTCACCGGTCACTGGCATGTGCCCGGCGACTACAATCCTGCTGCCGTGCTCCCCATCTGGCCCACGCTGGTTGGCGTCTTGTTTCACTTCACGGGTGTCAGTCTTCTGGCCGCCCGTGCTCTCGACGTCGCCATCTCGGTGGCTACGCTCGCCGTCGGGTACGCGCTCCTCCGCCGCTGCGTGCAAAACCCGCTGGCCGCTCGGGTCGCCGTGGTTCTCCTCGCCGCCAGCCCTTTCGCCTTTGCCTTCAGCCGCCTCGCCATCCTCGACACGCTCGTCCTCTTCGAGTTCTGCCTCATGCTCCTCGTTGCCGCCTTCACCGCCAGAAATCGCATCTGGCCGCTTCCCGTTCTGGCCTTGCTCGTCAGCGCGGCTCTGCTCACCAAGACCACCTCCGCTGTACTCATCCCCGCTCCGGCCTGGCTTGCCTGGAACGGCTCCGGCCGCGGCCTGCGCGCCGTCCCCCCCATCCTCCTCGCCGCCGCCGTTGTTCCCTTCGTGCTGGTCCAGGCGTATCTCGCTCTCGCTGCCCACTTCGGCTACGGGCCTGACATCACCACCTTCTACACCGTCAACGCCATGGCCGGCATGGACTGGTCCCAGTTCCCCCACTGGCTGGGTGAACTCGCACGCAACGGCTTCCTCATCGACCGCCTGCTCTATCCTCTGACCCTCGCCATCCTGCTGGCATCCGTCACCTTCGTTCGTCGCCTGTGGCGCAATCCGCTGTTCTCCGCCTCGTGGATCGCCCTCGCCTGCCAGGCCACCTTCATCCTCCGCCGTCAGGACGATTATGCCCCGCGCTACTTCCTCGTCCTGCTGGTGCCTCTGGTCTTCGTCGTTGTGCTCGCCTTCGACGCAGCTCTTCGCTCCTCCCGCCTCGCCGCCGGAGCGCTCGCGGCCACGATGGCCGCCGCCATCGTGCTCGACTCGTTCGCTATCGCTGGTTTCCTCAGACATCGGGAATATCGGCTCACTGACGCGGCCCGCCAGATCGGCGACATCGTCCGCGCCGACCCCACCCGCAGCCCTCTCCTCGTCGGACCGAGTGCCGCCGAGGTGGGCCTGATCGCCCGCCTGCCCTCCATCAATGGAACCTGGGGCGCCGACGACGCAGGCCACACCATCGCCCGCTTCCGCCCGGGCTGGTATCTGGCCTGGAACGGCGAGATCGACCCTGCTGCCCTGCGTGGCTACGCTCTCCTTCCCGTCGCTCGCTACCGCTTTTTTGACGACGACGAACGCGTCGAGCTTACGCTGTACAGGATCGGGGAAAGCAAGGACGGGCACGGAACTCAGGAATCGAGAGGCTCCGTGTTCAGGGACTTCAGCGCAACCTCCAGGTTCCTGCCTTCGGCATCCCAGGAAGAGCGCAGCCCTCGCTCAGCGGCGATATTCCGGCAACACCTGGTAGGTGGTATGCAGCAGCTCCTCGGCCTTGTGCCCGGCTGGCTCGCCGAGGAATTCTGTGTAGAGCTGCCTGATGTAAGGATTGTGGTGGGAGCAGCGCCATAGCCCGCTTTGGTCGTCGGCATACAGACCCGCAGCACGCCTGGCGCGCAGTTCGTTCGTCGCGCCGTAGGGCTGGCCGCCGCCGCCGACACATCCCCCGGGGCAGGCCATTACTTCAATGAAGTGGTACGGCGTTTCCTGGCCACAGACCCGGGCGGCGCGCACCTTCTCAAGGACCTGCTCCACATTGGCAAGACCGTGAGCCACCGCGATGCGAATCGTCCTGCCATCGATCGTGATCTCACCCTCTTTGACGCCGGTGAGCCCGCGCGTGATGGTAAAGTCCACCCGCGGCGCGTCCTTTCCGGTGATGTAGTAATGAGCCGTGCGTAATGCCGCTTCCATCACCCCGCCGGTGGTGCCGAAGATCGTCCCGGCGCCGGTATAGGCGCCCAGCAGATGATCCGGCGGCTCGTCCGGAACCGTCACAAAATCGATGCCCGACTGCTTGATCATGCGCGCAAACTCCCGGGTGGTGAGGGAGACATCGACGTCCTGGTAGCCCGAAGAGCGCATGTCTTTGCTGCGGATAATCTCGGACTTCTTCGCCGTACAAGGCATGATCGATACCATGCAGATTTTGGCTGGATCGATGCCCATCTTTTGCGCGTAGTAGGTCTTTGCGAGTACGCCCACCATGGCATGCGGCGACTTGCAGCTGGAGAAGTGCCGAATCATATCTCCATGGAACTTCTCCATGAACTCCACCCAGGCCGGGCAGCAACTGGTGATCAGGGGGAGCTCTCCTTTCCCCTCGACCAGGCGCTCTTTGAACTCGGTGGCTTCTTCAATGATCGTGAGGTCGGCGCCGAAATTGGTATCGAATACCGCTTTGAAACCCATACGACGGAGCGTTGCGTAGATCTTGCCGGTGAGATTTGTACCTACCGGGAAATCGAAGGCTTCGCCGATGGCCACGCGGACCGCGGGCGCGATCTGCACTGCGCAGAATACCTCGGGATCCTGCAGCTTCTCCCATACTTTTACGGACTCGTCGTATTCGACGATGGCGCCCGTTGGGCAATGCGCCGAGCATTGTCCGCAACGCACGCAGGGAGAGTCCGCCAGGGGAATATCTCCGGCGGCGGCAATGCGGGTCTCAAAGCCTCGATTCAGGAAACTGAGCGCCCAGACATCCTGATGCTGCTGGCAGACCTGGATGCAGCGGCCGCAGAGTACGCATTTGCGCGGGTCGAGAACGATGCTTCTCGTCGAGGAGTCGATCGGCAGATCGGGAACCACATTGTCCAGCCCGTTGCCGGTGAGGCCGAAGTCGGCCGCCAGCGTTTGCAGCTCGCAGTTGTGATTGCGCAGGCAATTAAGACACTCGTTGGGATGCCGGGAGAGCGTGAGTTCGAGAACCCCGCGGCGCACCTCGACAATCTCGGGAGTCTCGCTCAGGATGTCCATCCCGTCTTCGATCGGAGTACAGCAGGCGCGCAGCATTTTGCCGCTGTTCCTGATCTTGACAATGCAAATTCCGCATGCGGCGGTGGCTTCCAGATCCGGATGTTTACACAGGGTGGGAATTTTTACATGGACCTTCCGTGCCGCCTCGAGGATGGTTGTTCCCAAAGAGACTTCGACGGTCAAACCGTTGATCTTCGCGCTAATCGTGTCAGCCATGGCAAGTTCTCTTCGCTTCCTCGCAGATCAGCTGTGAACCGGTTGCAGCCGCTCGCTGAATTCGGTTTCGAAGTGCCTGAGAGCGGAGAGAACCGGGTTGGGCGCCGTTTGTCCCAGTGCGCAAAGCGATGCCTTCTGCATGGCCAGCGCAATCTTGCGGATCTTCGCGACGTCTTCCGCCGTGCCCTCGCCGGCGACGATGCGGTCCAGCAGATGCAGCATCTGCTTGCCGCCAATCCGGCACGGGGCGCACTTGCCGCAGGATTCGTCGACGCAGAAGTCAAGATAAAACCGGGCCAGCTCCACGACGCTGTCGTGGTCGTCAATGACAATCAGACCGCCCGAGCCCATCATGGAACCCAGTTCCTGCAGGTGTTCGTAACTGATCGGCGTATCGAACTGACGCTCGGGAATCATGCCGCCCGACGGGCCGCCCGTCTGCACGGCCTTGACCTTGCGCTCCGTACCTGTCCCGCCACCGATGGTCTCAACGATCTGGCGGATGGTGAGTCCCATAGGCACTTCCACAAGCCCGTTGTTCCGGATCTTGCCTGTGAGAGCGAAGACCTTCGTGCCTTTGGACTTCTCAGTTCCCCTGGACGCGAACCACTCCGCCCCGCGCAAAAGGATGCGAGGCACATTGGCGAGCGTTTCGACGTTGTTGACGCAGGTGGGCTGATCCCACAGGCCCTTCACCGCGGGGAACGGCGGTCGGGGACGCGGGGTTCCACGGTTGCCCTCGACGGAGGCGATGAGCGCCGTCTCTTCACCGCAAACAAAAGCGCCCGCGCCGAGCCGGATTTCGAAGTCGAAGCCCCACCCCGAGTCTAGGACGTTCTTCCCGACGAGGCCGGCGGCGCGCGCTTGGCGCAGAGCCTTCTCCACCCGTTCAACCGCAAGCGGATACTCGGCGCGGATGTAGAAGACGCCATTCGTGGCGTTCATGGCGCGTGCTGCAATCAGCATGCCCTCGATGATCGAGTGAGGATCGCCTTCCAGCACGGAGCGGTCCATAAATGCGCCGGGATCGCCTTCGTCGCCGTTACAGACCACGTACTTGGTTTCACCGGCAACCCTGCGGGTCAAATCCCACTTCAGGCCGGTCGGAAATCCCGCGCCGCCACGGCCCCGCAGCCCGGAGTTGAGAACTTCTGTGCAGATCTCCTCGGCGCCCATCGCGATTGCTTTGCGCAGGCCCTGATAACCGCCGTGCGCAAGGTACTCGTCAAGCTTCTCGGGATCGACGAAGCCGTTGTTGGAGAGCACGACCCGCTCCTGCATGGCAAAGAAAGGAGATTCCTGGTCCAGCGTGTGCCTTTCAAGATCCGCGGACAGCTGGCTCTCCGCGGCCCCCGCCAGCCTCGGAGCGACCACGGTATCGATCAGTGCGGTCGCGAGTTCCGGGTTCATTTCGTTGAACAGGATATCCTTCATTCCCTCCGCGCTCATGCGGACCAGGGGCCCCTTGCTGCACAGGCCCATGCAGCCAGCGCCGCCGACGTGCACCCTGGCGTCGATCTGGCGGGCCTTCAGTTCGGACCTGAGCGCGGAAAGAACGTCGGCCGAGCCGGACGATTGACAGCCGGTGCTGGAACAGCAGACCAGGCGCACATCCATCGCTTTCTGTCTGGCGAGTTCCGCTGCTGCCTTCACTTCGAGTTCTTCGGGTTTCATGGTCTTCCTGCGTCGTTCGTCGATCAGTTGGCCGTCGATTACTCGGCAGCCTGCTCTGCATGGTCAAGCATCGGCTTCTCTTCCCGGATCCGCTCGATGACGTAGTGGCTCCCGCTGGTGTTCAGCTTCCCGTAAACCCTGCCGTTGACGGAGACCACCGGCGCCAAACCGCAGCAACCAAGGCAGCGAACCGCCTGCAGGTGGTACTCCCTGTCGGGTGTACTTTCGCCCTCATGGATGGCAAGCTCTTTTTCCAGGCCCGCCAACATCTCCGCTGACCCCTTGATGTGACAGGCGGTGCCGGTGCACACGGAAATGATGTATTTGCCGGGCGCTTCCAGCTTGAAGTAGTTGTAGAACGTGACCACTTCGTAAATGCGCGCTAAAGGCACGTCCATTTCGCGTCCCAGCTTCATAGCTGATTCCCGCGGCACATAGCCGAGCCGGCCCTGCAGGTCGTGAAGAGCCATGATCAAAGTTCCGCGCTTCTTCTTCCACTTTTGCGCCAGAGCAATGATTTCGTCCTTTGCAGCCGGAGATGCTTTCGGGCTTGTGGACTTCGCCGGGGCTTGCACTTCGCTTGTCGCGCTCATCGTTTCCCCTTCGCCGTGTGGTCCTGCGCAGCAACGGCGTGGTGAAGCGCGGATTGACCCGCGCAGTCGTACGCATACCGCGGTACGCGTGGCTCGCTGTCGCCGGGGGAGCAGCGCGCACTGCTTTTTCTTCCAATTGCACTCTAAGAGTTTGCGCAGTCAAACAAAGTGACGGCTGTCACGAGACCGGGACAGAGTTCCGCAATCGGGAACGCTCCGGGAGGAGAAATGTGACACGACTCACAAATGCGTATCACCGGACGGAATCGGATAAGGCCGAAACGCCTTCTCCGGCGCGCGTCTCATACAGCGCGCGGGCGGCCGGAAACGGCTCGAGAGCTCGCGCGAAGATTCCGAGACTGTACGCGATCGTCAGGCCGTAGTTTGTGATGGGGACTCCGGCCTGCTGGCACTGAAGAATGCGGCTCAGCATCTGACGCCGGTTCCACATGCAGGCTCCGCAGTGAATGACTAACCTGTAGCTGGCGAGATCGCAGGGAAAGTCGCGCCCCTGCATGAAGACGAAGTCGAGTTTCGCGCCCGTGTACTGCGTCAGCCAGCGCGGAATCTTCACGCGGCCTATATCTTCGCCAATGGGGTGATGGGTGCATGCTTCAGCGATCAGAACCCGGTCCCCGGCGCAAAGTGAATCAATCGCCAAAGCACCCTGCACCTGCGCGGTCAGATCGCCTTTGAAGCGCGCCATGAGAATCGAGAAACTGGTCAGCGGTACCTCGGGCGGAGTGTCAGCCGCTACCTTGAGAAAGGCCTGAGAATCGGTAACGACGAGACGGGGCGGCGTTTTCAGCCGTTCCAGCGCGGCGCGCAACTCACGCTCCTTCACCACCATGCACAATGCATCGGTTTCCAGCAGATCCCGAATGGTCTGTACCTGGGGCACAATCAGGCGTCCCCGCGGCGCTTCCTTGTCGATCGGCACCACCAGCACCGCCAGTTCGCCGGGACCGACCAGGTCTCCGGCAAGCGCGGGCGATTCCACGAAATCCGCCGGCGCCAGGTCCAGCAGGGCCTGGCGCAACTCGGCAAGTCCATCTCCCGTAGTTGCAGAAACCCGCACGATACGCGCAACTACGCCCTGCGGAGGAACAGCCTCTGCGCCGTCGCCGCGCGCCAGGTCTGATTTGTTCACGACGACGAGCACTGGAATCTGCCTGCTCCTGAATTCAGCCAGCAGTTCTGCCTCAAACGCGCTCCATCTCCCCGGTTCGGTCACCAGCGCGGCAATCTCCGTGCGCTCAATCGCCTTGCGCGTCTTCTCCGCGCGCAACACACCCAGAGCCCCTTCGTCATCGATGCCAGCGGTATCGATGAACAGCACCGGTCCCAGCGGCAACAGCTCCATCGGTTTTTCCACCGGATCGGTCGTGGTGCCGGCAATTTCCGAGACAATCGAAACCTGCTGCCGCGTCATGGCGTTCAACAGGCTTGATTTGCCAACGTTGCGGCGGCCAAAGAATCCAATATGAAGGCGCAGGCCTCTAGGTGTGGTCATCGCACCTTCTCCCTTTCCTGGACCGCCGGCGGCGATCCCAGCCGGCAAACGGCCTCGGGGCTGATGGTGACGTCAAACTGTTCGGCGCTCATCCATCCCTTTTCCAGTACGACTGCCCGCAATGTCGTGCCGCGGGCGCCAGCCAACTGCGCGGCCAGGCCGGCTATTTCGTATCCCAGTAGGGGCACCAAAGCCGTAGCAGCCGCGGTGGAGTTTTCGACGTGCCTGCGGCAGCGGGCTTCATCGGCCTCTATGCCGTCCACGCAATGCCGTCGCAGCAGGTCGCATGCGCGCGCCAGCAGATCGAGACTCTCCAGAAGACACTCGGCGATCAGGGGCAGGAAGGCGTTTAGTTCCAGACTGCCCGCGGCGCACGCCGATGCGATAACGACATCGTTGCCCAGCACCTTCAGAGCTGCCTGCGTTGCCGCCTCGGGAATGACAGGATTTACTTTGCCCGGCATGAGGGAAGAGCCTGCCTGGCGTGCCGGCAAGCGAATCTCACCAAGTCCCGCATCCGGCCCCGACGAAAGGAGCCGCAGATCCGTGCAAATTTTGATCAGCGTAACGGCATGGGCCTTGAGAATGCCCGAACCCTCCGCAAACACGTCGGCGTTCTGCGTGGCGTCGATCAGATTCTCCGCGCGTGCAAAACCAATCCCGGTCAGCGCGCGCAACCGGTCCGTCGTCCGGAAGATAAACTCGCGCGGCGCCGCCAGCCCGGTGCCGATCGCGGTTCCACCCAGATTGACGACGCGCAGCCGCTCCTCGCATTTGTAAATGCGCCAGCGGTCCCGGTTGATCGCCTCTGCGTAGGCTCCCATTTCGCGGCCCAGCGTGGTCAGCACGGCATCCTGATACTGCGTGCGGCCCACCTTCACAACGTGAGCGAAGCGCTTTTCCGCAGCCTGGAACGACTCCTGCAGCGCAACCACGTTCTGTTCCAGAGTCCGCAGCAGCCGGATCGCGGCCAGTCGCAAAGCGCTGGGATAGGTATCGTTCGTCGACTGATGGAGATTGATGTCCTCCAGCGGAGAAACCCGGTCATAGCACCCGTGTCGCTCACCCAGAATCTCCAGCGCACGGTTGGCCAGAACCTCGTTTACATTCATGTTGGTGCTGGTTCCCGCTCCGCCCTGCAGCGCGTCGGCACGCAGGTGTGCGTCCAGCAGCCCTTCGGCGCACTCGCGGCATGCCCGCTCGATGGCCTCCGCCTTCGCCGCGTCGCCCTTCCATGCGCCCAGAGCGCGATTCGTTTCGGCGCACGCCAGCTTGATTTCGCCAAAGGCATGCCACAACGCGCGATGAGCCGGTCGCTGGGCCAGCGGAAAATTCTCCAGGGCCCGTGCCGTATGGATTCCATAGAGCGCTTCGGCGGAGAGCAACCGCTCTCCCAGGGCGTCGTGTTCGATGCGATGCGCGTCTTCCATCTCCACTCCGTCCACTCTCGCCCGTATCGTATCCCTATGAACCCTCGGTTGCTGTGATCTGGGTCGCATCTCCCTGAGCGGTCGCAACCTCGCCAGGAGGAATTAGCCCGCCCGTCGGGCGTCAGGCTCAAAATCCGCGAAAGACCTGCATTTTGAATACCTTGCACGCTCCCCTTCAACACTGCACACAACTGGACACGCTTTTGGTGATTCCTGTCACCGCATAAAGCGCAGGACGGTGGTCAGCTGGAATTGCGCACCGCAAGAGACGAGCGAGGCCGGGAGCTTCGCAGCGCAGGCCTCAACGTTGCTCTCCGTGCGAAACCGAGGGAGGGTCCCAATGATGCACTCCGCACCCGATGACGCCAGCTTCATCAACGATCGGATCGTCTTTGATTGCCTCGAACATACAGCCCGCCCCGAGCCCGCGCGGGTGCGCGCCATCCTGGAGAAAGCCCGTTCTCTCAGGGGGCTCGACTTTGACGAAACGGCAACCCTGATTGCGATCGAATCTCCCGATCTGAAGGAGGAGCTCTTCGCTACCGCGCGATTCATCAAAGACGCCATCTATGGCTCGCGCCTGGTGATGTTTGCCCCCCTCTACATCAGTAACCGCTGCGCCAACGAATGTGTGTATTGCGCCTATCGCGCCAGCAACCGCGAGCTCGGCCGTATTACCCTCTCTCAGGAACAGATTGCGGCCGAAACACGGGTCATCGTCGAGCAGGGCCACAAGCGCATTCTTCTCGTGGCCGGGGAATCCTATCCGGATCACAACCGCCTGAGTTACGTCTACGATGCGGTGGGCACCATTTATGCAACGCGCAGCGGCAACGGCGAAATCCGGCGTGTAAACGTAAATATTGCGCCTTTGTCCGTGGACGATTTTCGCGAACTGAAGGCCACCGGCATCGGAACCTATCAGTGCTTCCAGGAGACTTACCACCGCGACACCTACGCCCAGGTGCATCTGCGCGGCCGCAAACGCGACTACAACTGGCGGGCAAGCGTCATGGATCGCGCCATGCAGGCCGGCATCGACGATGTCGGCATTGGACCGTTGCTGGGCATCTATGACTGGCGCTTTGAACTGCTGGCGATGCTTCAGCACATTCGTCATCTTGAAGAGCGCTTCGGCTGCGGGCCGCACACCATCAGCGTTCCGCGGCTTGAACCTGCCTCCGGCACCGACTTCACCGGAACCACACCATATAAGGTGAGCGACGCGGATTTCCTTAAACTGGTCGCCATCCTGCGCGTGACCGTTCCCTATACCGGCATGATCCTCTCCACGCGCGAAACCCCCGCCATCCGGCACCAGTGCTACCAGATTGGCATCTCTCAGACTTCGGCCGGCAGCCGCACCGATCCCGGAGGATATGAGCTCGTGAAGGGCGATTTTTACAAGTCGCAGTTTGCCGTCGGCGACAGCCGACCGCTCGACGAGGTGGTGAAGGAGATCGCCGAGATGGGCTTTACTCCCTCCTTCTGCACGGCCTGCTATCGCACGGGGCGCACGGGCGTCGACTTCATGGACATGGCGAAGCCGGGCGAAATCAAATACCACTGTGAACCCAACGCTCTCTCCACCTTCACCGAATATCTTGAGGATTACGCCAATCCGGAGACAAAGAAGGCCGGCGAACAGCTCATCCTTCACCAGATCGCCGGCATGGACGAGAAGCAGAGAGAAATCGCTGCTCCCATGATCGAGGCCGTGCGCAGTGGCGAGCGCGACGTCTATGTTTAAGGAACGCGAGGGCTGAAGCGATGCCCCGCCTTGCGCATGACGAGATTCTGCGCTGGTTGCGTGAGACCGATTCACGCGCCCTCCATGGACTCTTCGCCCGTGCCGACCGTGTCCGTCGCGAGCATGTAGGCGACGCCGTGCATCTGCGCGGCCTCATCGAGATCTCCAGCTTCTGCGGCCGTCATTGCCACTATTGCGGTCTGCGCGCCAGCCGGCACATCGAGCGTTACCGGATGAGCAGTTCGGAGATTCTCTCCGCCGCGCACCAGGCTGTAAGGCTGGGCTTCGGCTCCGTGGTGCTGCAGGCAGGCGAGGACTTCGGCCTGCGCCTGGCATGGCTCGCCGAGGTGATCCGGAGTATCAAGCAGGAAACACCTCTGGCCGTCACCCTCAGCCTGGGCGAGCGGCGGCCCGAAGAATTGCTCGCCTGGCGCGAAGCGGGGGCGGACCGTTATCTGCTTCGCTTCGAAACTTCAGATCGCGCTCTCTATGAGGCAATCCATCCGTCGCGAGGCACCGCAGCCGGCGATCGCATCGGCCAGTTGCTTCTGATGCGGAAAATGGGATACGAGATCGGCAGCGGCATCATGGTGGGCATCCCGGGCCAAACCTGCGAGATGGTGGGTCGCGACATTGAGCTTTTCGAAAAACTCGATCTGGATATGATCGGCATCGGTCCATTTCTGGCCCACCCCGATACACCTCTCGGGGTGAGCGACGCTCCGATGGCCTCGGAGGATCAGGTTCCCTCAACCGAAAAGATGGTTCTCAAGACCATGGCGCTGGCCCGCATCGTCTGTCCGGATGCCAACCTGCCGGCAACCACCGCGCTGGCAACCCTCAACGCGACGAATGGCCGGGAAAACGGACTGGAGAGCGGCGGAAACGTCTTCATGCCGGTCCTGACACCCTTCCCGTACCGGCAGATGTATGAAATTTATCCGGGCAAGATTTGTGTCGATGAAAATGCCACGCAATGCAATCTTTGCCTACGCGCCCGTATTCAGGGCATGGGCCGGCTGGTGGGCCAGGGCCCTGGCGGACGCGGCACCGTTCCCCGTTACGCCAGCCAGCCCGGTTTTGCATCATCGGGGATTTCCGCGGAAAGGGCCTCTCCGCTGACAGTCCTGCCTTCCTGAGAAGGAACCATCGAAACGAGGACTCGATTCGACCGGCCGATGCACTCCCCGAGCCGGGTGCGCGACGCCGGCTCGCCCGAGCGCATCGACCAGATCTTCGTCAGTGCTGATCGTGATCGTGGCTGTGGCGCCACTCCCAGTACGCGTGCCGGTCTGCATCGCTCCGCTTGTCAAAATCCTCGTGGGACCGATGCGTGTCATGCTCCCACTGCACGTAGTACCCGTTCTCTGCCGCCCACGCGTGATAATCGTGGTCGTACGGATCGTAGACGCGCGCACGCACCGCGCAGCCTACGCTCAGGAGCGAGGCAGCGAAGACCGCTGCAATCAAAAACCGAGTGGACTTCCGAATTATGGAACCCATTTCTTTTTCCTTTCCGCGCCGGTGGACCGGCCGCCTTCCTTCGTGATGCTCCGCCCGAAACCCCCGGTTGCTCTCCCCGCCTTCCCCTGTCTTCACGCCTCCAAGAGAACCTGGGCAACCCCGCCGATCAGCGCGGTAGGCAGGCCTCATGTTGGTTCCGAACAGGCACCGGCACAACATTCTGCACAAAGGTAAGGCTGATTTCGTTGGCTATCGGAGCACTGGCCGCGTTGGGCCGGTTTTTTTTGACGATGTTTGGCTCGACCACAGAACCGCCGCGGAAGCCCGCGATCGCTCTCCTGCTCGTGGGGAGAGCCCGCTCTTCAGCAGGGGGCTTCAGTCGTTCGGGCCGTCGACCTTAGATACACCAGGCGTCCGGCAACCACCAGCATCGGGATCACGTCGACCAACCACACCAGGGTGTTCGCCGGGATCAGGCCCCCCGCGTAGAGGCATGCTTCGCAAGCGCCCAGCGCCAGGTACAGCACCAAGCCCGTCGCCGGCATTCGCAGCAGCCCCAGGCACACACATCCGGTTAGATCGCCGAACACAATCACGCTCATCCAGGGACTAACCCGATGGAAGATGGCCAGTTCAGTCAGCGTCGGCAGAACATACAACATCAGCATGACCACCAGGAGTGCAGCTGCCGGGTGTCTTCTGCTCAGACGGTGCACCCGCTCCATGGTTCCCCGCCGGCCGCTGACTTTGGCCTCCCGCACCTCAGCGAGTCTCCGCCACGCTGCATCCCTCGGTTCAGTTGGCCGCGTTGTTCCGCAAACGTGGCGACCCTCCAGTTCGCCCGCTGCGACAAAATCGATGGCCATTCCCAGGGTTGCCCAGCAATGGGTACAAATCACCCTGCAGGTGCCATCGACGTAATAGCGGCGGTAGTACTTCATCGGGAATCGCGCCTGGCAACCGATCCGTCTTTGATGCCGATCGCTGCAGTTGCGGTGCATGTACAGAATAGCCACAATCCGCGAAGGCGAACGCGACGGTTTCGCGGCCGCCAAAAAAACGGTCGACTCGTTACTGCCGGCACATCAGAGAATTGCTCTCGCTGCAGGTCAACAAAAGCCGAGGGGGCGAGTCCCCTTACGGGTTCCCGCCCCCTCTTCCGATTTATCGAAGATCTGGCTTCGGCTACCTGATCACGCCCTGTTGCCGCCGGCTTCACCCGGGCCAAAGAGGTTGCCCTCCCGCTCCCGCATGCTTCCGTCAACCCATTTGACGCGTGAGCTTCTTCGTCGCTGTCCGCAGGCGTCCGGTTGCCCGGCCTTCCTGCTGCAACCCCCAGTTTCCCGTGAGCTGCCTGAGCCGCGTTAACCGCTGCTCCTGACCTCTTCGTTCTGCTCTCTTCTTCGGGAGGATCGCTCCTCCGTTGAAAGAATCATGACACAGAATCCTGTTCCCGCAAGTCCTTTATTTCTGTGCAAATCCGGGCCTTTATGTGCAAATGGAGGGTGGAAAGCCGGCGCTGCACCAGCTCCTGTGCACCGGGCGAAACTTCTCTCCTTACCCACGCATGACGATCTGCCCGCAGCTGCATTTGTGCTTGTCGCTGTTACTTTAATTTCGGTTCCTTCATCTGTTGTTACCTCCGTCCAGGAGTCGGGCTTCGGTTGTCCCGCACTCCGCCGGGCCAGGCCGCGGTCATCCTCTACAATGATTCTTCGCATTTTTCATTGATCCGGAACCGAGGCGCACGCAATGGCAATCGAAAAGCTCACTTACGCTGGCCTGCCCGACTGCATCAGGATTTCCAACGGCACCGCGGACCTCATTCTCACCACCGCCGTCGGTCCGCGCATCCTCTTTTACGGCGCTGCCGGAGGCCGCAACCACCTCGGGAGCTTTCCCGACAGTTCCGTCGAGACCGCGCTCGGCTCGTGGAAACCCTACGGGGGCCACCGCCTCTGGGTTTGGCCTGAGCTTTTCCCGGCAACCTACGCGCCCGACAATTCGCCGATTCGGCATGAGATCCACGGCAACCTGAGCGTGTCCCTGCATCAGCCTGCCGATGGCGCGTCCATGGAAAAACGGATCCGCATCACGCTTGCGCCGAGCGGCTCCGGAGTCAACATCGAACACACCGTCACCAGCCACAACCTGTGGCCGGTCGACATCGCCATCTGGGCCATTACCATCGTCGATTCCGGCGTCGGCATCATCCCGCGCGTGCCCTTCCAGTCCCATGCCGACTACGCGCCCGTCACGCAGCCACTTGCCCTCTGCGCATTTACCGATCTCCAGGATCCGCGGTTTACCCTTGGCCTAAAATACATCCTTCTGCGCGCCGACCCCGCCCGTGCCGATTCGCAGAAGATCGGTCTGCGCAACAAAGAAGGATGGTGTGCCCATCTCCTCGGTGAGGAACTCTTCGTCAAGCGCTTCACCCACCACAATCGCGCCGACTATCCCGACTACGGCGTCAACACCGAAGTCTATGTCGAGGGCGC
>DATJNE010000142.1:0-54645 GCA_035508305.1 Acidobacteriaceae bacterium | reverse complement strand
CGAACGAAACGCAATCTTCGGATTGTGCTTCGACAGCACCTTCGTGATCGCCGCCGTCAATGTCGTCTTCCCGTGATCGATGTGCCCGATCGTCCCCACGTTCACGTGCGGCTTCGTCCGGTCAAATTTTTCCTTCGCCATGGTTTCCTCTCAGGAGTGATCGTGAATCTTATTCCGACTCTCAGTAGCTGGCGTAGAGCCGGAAGAACTTCTGGCGGATTTCGGGGGCGACGCGCTCCACCTGGCGCAGGTAGTGTTCGCGAATCTGGCCGCGGTCGGCATCGCCGAGGGCGGCGTAGCCTTTCTGGGCCTGGGCGCCGAGGAGGCCGTGAGCGAGCACCGATTCAAACTGGCGGACGCGCAGCCGGGCGCCGCCGACGGTCTTAAGAAAGACGGCGGCCTGCTGAGGGGCGAGGGCCTCGTCGATGGCATGGCGGACATCGGCGAAGGTTTTCTCGTTCTGGATGGGGATGGCGGCCTGCTGAAACATCGATGCGTGAGTTCCTTCCGGCACGAGAGCGCCCTGATTTTGCGCCTGATCGGGAAAGCTGAAACCGTGGCCTTTCAAGACAGCATTTTCTCCTGGGATCTGGAGCGGGAGACGGGAATCGAACCCGCGACCAACAGCTTGGAAGGCTGTGACTCTACCACTGAGTTACTCCCGCGTTCAAGACAGCGTTCAGCATACAGCGATCAGCGTTCAGGAGTCCGTCGCCAAGGACGGGTTGCTGAACGCTGGCAGTTCAAAACCCTAATGCCGATCTTCGGCTCGCTCGCCATCCCGCGAGCGATCCGCGGTGAGGACGATACGAACCCCGAAGCCCCCCAACAGAACGATAACCAGGAGCCGGAACTTTCCCGAATCCATGGTGTACCAGGCAAGGAATGCAAGCGCTGTGAGGAAGGCGACCGCAAGCAGTTTGCGTTTGGCGCCTGAGATTCGCATCTTTGCCCCTCTGAACTCTGGCGGACAAATTCTGGTGCACAGGGGAGGATTCGAACCTCCGTAGCTCCAAAGAGCGGCAGATTTACAGTCTGCTGCCATTAACCACTCGGCCACCTGTGCCTGAAACTCTGGAGCTGATGACCGGGATTGAACCGGTGACCTCTCCCTTACCAAGGGAGTGCTCTACCAACTGAGCTACATCAGCCCTGTTACTGCTGCGAAGGAATCCGACCCTCGTCGGTCCGAGGAGGAAGACTGGAGCTGGCGAAGGGATTTGAACCCCCGACCCTCTGATTACAAATCAGATGCTCTACCAGCTGAGCTACGCCAGCCCGGACAGTTTTGTACCTCCGGCAAGGAGACACACAGAGGCATCCGATTGCAGGAGGTACAGCATTGAAAATATCACAGGGAAATGGGGGCGGCAATGACGGCGTTGCGCGTTCCGCGACCAGCGTTCAGAACGGCATCAGGGTGGCGCGGCATGGCTGCGAATGACGGCAGCGGGAGGGTGTGGGCTCCACCTTTCGGCTCCGGGAACCGGGGACCAGGGGCGGACGGATGCGCGGAATCGGGGCGGATGAGAAGATGGATGGTGCTGCCTCCCGGAACAGCGGGAGGCCTTTTCGATGATCCATCGGCGCACGAAGCTCTCCACTGCCATCGTCGTGGTCGTCCTGCTGCTGCTAGCCGGGGCGATTTACCTTCGCAAAGAGGCGCCGCCGGAAGCAGCGCGGCTGCTTCCCGAGTCCGACGGGATCGTCTACTTCAATCTGCGGCCGCTGCGGGCGGCGACTCACTTCGATCAGCACCCGGTTGAGCACTCGCCGGAGTACCAGCACTTTATCGATGTGACGGGGATCCAGTTCGAACGCGACCTGGACGAGGCGGCGTTTGCGCTGCACCGGATGCCGAACGCGAAGGGGCCGAACGGGGCGCTGGCGTACAGCGAGGCTTTTATGGGGCACTTCGACGGGCGGAAGCTGGCGAATTACCTGGCGAGCATCGCCGCGTCACAGGAGACGTATGCGCGCCACACCATTTACAACATTCCCAGCGAGGGGCGGACGGTGCGGGTGGCGCTGCTGGGGTACGACATAGTGGCGGTAAGCAACACACCGTCGCCGGAACAGATCCACTCGATGATCGACCGGTACCGCACGGCGGCGCTGCCGTTTTCCGGCTCGTCCCTGCTGTCGAAGTACTATCCGAAGGTGCCGTTGCTGTCGATTGCGTGGGGGATCGGGCAAATCGGGCAGCCGCTGGCGAACGGGGGGGCGCGGGTGATGGGGCTGCATCTGCCGCTGCCGGTGGATTCGACGTTCATCGCATCGCTGACATGGATCGGGAAGATCCATTTGCGGATCGAGGAGCTGGCGCCTACCGACCGCGCGGCGGCGGACACGACGGAGTCGCTGCAGACGATTCTGGTGCTGGTGAAATCGATGGCGAACACGGCGGGGGCGGGACCGTATGATGCGGAGACGCGGACGCTGATCAACAGCATTGCGGTGGAGCGGCGGCGGAGCGAGGCGGTTCTGACGGCGACGATTCCGACAAGCCTGGTGCAGCGGGCAATGAACAATCCGCAGGAGCTGGAAACGCTGTCGGTCCCGAATAGCGGGAAAGAGAAGAAGTAAGCTGGGAGCCGGGAGCGATCCATCCCCAGAGCTTCCCCAACGATCCGGAGGAGAAATGCAGAAGTGGACGGCATGGAGGGTCGCCGCGGCTGCGGCGATGGCGACGGCAACGATGCCCGTGTTGGCGCAAAGCAAGGTGCTGACGGGACAGGCAGCCTTTACGGACTACACGAAGGAGCACCCGGGCGTGGTGCGGCACCTGACGGTGCAGGATCTGCCGGCTCCCTATGCGACCCAGGGCGTGGACAACGGGGCGGAGATGGTGGAGCGGCCGAGCGATGCATGGCCGCAGGCGTTGCCGGGGTTCAAGGTGGAGATGTATTACACGGGGCTGGACCAGCCGCGGCTGATCCGGACTGCGCCCAACGGGGATTTGTTTGTTGCTCTGAGCTACCAGAACAAGGTGATGGTGTTTCGCGGGGTAGGCGCGGACGGAAAGGCAAAGGAGGTTTCGACGTTCGCCGATGACTTGAGCCAGCCATTCGGGATCCGGTTCTATCCGGCGGGGCCCGATCCGAAGTGGGTGTACATCGGGAACACGGATTCGGTGGTGCGCTTTCCGTATCACGTGGGGGATATGAAGGCGACGGGGCCCGCGGAGAAGCTCACGGATCTGCCGGGCGGCGGGCGGCTGCGCGGCGGCGGTCACTGGACGCGGGACATCGCGTTTTCGCAGGACGGGAAGCGGATGTTCGTGTCGGTGGGATCCCACTCGAACGACGACGACTCGGACACGCATCCGGAGGAGTTTCATCGGGCCGATGTGCTGGAGTTCACGCCGGAAGGGAAGTTCGTGAAGGTGTATGCCTCGGGGATCCGGAACTGCGTGGGCGAGACGATCAATCCGATCACGGGCGAGCTGTGGTGCTCGACGAATGAGCGCGACATGCTGGGCGACAACCTGGTGCCGGACTACATCACCCACGTGCAGGAGGGCGGTTTCTACGGATGGCCGTGGTACTACATGAGCGCCGACGGCGGCGTGCAGGATCCGCGCCAGGTGGGCAAACATCCGGAGCTGAAGGGGAAAGTGATCACGCCGGATGTGCTGCTGAATCCGCACTTCGCATCGCTGGAGATGCTGTTCTACGAGGGATCGCAGTTTCCCGCCGAGTACAAAGGGGATGCGTTTGCGGCGGAACACGGATCCTGGAACCGATCGAAGCGCGCGGGGTATGAAGTGATCCGGGTGCCGATGAAGGACGGGCACGCAACCGGGGCGTATGAGGATTTTCTGACGGGGTTTGTGCGCCCGGACGGGAAGGTGTGGGGACGCCCGGTAGGGGTGGCGGTCGCTAAGGACGGTTCCCTGTTTGTCACTGATGACGGGTCTGGTTCGATCTGGCACGTGATTTACACAGGGAAATAGAAGCGGGGCTGCCGGTAGCGTAGGCTGGTGCGATGCAAGGCGAAGCGGGACAGACGGCGCGGGCGATTCTGAGCCTGGTATGCCGGGTTGTGCTGCTGGGGATCGCGGTACCCCTGCTGCTGATGGATTTCCCCAGTTACCGGCTGCCCCATCGCTACACCACCGAGTGGCTGGTGCCGACGATCTGCGATCTGCTGACGGTGATCGCGCCGATGATGCGCACCCGGAAGCTGGCGCTCGTGGCTGGAGCGGCTGCAATGGGCGCGCACTATTATTACGACCGGCAATATGTGCCAATGTGGAACCTGGCGTATATGGCCGTGGCGATTGTCTTTCTGCTGCTGCCGGCCAGCGGGCGCAAGACGGGCAAGGAAAAGTGGACGATGAAGTAGGGCAGCCGGGACCGGTTACGGGTGACGGGTTGCGGGGAGAGCTTGCAGCGTCCAGGGGGTGCGTTGCGATAGTCTGGAGACTGTGAAGTTTCCCACCCGCACGGCTCTTTTGGCCGCCCTATTTCTGATGACCGGGACGCTGCTGGCGCAGAATCCCGGAGACCAGACGCAAACCACGCCACCCGCGACGACGCAGGGTGCGCCAGCGGGTTCACAGGCATTGCCCGAAGCGCCGGGTGCGCAGGAGCAGCCGGGACCGCAGCCAACGGGGCCGACGGTGATATTCGACACCAGCATGGGCACGATGACGTGCAAATTGTTCGACAAGCAGGCGCCGGTGGCGGTGGCGAACTTTGTGGGGCTGGCGACGGGGACGAAGGAATTTACCGATCCGGCGACGAAGCAGAAGGCGAAGCGGCCGTATTACGACGGGACAACGTTCCACCGCGTGATTCCGGGTTTCATGATCCAGGGCGGCGATCCGCTAGGCACGGGGATGGGCGATCCGGGGTACATGTTCAGCGACGAGTTCGACCCGGCGCTGAACTTCGATGTGCCAGGGCGGCTGGCGATGGCGAATTCGGGACCGAACACGAACGGATCGCAGTTCTTCATCACGGAAGTAGCGACGCCGTTTCTGGATCAGAAGTATGTGATCTTCGGGCAGTGCGACGATCACAGCGTAGAGGTGGTGAAGGCGATTGCGCGGGTGAATCGCGACGAGAACGATAAACCCCTGGAGCCGGTGGTGCTGAAGAAGGCGACGGTGATTCCGGCAGGGCAGCCGGTACCGGCGGCTCCTGCTGCGCCGACGGGGCTGCAGGCCCAGCCACAGTGAAGCGAGCAGAAAACAGAGAACAGAAAACAGGAGCAGGGGCAGAGGCACGGAGCCCAGGGGCGCCAGCGCGAGGCAAGCGGAGATCAGGTTTTGAAAAATCCCACGAACCGGGAGAAGGAGTTGTTATGTCGCGTCAGCCAGGAACCTATGCGGTATTGAAGACGAGCGAAGGAACGATTGTGGCCCGGTTGTTCGAAAAGGAAGCGCCAAAGACGGTCGCGAACTTCATCGAACTGGCGGAGGGGAAGCGGGAGTGGACGCATCCCCAGACCAACAGGAAGAGCAGCGACAAGCTGTACGACGGAACGATTTTTCACCGGGTGATTCCGGACTTCATGATCCAGGGCGGCGATCCGGCGGGAACGGGGATGGGTGGACCCGGGTACAAGTTCGAGGATGAGACGAAGGGGTCGCCGCACCGGTTCGATAAGAAAGGCAAGCTGGCGATGGCGAATGCGGGGCCGAACACGAACGGGTCGCAGTTTTTTGTCACCGTGGCGGCGACGGAATGGCTGACGGGGAAACACACGATTTTCGGCGAGGTGGTGGAGGGGCAGGAAATCGCGGATAAGATCTCGAAGGTGTCGACGCGGTCGGACAAGCCGGTGAAGCCGGTGGTGCTGGAGGCGGTGACGATCGACCGCGTGTAGGGTGCGAAGAGCGATCCTCCGCGGTGGGGTCTGCTGCCGGGCGGCAGTTCTCTGTTGGCGCAAATGACGGTAACCATCCGAACCGGCTCCTCTGTAACCATTCAGATCGGCTTTTGTGCTCTAATCGGCGGGAATGAGGGCCTCTTTGCGGGGACTGGCTGCGGCACTGCTGGCGCTGGCGCTGGGGAGCGGGTGCGCACCAGCGCAAACCTACGTCGTCGAGAAGATTGCGTTCACAGGGTCCGATCTGAGCCAGACCGAGCTGCTGGGGTTCACCGGGCTGAAACCGGGAGGTCCGGTGGAGCGCGACGGGATGCAGGCGGCGAGCGATCGGCTGACAGGGACGGGGCTGTTTGCGAGTGTGAAGTTTTCCTTCGACGGCCAGACGCTGACCTACGAGCTGCAGCCGTCGCCGGGCGTGGTGCCGGTGCAGTACGACAACTTTCCCTGGTGGGATGACAAGACGCTGAATACGCTGGTGGCGGCGCGGGTTCCCCTGTTTCACGGAGCGTTGTATCCGGGCGGTGCGATGCGCGAGGAAGTGACAGCGGCCCTGGTTTCGCTGCTGGCGAGCAAGGACGTGCGGGGCGCAACGATTTCGACGGCGCCGGTGAGCGACGCGGATGGAACGCAGACGGCGATTCGCTATCACATCGACACTCCGCCGATCGTGATCGCGTCGTTCCACATGGAGGGCTACGGCGGTGTATGGACGCAGCCGCTGCAGGCGGTGGAGCGGGCAGCGTTCGGGAAGAAATTCGACGGTCCGGTGCGGGACGAACTGGCGAGCCAGGTGCGCGCGGTGTACGGACACCTGGGGTTTATCGATATGCAGATGACTGGACTGGCGTGGGGGCGGCCGCTGGTCGTGAACGGCGAGGTGGCGGTGCCGGTGACTGCGTCGATTACGTCGGAGGGCGGACAGTATCACGTCTCCGGGATACACCTGAACGGAGACTTGTTCATGACACCGGAACAATTTGCGCAGCGCGCCGCGCTGCATCCGGGGGATGTGGCGAATACGGAGCTGTGGACGCAGGTGAGGGAAATGGTGCAGGCGCCGTACCGGTCGCATGGATATCTGAACGCGAAGATCGATGCGGAGCCGGCGCTGGATCGCGCGCAGCACATGGTGGACTACACCGTTACGGTGACGCCGGGGGCGCAGTATCACATGGGGCGCCTGACCCTGGTGAATCTGGACGACAGGCAGAAGGCGGAGCTGAAGCCGTACTGGCAGCTCCACGCGGGGGATGTGTTCAACCCGGAGCTGATCGGGAAATCGATCGGCGACTATCAGCGGGAGCGAGCCGTGGAACTGCAGTCGATCCAAAGCCGGTCGGGGAACATTCCGTACAGCGCAAAATGGACCGCGGATGTGGTGACGCACGTGGTGGACGTGGTGGTGACGTTCGAGCCGGAACGAAACTGAATTTTGTTCACCAGGCGCCGATGGTTGCTGCGCAAACCCTGTGCCGCTGATCACAGGACGGGGTGACACTTGTCACCGAGGGGGCCTGGCGCGGGAGCGTAGGTTCAGGAAAAGCCCAGGGTGAGGAAAGAGAGGGCACTGGCCATGCCGGGTTCCAGGGGACACATCCCGGAAAAACCGAGGAAAACCACATACCTGCATGCCGCGAGGCCATTCCCGTTCAAGACCATCGTAGCGGCAATCGATTTCTCGGAAGAATCGTCGGCTGCGCTGCGCTGCGCGCAGGAACTGGCCCGTTTGCAGCATGCCATGCTGCTGCTCATCCACGTAATCGACCCGGTCGGGTATGCGTTTCCCGACGGCGCCCCACCGGCCGTGGATCACGACAAGGCGGCGAAGGCGGAGCTGGCGCGGATCGAAGGGGAAGTGAAGAAGCAGGGAATCGCTGTGCACTCGCGTGTGGAGACGGGCATCGTGTGCGAGCGGATTCTGCTGTCGCTGCGCGATCACAAGGCAGCGCTGCTGGTGCTGGGGACGAAAGCGATTACCGGCGCGGGGCGCGCCGCGCTGGGGGTGGTGACGCGGCAGCTGCTGGCGCATTCGCCGTGTCCGATCCTGACGGTGGCGCCGGATGACACCAGGAAGCCGCGGAAATTCGGGCGCTGGAACAATGTGCTGGCGGCGACCGATTTCTCGGCAGCGTCGCTGAGCGCGCTGCACTACGCGCAACGGATCGCGGGTGGGCACCTGATCGTGCTGCACTCGGCCCGCTGCGGGCGGCACCTGGAGTGTCCGAACTGTCTGGAGCGGCTGCGTTTTCTGGCGCCCTTCGATGAGGCGCACGGGCTGCCGGTGGATCACTCCGTGACGGGAGGCGACCCGGCGCGAATGATCGTGCAAATGACGAGGAAGCTACATCCGGATCTGGTGGTGATGGGTGCGCCGTCTCCGGCGCACACGGAGCACGATCTGGAGCACAGCACGGTAGCGCAGGTGATCGCGGCGGTGGCGATGCCGGTGCTGATTGTGCCGGAAGACCGGGAGCGCTACGCGGACGAACTAATCGAGGACGTCGCGACGGCGTAATCCGGGACCCGAGGCGCGGATTCCGCAGCTGGCAGCTGGACGCGGAGCGCGACCAGGATGGGCACCCGAGGTGCCGAGCCCTGTTTACGAAGCCCCTCGCCCTTGCTCAGAATGACTTGCCCGGTTCGGTGTGGATGACCGTCACGCCGGAGCCGGCGAGCTCTCTTTCCAGAGCCGCGGGCGTGCCCGTGAGTGCCGGGAAGGTCCCAAAGTGGATGGGCAGCACGGTTTTCGCGCCGATGTATTTCGCGGCGACGGCGGCCAGGCGCGGCCCCATGGTGTAGTGGTCGCCGATGGGGAGCATGGCGAGATCGGGGTGGTAGAGCTCACCGATGAGCTTCATATCGGAGAAGACGGTGGTATCGCCGGCGTGGTACAGGGTGGGGCCGTTGTCGATCGCCACGATGAGACCCGCAGGTTCGCCGCCGTAGAGGGTCGTGTCCCCGTCGCTGATGCCGGAAGAGTGGCGGGCTTCGGTGAGCGAGACCGTGACGTCGGCGTGTCTGTGGGCGCCGCCGATGTTCATGCCGATGCTCTGGTTGGCGGCGAGGCCTTTGGATTGTAACCAGCCGATCACTTCGGGCATGCCGATAGCGACGGGCCCGTGTTTCTTTGCGACGGGGAGAGCGTCGGCGATGTGATCCATGTGTCCATGGCTCAGCAGGAGGAGGTCGATCCGGTCGGGGAGCTTGTAGCCTTTGGGGTATTTGGGATTGTGCTCGATAAAGGGGTCAATGAGGATATTGGTGCCTTTGGGGGTAACGATGAGGACGGTGGCGTGTCCGAGCCAGGTGATGGCGGTGCCTTTGAGATCGGCCATTGAGATCAGATTCCTCCGCGGATTATGGTCGCACTTTTTCTTTTGAGATGCCTGAAGAGAGGGAGTTGCGAGTGGGAGTTGTGAGTTGTGAGAGGAGACAGGAGAGACGAGAGTTTGTACGCAATCATGAGCCAGAAGGTGACGGATCCGGAGGTGCTGACGATCACGCTCGGGATCGGCGGCGACGAGATTGCGCATTTTCTGGAATGGGGGGACTTTGCGGGGAACGGCGTGCAGGCGCCGGTGGCGCCGGTCACTGATCCGAACAATCCATCGCTGACGATTCCGAGCTTCTTCGATCCGCTGAACCCGGCGATTCAGCCCAGCCTGATTCTCCCGGTGCCGTGCACGTTCATCAGTCCCGACCTGCCGCATGTGTCGATCATTCGCCCGTTGATGGACCGGTTCGGGGGCGCGGTGGCAACGGTGGAGAGCTTCACGGCAGACGGGCTCTTCGATGGGCAGAGCAACAGGTTCCTCGAGGAGTTGTCGGTGCTGGCGCTTGCGGCCGATGAGGCGTTTCGCCGGTAAGCGGGCCAGGGGTTTTCGCAGAGAGGGTTTCGCTGCGAGGCGAATCCCTTTTTGTTGCCGATTAGCGAGCCGGCGAGGGTTGCAGGAGGCTGGGCAGATGACCGGCCCAGGCGTGAATCGCATCCCAGTCGCGGGCGTCGCTGGCGGGTACTTTGCGCAGCGGCGGCAGCATTCTGAAGGGGAAGCCGAGTTTGTCAGGGTCGAAGCGGCCGCCTATGACCTGCTGCGCGACTGGCTTGAACCAGGGGAATTGAGCGAGTTCCCTGCCCAGTTGCCGTTCGGCCTCGGCAAACTCCTTCGGATCGGCATGGATGGGGCCGAGGACGAAGATGCAGACGGGGCGGCGCAGGAGTTCCTCGCGATGGGCGGCGAGGAAGCGACGGGCGTCTTTGTGCAGGCGAGCCATGTACAGCGCGCACCCGAGGACGACGGCGCTGTAGCGATCGAGAGTCGCAACTTCGCCGAGAGGCTGAGCGTGGACGGCCAGGCCCTGTTGGAGGAGATCATCCGCGACAGCATGGGCGACGTCTTCGGTGGATCCGTAGCGGGTAACCCAGGTGACGAGAACAGTGGCAGGCATCAGGGACCTCCGGGATGGCGTTGGAACGCGCACCGCGCAACGGCGGAATGATGGCACCGAAAGAGGGAGCTGTCAGTGCTGTGGGTCACATGAGACAACAGAGGAGGCAGGAGACGGGTCTGAGCGTGGTCATGGTTCACAGCGTCCATAGGAGTACAGGGGAGACGACTGGACAGGCGTGAATCGCATACGAAGCGATGGGGGAGGGACTTCGCGGGACGGCGGGTCGGCCCGGGCGAGGGCCGCGCGAAGGATGGCAAGGCCGATGGTGGCGGCGGTGCTGGCGCTGCTGCTGGCGCAGACGGCTTCTTCCGAGTCGGCGAGCGGCTATTACCGCAGAGGGAAGGCAGCGGAAGAAGCGGGCGATGTGCTGGACGCATTCGCTGCTTACCAAAAAGCTCTGGAGCTGAAACCGCGCGAGCTGCGTTATCGCGTGACCTACGAGCGGATGCGCGTGGCGGCGGCAGCCGTTTATGTGCACGAGGGTGAGGGGTTGGTGCGGGCGAAGAGCCTGGCAGCAGCTCTTGCGGCGTTTTTGCGGGCGATGGAGGTCGATCCGGCCAACGAAGTGGCGGAGGCGAGCGCGGTGCGCCTGGAGCAGCAACTGGAGAAGAAGGACGGGGCCCGCGTCGAACCGGCGGCGACAACGCCGGTGGCCGAGGCGCCGGTGAAGCTGGCGGCAGCGACCACGGGACCGGTGACGCTGCATGCCGTGGAAGACAGCCGCATCATCTACGAGACGATCGGGAAGATCGCGGGGCTGAACGTGCTGTTCGATCCCGAGTACGTGGCGAAGCGCGTCGATGTCGACCTGAAGAACGTGACGGCGGTGGAAGCACTGCGGGTGGTGGGTGAGGTGTCAAACACCTTCTGGAAACCAGTCACGCGGAATACGATTTTCGTGGCGCAGGACACGCCGGCGAAGCGGCGGGCGCTGAGCGAGCAGGCGGTGCAGGTGTTCTACCTGAGGAACGTGTCGGAGCAGAACGACTTTAACGACGTGCAGACGGCGCTGCGAAATCTGTTCGGATCTTCGGCGCGGTTGTTCGGCCTGGCGACCGACCGGGCGATCATGATGCGGGGGACGCCGGACGAGCTGCAGCTGGCGGGGATGCTGATCGCCGCGATCGATCAGCCCAGGCCGGAGGTGATGGTGGACATCACGGTGATGGAGGTGAATCGCGATAAGCTGCGCGAGATCGGGTTGTCGCCGCCCACGTCGCTGACGGTGACGTCGGGTTCGTCGCAGACGCTGAACGAGATCGGGCACACTTCGGCGTACAGCATTTCGGTGGGGCAGGCGGCGGCGGATTTTCTTCTGACGGATTCCGACACGCGGATTCTGCAGAATCCGCGGCTGCGGGCGCTGGATGGACAGAAGGCGACGCTGAAGCTGGGCGAGAAGATCCCGGTGGCGACCGGATCGTACACGGTGCCGACCAGTACCACCTCGGCTGCGGCCGAGACGCAGTTTACCTATCTCGACGTTGGCGTGAATGTGGAGATGACGCCGACGATTCATGCGGACCGCGATGTGACGCTGAAGATGGCGGTGGAGGTTTCGTCGCAGTCGGGGACGGACACGATTGAAGGGGTCGCCGAGCCGGTGATCAGCCAGGAGAGGGCGGAGGAAGTGATTCGGGTGAAAGACGGTGAGTCGACGATTGTGGCGGGGCTGGTGAAGCGGCAGGAGAACAAGAATGTCAGCGGGTGGCCGGGATTTGGGGAGGTTCCCCTGCTGAAGTACTTCTTCACGACGCAATCGCACGAGGTGGTGAATGACGAGCTGGTGTTTCTGATCGTGCCGCATGTGGTGCGCGCGCCGGTGCGGGAGTCGACGCTGACGGGGGAGATCGATACGGGGACGGAGCGGGCGATCGAGCTGCGGGAACCGCCGGAGATGTAGGGCGGCGTCGGGGAATCTCACGACAAGCGGGCGGGGATTTGACGCGAGCGAGGGGGCTGGAGTAGCTTCTTCGCATGGGCGAAGAAAAGGCGAATCTGCTCAATATGCCATCTCTGTTCCCGATCCTGGGCCAGAGTCAGGCCGTGGCGCCGACGGGGATTGCCCGGCTGGCGGCGGAGGGCGAGCAAGCGCACCTCGGGCATCTGGTCGAGTTCCGGACGATGGCGACGCGTTCTGTGCTGAACCGGGTCGAATCGAAGCGGGTGCAGTGGATGGCGTGGAGCGTGAACCCGTACCGCGGATGCGAGTTCGGCTGCCGGTATTGCTATGCGCGCTATACGCACGAGTATATCCACCCCAGCGAGCCAAAGACGGGCTCGTTGGAGACCCCGGAACCGGAACCTCGCGAGACTTCAGCGTTCGAGCTCTTTGAGCGCGAGATTTACATCAAGCAGAACACGGCATGGCTGCTGCGGCAGGAGTTGAAGCAGGTGCGGCCGGAGGAATATATCGCGCTGGGGACGGCGACCGATCCCTATCAGCCGATCGAGCGGCGCGCCCAGGTGACGCGGGGGCTACTTGAAGTCTTTGCCGAGCAGGAGGGGTTGCGGCTGGGAATCGTGACGAAATCGACGCTGGTGGAGCGGGACATCGATGTGCTGACGAAGATTGCCCGGCGGAATCGGCTGTCGGTGGCGCTGACGATCACCACTCCGGATGCCGCGCTGGCGCGGATCCTGGAACCGCGAGCGCCCCGGCCCGATCTGCGCTTCCGGACGGTGGAGCGGCTGCGGGCGGCGGGGTTGAAGGCGGGCGTGCTGTGTTCGCCACTGATGCCGGGGATCACCGACTCCCCGCGGGCATTGGAGGCAATGGCGCGCCGGGTGAAGAAGGCAGGGGCAAACTTCTTCGCGTCGCAGCCGTTGTTCCTGAAGCCGTGCTCAAAGCCGGTGTTTCTGCGCTTCATTCGCGAGCATTTTCCCGAGTTGGAGAAGGTGTACCAGACGCGGTATGGGGACAGGGCCTTCGTGTCCAAGGCGTATCAGGAGCGGATTGCGACGCTGGTGCGGGCGGTGGCGCAGAAGTACGGGCTCCAGCAGCGGTTCGGCGATGAGCCGTTGCCGGGGAAGAAGCCGGCGTGGCCGGTGCAGGCGGAGTTCTGGCCCGGGGCGCAGGAGTTGCGGCGGGGGGCGTGAGCGGCATCGGCGATGGGCGATCAGGCGGCTGGTCGAAGATTGTCCTAACCCGCCCCTCACCATCCGCTAAGCAGAACCGGCAATGCGCGCCCCACCTTTCTCGCGTCAAAGGCGGCGCGACCGGGATGGGGCACCACGGGGCTGGGCGCAGCAGGCGATATAGTGTTACGAAACCCGGTGCGCGGATATTTTCACCTGTAGTTCTGTCACCGCAGCAGTTTTCAAATTCCATTTCACCAAAGGATGGAAACGCATGCGTCTGGCCATCGCAGCCGCCTTTTTGTTCGCCCTGACCGCTCACGCCGTCGACTCAGGATCCACCCTGCGCGGATATACCCCGGAGCACTCGGCGACGGAGACGAGCTGGGAGCAGAAGTACCGGGCATTACCGGAGCGGGACAGGATCAGGGAGAACATGCGGCGGCTTTCGGCGCGGCCGCACCACGTCGGGTCGCCGTATGACAAGGACAACGCGGAATGGCTGCTGGCGCAGCTGAAGTCGTACGGGCTGGATGCGCAGATCGAGCAGTTCACGACGCTGTTCCCGACTCCCAAGTTGCGGCTGGTGGAGCTGCTGGGGGCGGAGCCTTTTACGGCGAAGCTGCAGGAGCCGCCGGTGCCGGGCGATCCCACCTCGGGCCAGCAGGATGAGCAGCTGCCGACGTATAACGCGTACTCGCGCGATGGCGACGTGACGGCGCCGCTGGTTTACGTGAACTACGGGCGGCCGGAGGATTACGAGGTCCTGGACCGGATGGGAATCTCGGTGAAGGGCGCCATCGTGATCGCGCGCTATGGGGAGAGCTGGCGCGGCATCAAGCCCAAGGTAGCGGCGGAACACGGAGCGGTGGGGTGCCTGATCTACTCCGATCCGCGGGATGACGGGTATTACGACGGCGAGCCGTATCCGAAGGGGCCGATGCGGCCGCCGGACGGGGTGCAGCGCGGTAGCGTGATGGACATGCCGCTGTATCCGGGCGACCCGCAGACGCCGGGCGTGGGGGCGGTGGAGGGGGCGAAGCTGATCCCGCTGGATCAGGTGGAGACAATCACGAAGATTCCGGTCCTCCCGATTTCGTACGCGGACGCGACGCCGCTGCTTAAGTCGCTCGGTGGGGCAACGGTGCCGGAGGCATGGCGCGGGGCATTGCCCTTTACGTATCACGTCGGTCCGAGCGCGGCGAAGGTGCATCTGTCGGTGGCGTTCAACTGGGACCGCAAGCTGCTCTACGACGTGATCGTGCGGATTCCGGGAGCAAAGGATCCGGATGAGTGGGTAATTCGCGGCAACCATCACGATGCGTGGGTGAACGGCGCGGAGGATCCGCTGTCAGGTACGAGCGCGGAACTGGAAGAGGCGCGGTCGCTGGGCGAGCTCTTGAAGCAGGGATGGCGGCCGGACCGGACAATCATCTATTGCTTCTGGGATGGCGAGGAACCGGGACTGCTGGGCTCGACGGAGTGGGGCGAGGCGCATGCGGACGAGCTGCGGGCGCATGCGGTGGCGTATTTCAACTCCGACACCAACGACCGTGGGTATTTTTTCGCGGAGGGCTCGCACTCGCTGGAGAACTTCGTGAATGACGTGACGAAGGACATTCCGGATCCGGAAACGAAGATGTCGGTATGGAAGCGGGATAAGCTGGTGGCGATCTCCATGGCGCCCGAAAAGGAGCGGGCTGAAATCCGTTCGCGGGCGGATCTGCGGATTCCGGCGCTGGGCTCGGGGTCCGACTTCACGGTGTTTGTGGACCACCTGGGAATTGCGAGCCTGGACTTCGGGTACGGCGGCGAGGATGAGGCGGGGCAATATCACTCGATCTACGATGACTTCGCCTGGTATACGCGGTTTCAGGACACGGATTTCAGCTACGGACGCGCCCTGGCCCAGACGGCCGGCACGATGGTGATGCGCATGGCGGACGCGGATATTTTGCCGTTCCAGTTTGGGGATCTGGCGGACACGGTGCATCTCTACGTGACGCAGCTGCAGGCCCTGGCGCAGCAGAAGCGTGACGAGGCGAAGGAACGCAACCGGGAAATCGCCGAGGGGGTTTACAAGGCGCTCTACGATCCAAAGAAACAGATGGTGCCGCCGCCAGAGGAAGCGATTCCGCCCTATCTGAATTTCGCGCCGCTGGAGCAGGCGTCGGACGATCTGACGGAGGCGGCGAAGGCCTTCGACAAAGCGTATGCGGCGGCGGACGGCGCGGACCCGGAGGGTGTGAATGCGGATCTGATCCGCAGTGAACGGCTGCTGACCAGCAAGCAGGGTTTGCCGGGGCGTCCGTGGTTCGAGCACCTGCTCTATGCGCCGGGGCTGTTTACAGGCTACGACGTGAAGACGATTCCGGGCGTGAGGGAGGCGATCGAGCAGAAACAATGGAGCCTGGCGGACGAGCAAATCGGCATCGTTTCTGCGGCGCTGGAGCACGAGGCCGACCTGCTGCGCCAAGCGACGATGACCCTGCCGGCGGCGGCCGGGAAGTGAGGGTGAAACGGAGCCCTGGGCCGCGGGAGCATTCCGGTTGCGGTGAGACGTGGCCTTGCGTATAGTGCGAGAAAGCCTGCGAGCCAATAGAAAAGGGGAGTTTACGCAATGCCTGGAGAAGCAACTGCCGTTATTGGGAAGTCTGTCCAGATTCGCGGAGAAGTGAAGGGCAATGAGGACCTGGTGGTTGAAGGTCTGGTGGAAGGAACGGTTACGCTGAGCGAGAACCGTCTGACGATTGGCGTCAATGCGCGCGTGACGGCGAACGTCGCGGCGCGCGACGTGGTGGTCCTGGGATCGCTGCAGGGCGACATTCACGCGACAGCGCGGGTAGAGCTGCGAGCGGGAAGCCGAGTGACCGGGGATATCCGGGCCGCGCGGTTGTCGGTGGAAGACAACGCGATCTTCTCGGGCAAGGTGGAGCTGGACGGATCCGCTGGAGACGGTGCGCGAGGCGCGGGAGCGCATCCTCCGTCGAGTGCGGCGAGCGCGCAGCCGGCGGGTGCGATGTTCGGCACGAACTAGAAGCAGAGAACAGAGAACCGGGAACAGAACGACGGCCTCGCATCCGGAATGGATGCGAGGCCGTTTTTCCAGCGAGCACAGCGGGCAGGGGAACTAGTCCGCGATGTGGACGGTGCTGGTGAGAACGGTGTCGTGCGAAGAGCCGCCCGCGAGGATGGTGTAGTCGCCGGGGGCGAGTTCGAAGCTGTTCTTCGCGACATCGAAGATGGAGAGATAGAGCGGATCGAGTTGCAGAATGACGGTTTTCGATTCGCCGGGCGCCAGGGCAACGCGATCCCAGGCGACGAGGCGCTTGAAGGTGGATTCGCCGGTGGAAGCGGGGAGAACCGCGTAGACCTGGGCGACTTCGGTTCCGGCGCGCTGGCCGGTGTTGTGGACCCTGAAGGTGACTTCGTGCTGTGAGGCGGTCAGGTTGGAGAACTCAAAAGTCGTATAGGAGAGGCCGAAGCCGAAGGGGAAGAGCGGCTGCTCCTGCTGCGACTCGAACCATTTGTAACCGACACGGACACCTTCTGTGGCAGGCGCGTCGAAGAGGGGAAGTTCACCGGGACGATGGTGCCGGCCGCCGGAGTTATGGATGAGATCCATGCCGGCGATCTGCGGGTGGGGCAGCTGGGCATCGTCTTTCGGGAAGGTGATGGCGAGGCGGCCGGAGGGATCGACGTTGCCGAAGAGAATGGCGGCGAGGGACTGCGCGCCGCCGATGCCGGGGTACCAGGCTTCGAGGACGCCCTGCACGCGATCGACCCAGGGCATGGCGACGGGGCCGCCGCTCTCGATGACGACGATCGTGTGAGGATTAGCAGCGGCAACGGCGTCGACGAGGCCATCCTGATTGTCGGGCAGCGAGATGGTGGCGGCGTCGCGGCCTTCGCTCATGGGCTGATTGACGAAAACGATGGCGATCTGCGAGGCGGCAGCCAGTTTTGCCGCCGAGGCGGTGTCGGTACCAGGGTCAAATTCGATTTTGGCGTTCGGCGCCAGCTTGCGGATCTGCCGCATGGGCGAAGACGGGAAGTAGACCGGCTCCATCCAGTACGCGCCGCCGGGATGGGGATTGATGACGTTGCCGCCGGGGGCGTCCACCTGGGCCGAGCCGCCGCCGGAAAGCACGCCGACATCGGCATGGGAGCCAATGATGGCGATGGACTGCACCGAGGAGGCGTTGAGCGGGAGGATGTCGTCTGCGTTCTTCAGCAGGACGATGCTCTCGTCGGCGATGTGCTCGGCGTCGTCGCGGCCGCGGAAAGGATTGACCACCTGGGTGACGGGAGGATTATCGATGACGCCGTTGGCGAACATGCTGCGCAGAACGCGATGCACCATGTCGTCGAGGCGCGCCACGGGCACCTGGCCGTCCTGAACGGCATTCTTCAGCGGATCGCCGAAGTACTGGAAGCCAGGCTGCTCCTGATCGAGGCCGGAGAGCGCAGCATGGACGGTGGAGTGGGTGCCGCCCCAGTCGGAGAGGACGAAGCCTTTGAAGTCCCAGTCTTTTTTGAGGACCTGGTTGAGGAGGTAATCGTTCTCGCACGACCAGTCGGTGCCGCCGGGGGGCGTGATGGTGTCGCGGTTGTAGGAGCACATGACGCCGGCGGGATGTGCAAGGCCGATGGCGATCTGGAAGGCGAGGAGGTCGCTTTCGCGGGCGGCGCGCTGATCGATGATGACGTTGACGGTGGTGCGGCCGGTTTCCTGGTCGTTGAAGGCGTAGTGCTTGATGTCGCCCATGACCTGGTTGGACTGCACGCCGCGGGCGAGTTCGCCGACCATGGTTCCAGCGAGGACAGGATCTTCCCCGGCATATTCGAAGTTGCGGCCATTGCGCGGGTCGCGGGCGAGATCGACACCGCCGCCGATGGACATGTTGTAGCCCATGTCGCGGAGTTCGCGCCCGATGACCGAGCCGAAGAGGAAGAGCGCGTCCTTATCCCAGCTGGAGGCGGCGCCAAGGACCGAGGGCAGCAGCGTGGCGTAGTGGCTGCCCTGCGCGGCGAGTCGGACGCCGACGGCGGAGTCGGCCATATTGATACCAGGGATGCCGAGGCGCGGCACGCCCTCGACGTATCCCGCGCCGCCGAGAGAGCCTTTGGGAATTTCGGCGCCTTCGCGCAGGCCGTTCCAGCCCGTGCCGTGGACGAAGTTCATCTTCTCGTCGAGGGTCATCTCCTTCATGACGAGGTCGGCGCGCTCGTCGGGCGAGAGAGACTTATTCATCCAGGCGCGATTGTCGGGTTTGGGAGCAGGCGCACCCTGGGCAAAGACGGAGAGAGTGGTAAGCAACGCCGCAGCAGAGGCAAGACGCAACAGGCGCTGCGCGGAGAAAGGACGGAGCTTCATAGTCACCTCGGACGCGGCAATGCTAAGCGCGCGGTTCAGCGATCGTCAAGCTAAAACGTTTGATTGCTGTGCGCTTAAGAGAGAACTCGCCTGCCAAAACCGGCCAGGCGGCCCGGTTTGCGGGACAGATCAGGGCAAGACAAGGGGCAAACAGGGCACGGCCATTCGGCATGCAAAAGCTCCGGGAAGGACAGTGCCAGCCATTTCAAACAGCGCGACCAGGGAAGAAGGAGACGCTCCGGGCATGGAGCGTCTTCGCTGACGAGCGCGGCTGGGGGAGGGATCAATGGTTCGCCGCAGCCAGCGATCAGAAACGCAACTCGGGGCCGAGGGTAACGCGCAGGTTATTGTAGGTACCGTTATTCAGGTAGACTTCGTCGCCGACTTCGGCACGCAGTCCGAAGGGGCCGAAATTCGCTTCGAGTCCGCCACCGGGATGGACAGCGAGATGCGTGCCCGCACCGCCGACTCCTTCGACGGAGTTGGTGAAGGTGGTTCCAGAGACGACGTTGCTGTTGTTCGTGGTGCTGAAGTTGATGAAGCCGACCTTGCCGGTGACGAAAGCGCGGAGGGGGCCGGATCCGGCGTAGAAGACGGGGCCGAAGAGGCCGGTGAGCGGGCGGACGCCGGTTTTGACGAAGGTGGTGGTGACGGTAGCGCCGGAGCCGCTGGTCTGGGTGGTAGTGAAGTTGCGGGCAAAGTCGTAGTTCATCTCCGCTTCGAGAGCCATCCAGTGGAAGCGGAAGGCGGCGCGGCCGCCCGCGCCGACGAAGTCGGTGGAAGAACCGCCGGGAGTGAAGTGCAGGTAGTCGGCGTAGACGCCGACTTCACCGTGGGTCGCTCCGGAACTTTCTTGGGCAGCCAGCCAGGACGGCGGCGCGATGAGAAGACCCAGCCCAACCAGCATGGCTATACGTTTCATGTGCTTGACTCCGTGGAGGAATTCAGTCGGCCCGAAAGTGCGGGAATCGGCGAGCTGCCTGCCGCTCTTCCATTCGGATGCGGGCGGGTGGCCCGGTGTTGACTGAGTTGCAAGCAGATGCGGCGGGTTTGGCGGCGTGGGGCGAAAAGTGGTTGACGGCGAGCCGCGGGGTTGTCGGGGGGCGGCGCGGTAGATAATCCTGGCAGGGACGTTCGGGAATGAGGCAAGACGGATGAGCACGGTTTTGGTGACGGGGGGCTCCGGTTTCATCGGGAGCCACTGCATCGTACAACTGCTGGCCGCGGGGCACACCGTGCGGACGACGGTGCGGTCGCTGGAGCGCGAAGCGGACGTGCGGGCCATGCTGAAAGTGGGGGGCGCGGAGCCGGGGGAAAAGCTGACGTTCTTCGCAGCCGACCTGCTGCGGGAAGACGGATGGGCAGAAGCGGCGAAGGGATGCGAGTACGTGCTGCATGTGGCGTCGCCGTTCCCGTCGAGCGTGCCGAAGGATGAGAACGAAATTGTTCAGCCCGCGGTGGAGGGGACGCTGCGGGTGCTGCGGGCGGCGCGCGATGCGGATGTGCGACGTTTGGTGCTCACCTCGTCGTTCGCCGCGATTGGCTATGGACACGCGCCGCAGGAGAAGCCGTTCACCGAGGCGAACTGGACCAATCTCAAGGGCAAGGACGTGCTGCCTTACGTGAAGTCGAAGACGCTGGCCGAGCACGAGGCGTGGAACTTTATGGGGCGGGAGCGCGGCGGGCTGGAGCTGGCGGTGGTGAATCCGGTGGGAGTCTTCGGGCCGGTTCTGGGGCCGGATCTGTCGACGTCGATCCTGCTGGTGCAGCGGCTGATGGATGGGGCGATCCCGGGATGCCCGAAGCTGACGTTCGGAGTGGTGGACGTGCGCGATGTGGCGGACCTGCACATCCGTGCGATGACGCATCCGGAGGCGAAAGGCGATCGGTTCCTGGCGGTGGCCGGGGACTTCATGTCCATCCGGGACATTGCCCTGGTGCTGAAGAGCCGGATGGGGCAAGCGGCGAAGCGGGTGCCGACGGTTCAGATCCCGAACTGGGTCGTGCGGCTGGTGGCGATGCGCGATGCTGCGGCGAAGTTGATCGTGCCGGAGCTGGGCAAGAAGAAGAACGGGAGCAACGAGCACGCCCGAAATCTGCTGGGGTGGGAGCCGCGATCCCGCGAGGACGCGATCGTGGCGACGGCGGAGAGCCTTGTGCAGCTGGGGCTGGTGAAATAGCGCTCCGAGATGGGCTGCGGGCGATGATCCGGTGCGCCGCAAAGGGGTACGGGAAGACGGTGGTGGAGGTGAGGGAGATCAACCAGCTCGGAAGCGGTACCGAGTAGCCGGTAGCCAGTAGACAAGAGACAGGTGCGAGAAGAAACGGGTGGCCATGCGGCGAGGCCCCGTTTCTTTGCAATCACCTCGCGGCAGCGGCGGCCTGCTGATATTCCTCGTAGGGGCCTTTGAAGTCCTCGATTTCTCCTGCCTCGAAGTGCCAGATGCGGGTGGCGACTTCGTCGATGAGGTCGTGATCGTGGGTGACGAGCAGCACCGTGCCCTCGTAGCGCTGCAGCGCGATATTGAGCGCGTTGATCGCTTCCAGATCGAGATGGTTCGTGGGCTCGTCGAGGACGAGCAGGTTGGGCTTCTGCAGCATGAGCTTGCAGAAGATGAGGCGAGCGGTTTCACCGCCGGAGAGCGCGGCGGTCGGCTTCATACCTTCTTCGCCGCGGAAGAGCATCTGGCCGAGGATGCCGCGAATGTCTTCGGTGGTGGCCTTATCGTCGAACTGACGGAGCCAGTCGACCACGGTGATGCCAGGCTCGATGACGCCGGTGGTGTCCTGGGGAAAGTAGCCGATCTGGACTTCGTGGCCCCACCTTACGTTGCCGGCGTCGAGGACGAAGTCCTTCTCGGCAAGGCCAGGCTGGTTGGCGAGCAACGATTTGAGCATCGTCGTCTTGCCCTGGGCGTTGCGCCCGATGAGGCAGATCTTTTCGCCACGCATGATGCCGGTGGAGAAGTGATCGGTCACAACCAGATCGCCATAGGTTTTGCGCAGGCCTTCGATTTCGGCGACGTATTTGCCGGAGGGGCGAGTCTGATCGAAGCGGATGTAGGGGCGCTGAATGTTGGAGCGGGCGAGCTCGGTGGTTTGTAACCGTTCCACTTCCTTTTTGCGGCTCATGACCTGCGACGAACGGGTACCGGCAGAGAAGCGCGCGATGAATTCGTTCAGCTGCGCGATCTTTCTCTCACGCTGCGCGTTTTCGGATTCAAGGCGCGCGCGGATCTGAGTCTTGGCCAGCACCATATCGTCATAGCCGCCGGTGTAGGTGATGATGGTCTGGTAATCGATGTCGGCGATGTGGTTGCAGACAGAATTCAGGAAGTGGCGGTCGTGCGAGATGGTGATCAGGGTGCCTTCGAAGCGGCCGAGGAAATCCTGGAGCCAGTGGATGGAGTCGAGATCGAGGTAGTTGGTGGGCTCGTCGAGCAGGAGGGCCTGCGGTTTGCCGAAAAGGGCCTGGGCGAGGAGGACGCGGACTTTCTGTCCGCCCTGGAGCTCGGACATTTTGCGCTCGTGGAGCTCGTCAGGGATGTCGAGGCCCTGGAGCAGAACGGCGGCGTCGGATTCGGCGGTGTAGCCGTCCTCCTCGCCGACCACTCCTTCTAATTCGGCCAGGCGCATGCCGTCGTCGTCGGTGAGCTCGGACTTCTCGTAGATCTTGTCGCGCTCGGCGAGGGCGGCCCAGAGGGGCTTGTTTCCCATGACGACCGTGTCGATGACGCGGAAGGCGTCAAACGCGAACTGGTCCTGCCGGAGGACGGAGAGCTTTTTGGGACGGACGACGGTGCCTTTCTGGGGGTCAAGGTCGCCGGAGAGGACCTTCATAAACGTCGATTTGCCGGCGCCATTGGGCCCCGTGAGGCCGTAGCGGCGGCCGGGGGTAAAGGTGGTGGTGACCTCTTCGAACAGAACTTTAGCGCCGTAGCGCATGGTGACGTTGCTAACGGAAATCATGCAGCTCTCAATGAATCGGGATATTCCTATTTTACTTCGATGCGGTGCGACGAGGGTGGACAGGGGCGTGGCGACGGGCCGGAGGGGTAAGAAACCGCGCTGCTGCGGTCAAGAAAGATTTTCCGTGGGTTACGAAATTCTGACGGGTAACCACGCGCGTTTCTTAACGGCAAAAAGCCTGAAGAATCTAACGGTTACTGTCTGGTCAACAATGGCATGGGGCGTGCTGCAAACCCCGGCAAGGACTTTTGCATCGGAGGCACGTCATGGAAGACTCCCCCCTCGGAACGGAAACCTCCCTGGTGAAGTTTGTGGCTCCGCTGATCGCGGCGGTGGTGGTGGCCGTGGGCGGCGTGGGCTATGCGGTCCACGAGCATCATGCTGCGCAGCAGCTGGCGGCCCAGAATCAGCAGGCCAGCAGCCAGCTGAGCCAGACCCGGAGCCAGCTGAACGATCTGACGGCGAAGGTGAATCAGCTGGAGACGCAGAACCAGATGCAGGCGGCGGCGGAGCAGCAACAGCAGCAGGTGGCCGCGGAAAAGGCCGTGGTGCACCGCGTGAACAAGCCGCGGGCGGGACACGCGGCCGAGTCGCGCTGGAAGAAGATGCAGGCGCAGCTGGATGAGCAGGGGAAAGAGATCGCCCAGACGCGGGGCGATCTGGCGAGCGCGACGACGCAGCTGACCGGGTCGATTGCGAAGACGCACGACGAGCTGGTGGTACTGGAGAAGCGCGGGGAGCGGAACTACTTCGAGTTCGACCTGCAGAAGGCGAAGCAGTTCACGCACGAGGGGCCGATCGGGGTCAGTCTGCGGAAGGCGAATGTCAAGCATCAGTACGCCGATTTGCAGCTGTTGGTGGACGATCGCGACCTGGTGCAGAAACATGTGAATCTGGATCAGCCGGTGATGTTCTTTGAGCCGGACACGGAACAGCCGATCCAGGTGGTGATCAACGACATCACGAAGGACCACATCCACGGGTACGTGAGCGCGCCAAAGTACCGCAAGTCGGAGCTGGCCTCCATGTCCGATGGGAATGCGAAGAGCGCGAATGCGCAGGGGGATGCGGACGGGATTGTCGGGGACGGGCCGGCGACGCCGCGGAAGAAACTGACGGTTCCTCCGCAGGACTAGCTGTCCACGCAACCGCGCTTCACGCCCCCTAACTACCGTACGAATCCGAAGCGCTCGCCCGCCCAGCGAGCGCTTCGTTATACTTTGCCTCGGATGAAGATACTGGTTTGCATCAAGCAGGTGCCGCAGAAGGACGCGCCGCTGCGGCTGAACGAGGCGGGGACGTGGATTCGGGATGACGTCTCCTGGGAGACGAATGAGCCGGACGCGTATGCGCTGGAAGAAGCGCTGCGGCAGAAGGAAAAGCACGGCGGCGAAGTGGTGGCGATCACGGCGGGGCCGGCGCGGGCCGGACAGGTCCTGCGAGAGGCGCTGGCGAAAGGTGCCGACCGGGCAATACATCTCGAAGATGACCGCTTTGCGCAGATGGATGCCGCGAACACGGCGCGAGCGATTGCTGCAGCCGTTGCCGGAGAGAACTTCGATCTGATTGTTACGGGGCTGCAATCCGATGATTTTGGCGCAGCGCAAACGGGTGTCCTGTTGGCGGAAATCCTCGCCATTCCACATGCGACGATCATTATCGGGATTGAAAAGACCGACACCGGCCTGAAGCTGAAGCGGGAGCTCGAGGCCGGGCACTATCAGCACATTGATATGGCCATGCCTGCGGTGCTGACGATTCAGAGCGGGATCAATAAGCTGCGCTATGCCACGCTGATCGGGATCAAACAGGCGAAGACGAAACCGCTGCGCAAGGTGGCCTGGGCGGAGGTCGAGGGCAAGCTTTCAAAAAACGCGCAGAAGATCGAGAAGTTGTATGTGCCGGGGAGCCAGAAGAAGACGCGGAAGATCGTGGCTCCGGCGGGCGAGGCGGCGAAACAGGTGGTGGAGTATCTGAGGAACGAAGCCCGCGTTCTGTGAAGACGGGCTGCTTTGAGCCTTCAGTGATTAGCGATCAGCCCACAGAAAGACCGACATCGGCCGGCAAGGTGCGTGAGCGGCGCTGAGTTTGGTAAGCTGGCGTTTCCCCGTTTGTGGGTTTTCTGATCGAACGCAATCGGGCAGCCGACCCTCTGAAGGAGAGAGAAGCGAAGATGGCGAATCTGAATATCCCCGAGGCAGAGCGGAACCTGAGCCCGGCGCAGGTAGCTGCGCTCGACACGCGGCGGCGCTGGGGGCTGGTGTTTCAGGTGATCGCGGGACAGTTCGGTTTCTTCGCGATACTGCTGCTTTTGTGGACGGGGCAGGATCTGACGTATTCGCCGGGCTGGGTGCATCCCATGTTCTACTACAACGTGTTGGCCGGAGTGGTGTGCGTGGTGTTTGCCATTTACGGCACATATCTGCGGCGGGGGCGGATTCACGAGTACTAGAACGACAGCCGGGAAGCTGGAGCCGGGAGCGAACAGGAAGGGATGAAGGGGAGCTGCGGCTCCCCTGATGTGCGTATGGCAGACATAATTCTGGTGGTTGCAGAACAACGCGAAGGCAAGCTCAATCGCGTCTCGTTCGAAACGATCGCGGCGGCGCAAGCGATTGCGAAGGAAACGGGCTGGCCCGTGGAAGTGGTGCTGCCGGGCAGCGGGATCGCGGCGCTGGCGCAGGAACTGGCCGGGAAGGCGGTCGCCAGGGTCTGGGCGCTGGAGGCCGAAGCACTCAGGGCGTACACGTCCGATGCGTATGTCTATGCGCTGAAGGCGTTCATCGTCGAGAAGCAGCCGAAGCTGGTGCTGTTTCCCCATACGTACCAGGTGCGCGACTTTGCGCCGCGGCTGGCGCTGGCGCTGGACCGGACGCTGATCTCGGACGCGACCGGATACAGAGTCGTCGACGGAGCGCCGCAATTCACGCGGCAGATGTTTCAGGGGAAATTTGCGGCGGATGTGTCCTTTGGGGGTGACGCGCCGTGGATGGCGACGGTGCAGATTGGGGCCTTTCGCGCGGACCATGCGAAGTCAGGATCGGCGCCCGTGGAAAATGTAACCGCGGCGGTGGCAGACAGGCCGGCGCGGGTTGTGCCGCATGAGGTCTTCCAGGAGGCGAAGCAGACGGTCGACCTGTCGCAGGCGGAAGTGATTGTCGCAGTGGGACGCGGGATCAAGGAACAGAAGAACATGCCGTTGGCGGAGAATCTGGCCAGCGCGCTGGGTGGAGAGGTCGCGGCTTCTCGGCCCATTTGCGACAACGGGTGGCTGCCTCTGGAGCGGCAGATTGGGTCCTCGGGGCAGACGGTGGCGCCGAAGCTGTACATCGCGCTGGGCGTGAGCGGGGCGATTCAGCACATTGTGGGCATGAAGGGTTCGCGCACGATTGTGGCGGTGAACAAGGATCCCGAGGCGCCGATTTTTGAGGTTGCCGATGTGGCGGTGGTGGGGGACTTGTTCCAGGTGGTGCCTGCGCTGACGGAAGAAGTGAAGAAGGCCAAGGGCAGCTAAGAGGCGGTTAGCTAAAGTCCGGTCAGCTAAAAAGCGGTCAGCTAAAGTCCGGTGAGCTGGAAAGCCGGTCAGCTAAAGCTGGTCAGCTGGACAGCGGAGGCGTTGGGCGCGGGCTTCTCGCTTGCTTCCGGTGCTAAACTTGGCCCACCCCAGCGCTCCCCATGCGGACAAATCAGGCTTTGAGAAAACCCGACGGGCTTGGGATGGCCATGGTGCATGCGCCGACGGAAGAGGCCATTGGCCGGTCGGCGCTGCGCAAGGCGAGCGTGCGGTTGCTGCCGCTGATCGGGCTGGGATACGGGATCGCCTACATGGACCGCGTGAACGTGAGTTTCGCGGCGCTGCAGATGAATCAACAACTGCACTTCAGCCAGACGGTGTTTGGGCTGGGCGCGGGGCTGTTCTTCGTGACGTATGCGGCGCTGGAGATTCCGTCGAATCTGCTGCTGGTACGTTTTGGGGCGCGGCGATGGCTGGCGCGGATCATGCTCACCTGGGGCCTGATCTCGATGGGGATGATGTTCGTGCGGACGCCGCTGGAGTTTTATGCGGGGCGGCTGCTGCTGGGAGCAGCGGAGGCGGGATTTTTTCCGGGGATCATTTTTTATCTTTCGCAGTGGTTTCCGGCACGGGAGCGTTCGCAGGCGATCAGCCGGTTCTATGTGGCGTTTCCGCTGAGCACGACGGTGATGGGCGGACTGGCCGGGGTGCTGCTGCATCTGGGCGGACATGCGCGGCTGGCGGGATGGCAGTGGCTGCTGCTGGCGGAGGGATGTCCGGCGGTGCTGCTGAGTGCGGCGTACCTGGTGGGGCTGCCAGATGGTCCGGCGAAGGCGAAATGGCTTACGGAGGCGGAACGGGCGTGGATTGCGGGGGAGATTCGCGAGGACGGCGCCGCCCGGCACGCGCACGGCGCGGACGAAGTGGGGCGGGCGTTTCGCGATCCGCGGGTGTGGATGCTGGGAGCTTTCTTCGCGTGCTTTTATCTGGCGGCGTACGGGTACACGCTGACCGCACCGATGCTGCTGCAGCGGGTGACGGGCGCGAGTTCGATGGTGGTGGGGGGCATTGTTGCGGGGCTGGGGCTGATCGGGGCGGCGTCGATGGCGATCAACGGTTGGCATTCGGATCGGACGCGGGAGCGGTTTCTGCACGTGCTGATTCCGCTGCTGGTGCTGGCGTTTGGGTATGCGTGCGCGGGGGCAACGAAGCGGCCGGGGGTGGTGATCGGGGGGCTTGTGGTGGTGGCGGTGGGCTACTACGCGATTCACGGACCGGTGTGGGTAATGGGGACGAGCTTTTTACGGGGGAAGTCGGCGGCGGTGGGGATCGCGACGGTGAACTCGATTGGGATGCTGGGCTCGTTTACGGGCCCGTACTGGATGGGGCTGATGGCGGACTGGACGGGTGGCTATCAGCAGGGGCTGTTGACGCTGGCGGTGCCGGTGCTGATGTCGGCGGGGGTGATTGTGGCGGTGCATCGGTATTCGGAAGGACTGGCTCTGCGCGCGGTTCCCTTCGCGCCTGCGCCTGAAGTTGCGGACTGAGCCGGGCGGGAATGGTGCGGGGCGTTCGCGGAGCAGAGCGTGGCCTGCATCGGAGGATCGCGGCCCTGTAAGATAGTCGGTCCAGTATGACTGTATTCAGGAAGCCAATCGAAGGAATTGAGCGGCCGCAGATGGAGGCGGACGTGGTGATCGTCGGCGGCGGGCCTGCGGGGATGGCGTGCGCTCTGCGGCTGGCGCAGCTGATTGACGAACACAATGCGTCGGGCGTCGATGAGCCATTGTCGAAGGAGAACGTCTACGTCCTGGAGAAGTCGCGGGAAGTGGGACAGCACTGTTTGTCGGGGGCGCTGCTCGATCCGCGCTCGATGCGGGAGTTGCTGCCCGGGTTCGAGAAGGAGGCGCCGCTCGATGCCGAAGTCACAAAGGAATCGGTGTGGTATCTGACGCCGAAGGGCCAGCACAAATTTCCAGTAGTGCCGCCGCCGCTGGGGGATCACGGCAACTACGTGATCTCGCTGAGCCGGTTTGTGAAGTGGATGGCGCAGAAGGTTGAAGAGGCCGGCATCACGATCTTCACCGGCTTTGCAGGATCAAAGGTGCTGTGGGGGGATGACAGCACGGACGCCGAGACCGCGCGGGTGGCCGGTGTGCTGACCGATGACAAAGGCGTGGATAAGGACGGGCGGCCAAAGGGGAATTTTGAGCCTGGATACGAATTGCGGGCGAAGGTCACCATTCTGGCAGAAGGAACGCGCGGCAACTGCGCGAAGGAGGTTGTTGGGCGGCTGGGCCTCGAGGACCCCGAGCACGCGCAGACCTACGGCGTAGGAATCAAGGAGCTGTGGGAGATTCCGGCGGGGCGCGTGGCGAAGGGGGAAGTGATCTACACGCTGGGCTATCCGCTTACGAGCCGGGAGTATGGCGGCGCGTGGGTGTACGGGATCAGCGACACACAAGTGAGCGTGGGATATGTGACGGGGCTCGATTATCAGGATCCGCGCACCGATCCGCATCACGTGTTCCAGAGCTTCAAGGAGCATCGGTTCGCGCGGCGGATTTTGGAAGGCGGCAAGATGATCCGCTACGGCGCGAAGAGCCTGCCGTATGGCGGATGGCTGACGATGCCGCGGATTTACGGAAATGGGTGGATGCTGCTGGGAGATTCGGCGAGCTTTTTGAATTCACAGCGGCTGAAGGGGATTCACCTGGCGATCAAGAGCGGGATCCTCGCGGCGGAGGCGGCGTTCGATGCGCTGGTGAGCGGGAATTCCTCCGCCGACACGCTGAGCGAATATAAAGCAACGGTGGACCGGAGTTGGATTCGTGAGGAATTGTGGAGGGTGAGGAATTTCCACCAGGGGTTTGAGCATGGGCTGCTGGAGGGGATGGTGAAGGCGGGGATTCAGCAGGTGATGCGGGGCGGGAATTTGGGGCCGGATGCGAAAAATCGTGCCGGCCACACGCACCTGCGGCAGCTGGAAGACCTGGGGCCGGTGAAGGAGGATCGCGCGGCGGAGATCGGGAACGCGAAGGGGGATGGCAAGCTGACCTTCGACCGGCTGACCGATGTATTTCATTCGGGCACGCGGCACGATGAGGATCAACCGGTGCATCTGGTAGTTGCGGATCTGAAGATCTGCAGCGAGCGGTGTACGAGGGAATACGGGAACCCGTGCCAGTATTTTTGTCCGGCTGCGGTGTACGAGATGGTGGATGCGGCGGAGGATGGCGCGGCAACCGGTCACGCGGGGAACGCGTCTGAGAAAAAGCTGCGGATCAACTTCACCAACTGCATCCACTGCAAGACCTGCGACATCATGGACCCCTATCAGGTGATCACGTGGGTGCCTCCGGAGGGCGGTGGGGGGCCGAACTACGACGGGATGTAAACCGGGGCGAGCTTGCGGCGGTGCGGCCGGAAGCAGGAAGCGAGAAGGACATGACGACGAAGGGCTTACGGTGCCCGCAATGCCAGGAGGAGGGTTCGATGCGGCGCTCCCGCTCGCGCTGGTATGACTTTCCGCTGAGGCTGTTCGGCAAACGCGCGTACCGGTGCATGCTCTGCGACCGGCGCTTCTACGGATCGAAGCAGGCGATGGTGGCCACGACGGCCGGGCAGGCGGGATGAGGGGCCACGGGCCTGAAGCTGACGGTTGCCGGGCGCATCGAATAAAGTAAAAGTAGAAGCTCATGGCGAGCGCGCTCGATTCCATCCAGGATACGGCGGCGGGCAAGGCCGGGCGGCTGATCGACCGGCACGGGCGGCCGATCACCGATTTGCGCGTCTCCGTGACGGACCGCTGCAACTACAAGTGCGTATATTGCCGGACGGGCAATGAAGGCGCCGTATACGCGGAACTTCCGATTGCGGATTACCTGCGTATGGCGCGTGTGTTCGTGGGGCTGGGGATCGAAAAGGTCCGGCTGACCGGCGGCGAGCCGCTCCTGCGGCGCGGTCTGCTGGACTTGATCCGTGAGCTGAGCCGGCTGCGGACGCTGGACGGAGCGCCGCTCGATCTGGCGCTGACCACGAATGGGCACCTGCTGGAGGAGATGGCGGAGCCGCTGCGCGATGCCGGGCTGAGCCGCATCACGGTGAGCATGGACGCGGTGGATGCGGAGAAGTTTGCGCGCATCACGCGCGTGCCGGGGAGCTACGAGCGGGTGCTGGCCGGGATTCGGGCAGCGAAGAAGGCCGGTCTTGCCCCGGTCAAGGTGAACTGCGTGCTGCTGCGCGGATTCAACGAGGATCAGATCGTGCGCTTCGCGCAGTTTTCGCGCGATGAGGGCGTGATCGTGCGGTTCATCGAGTTCATGCCGCTCGAGGAAGACCGGCTGTGGACGCCGCAGTCCGTGGTTTCGCTGCGAGAGATCGTCGAGGCGCTGGGAGGGTTCCGGCCGGTGGTGCGGGTGGCGCCGAATGCGGCCAGCGAGACGGCGGTGCGTTACACCTTCGATGACGGGGTGGGGGAGATCGGGATCATCGCGCCGGTGACGCAGGCGTTCTGCGGGCACTGCAGCCGGGTGAGGCTGACCTCGGATGGAAAGATTCGGACCTGCCTGTTCTCGCAGAGCGATCACGACCTGTACGGCGTGCTCCAGCGCGGCGGCAGCGATGACGATCTGGTAGCGTTCATCCGGCGGACGATCGAGCAGAAAGAAGCGCGGCACCACATCGGCGAGCCGGAATTCCTGAAGCCATCGCGGAGCATGGTGCATATCGGGGGCTGACCCGGCGCGGACCGACGGATCAGTCCCAGAGTGCAGAGCCGGCGTTCAGCGTTCAGAAGAACCACGGGTGCGAGCTGTGTTCGCCGGTCCCTATAATGGAGGGCGAAAATGCCCTCCAAAAGAACCCCTCCCATTTCTGGTCGAAGGACTCGGCTGGTTTTTCTGAGTTTTGCTGTACCCGGCATTGTGCTGGTGGGCGCGTTGACGGCCCTGACCCCGCGTCCCGTGGCCGAGGTTTCCACAAAAGAAGCGGCGCGGCTGAACAGCATTGGCGTGGCGCTGATGAACCAGCAGCTGACGGAGAAGTCGGCGGAAGAGCTGGAGCTGGCGCACCAGGCCGATCCTGGCTCGGCAATCCCGGTGCTGAATCGGGGGATTGCCCTGCTGTACCTGCAAAAGTTGCAGGAGGCGGAGGCGGAGCTGCGCCGGGCTGCGGCGATCGCGCCGGAGGATCCGCGCGTCTGGTACAACCTTGGCCTGACAGAGATGGACGAGGCCAACCAGAAGGGCGCGATCGAGGACATGCAGAAGGTAGTCGCGATCGATCCGAACGACGCCGATGCGCATTATTTCGTTGGGCAGCTTCAGATGAGCCTGGGAAATCTGAATGTGGCCATCGCGGAATTTGAGACGGCTCTGCAGCTGAATCCGCTGCACTGCTCGGCGGAATTTGGTTTGGCGCGCGCCCTGCAGAGGGCGGGGCGGGTCGAGGAGGCGCATGAGCATTTGAAGACGTTCCAGCACTTCACGCAGGCGAAGATCTCGTCACCGCTGAGCGTGGGATATGGCGAGCGCGGGCACTACTCGACGATGGAGGAGATGACCCTGCCGGCGGCTCCGGTGGGGGCGATGATCCCGGTGCGATTTGAGGAGGAGCAGTTGCATGGGTTAGGGGACGGTCCGTTTCGAACCGGGCCAAACGTGAACGGCCAGGCAGCCGACTCGACCCTGGCAGGCGGACGGGGCGCCTGCATCATCGACATCGAGGGGCCGGGCTCGCAGGATCTGGCGGTGATGGGGAGCGGAGATGAGGCGATCCAGGCGTTCCGAAACCTGCATGACGGCAAGTTCGAGCCGCTTCCCGCGAACCAGACAGGGCTCGATGCCAAAGGTAAGGGTATCGCCTGCGCGGTAGGGGACTTTGACAATGATGGGCTCCCCGATCTTGCTGTTGCGATGTCGGACCGGGTCATTCTTTATCGCAATCTCGGAAATGGGAAGTTCGAGGATGTGACGGCGAGGGTGGGGATTCAGCATTTGAACAAGCCCATGGCGCTGACATTTGTGGATTTCGACCACGACGGGGACCTCGACCTGCTGGTGACGGGATCGGCGGTTCCCGGCAAGGGCGGCCCGAACGTGATGTGGCGGAACAACGGGAACTCGACGTTCACGGAGTGGACGGGGCCGACAGGACTCGCCGGGCAGGGAAGCACGAGCCAGGCGATTCTTTCCGACATCAATAACGATCGCGCGGTGGATCTCGTCATGACGGGACAGAGCGCTGCGCCGACGATCTACTTTAATCAGCGCGAGGGGGCTTTCAGAGCGGCGCCGCTCTACCAGGACGCCAGCCTGCCGGCCACGCGCGGCGTGTCGGTTTTCGACTTCGACAAAGACGGGTGGATGGACGTTGCGGTGACCCACGCGGGCGCGCCGGGGCTGACGCTGTGGAGGAATGTCGACGGGAAGCGCTTCGAGCGTGTGTCGCTGCCGCTGCCGGCGGGGGTGACCGGCGGATGGGGCGTGACGCCGATCGATGTCGATAACGATGGCTGGATCGATCTCGCGGCCGTGCTGCAGGTGGGGGACAAGGCGGAGCTACATGTCTTTCGCAATCTGGGGCCGCAGGGATTTGAGGACGTAAGCGCGCAGCTGGGACTGGAGAGGATGAATCTATCCGGGGTGCGTTCGGTGATTGCGGCGGATGTGGACGGCGATGGGGCGGCGGATCTGATCGTGACACAGGCGGACGGGCCGCCGGTGGTGTTGCGGAACGTCGGCGGCAACAGGAACCACTCGCTGCGGATTGCGCTGACCGGTCTCGCAGACAACAAGACAGCGATCGGGACGAAGGTGGAGGTTCTGGCTGGAGGGCAGTGGCAGAAGTTCGAGGTGGCGGGCGGGTCAGGGTATCTGAGCCAGGGATCGACGGAGATTCTGGCGGGGCTGGGGCAGGCGACAAGGGCCGACGTGGTCCGGCTACTGTGGCCGACGGGAGTGCCCCAGGACGAGATCGATATCGATGCCGAGAGGCTGCACGGAGAGCTGGCGCTGAAGGAGCTGGATCGGCGGGGCAGCTCGTGCCCGACGCTGTTTGCGTGGGACGGGAAGCAGTATCGATTCATTTCCGACGTGATTGGTGCGGCGGTGGTGGGGCACTGGGTTTCGCCGGTCGCCACGAACCTCAACGATCCCGATGAGTGGATCAAGGTGGACGGCGATCTGCTGCGCCCGAGGAATGGCCTGCTCAGTTTGCGCTTTGGTGAGCCGATGGAGGAGGTCAACTACATCGATCAGCTGCGGCTGGTGGCGGTGGATCACCCGGCGGGGACGGAAGTTTATCCCGACGAGCGATTCCTGAGTGAGCCGCCGTTTGCGTCAGGGAAAACGGTGGCGGTGGAAGATGCGCGGCCGGTGGCAGGCGCGTGGGACGACGACGGCCATGATGTGCGGGCGCTGCTGGCCGGGAAGGATCACCGGTACGTGCGGGACTTCACGAATCTGAGCTATGCGGGGTTTGCCAACCTGCACACGCTGACCCTGGATGTAGGGCCGTGGTCGCCGAAACGGCCGCTGCGGCTGCTGATGGATGGGTATATCGAGTATTTCAGCGCCAGCTCGATGTATGCGGCATGGCAGGCGGGGCTGCATCCGATTCCGCCGCGGGTGGATGCGCAGATGGCGGACGGCTCCTGGAAGCGGATCGTCAACGACATGGGATTCCCGGCCGGGCTGCAGCGGACGATTCTGGTGAATCTGACGGGCAAGTTGCCGCCGGGGGCGCGGAAGATCCGCATCACGACAAACCTGCAAATCTACTGGGATCGGATCCGGGTGGATAACGGGCCGGATGTTGCGAGCGAGGTGCGACAGACCGAGGTTCCTCTGGCGATGGCGCATCTGGCGTTTCGCGGATACCCGAAGCAGATTGAAGGCAAAACGCCGGGGGATCTGACCTACGACTACAACCAGATCAGCGCGACTGGACCGTTCCTGTGGGCGCGCGGCGCGTATACGCGCTATGGCGATGTAACGCCGCTGCTGGAACACATCGACAACCGCTACGTGATCTTCGGGACGGGCGAGGAGATCGACGCGGAGTTCAGCGCGGCGGGTTTGCCGCCGCTGCGGCCGGGCTGGACGCGGGATTACTTCTTCTACGCGAACGGCTTTGTGAAGGATATGGATTGGTGGGAAGCGTCGCCGTTCACGGTAGCGCAGATGCCGTTCCACCAGATGGGCGAGTATCCGTATCCGGCGAGCGAGCATTATCCGCAGACACCGAGCGCTGACGCGTACTGGCTAAAGTGGAACAGCCGGTGGGAGTCGGGGAAGCGGATGCAGCGATGGGACTTCGATTATCGGCCCGCGCACGAAGTGCCGGAACACGAGACGACAGCCGGCAACCGGCAATAGGAACTAGGAAACGGGCAACAGCCCCTGCGGAAAGATGGAACTCATGGGCTGCGGCAGCCGTCTCATTACGTCGGGTACGCCTGATGGAAGGAGGCGACGGTATGAGACGGATTCCGCTTGCAGCGATCGGGTGTCTCGCGATTATCCCTGGGGTGACGGCGTTCGGGCAGCAGAACATCGGTTGCGGACCGGCCGAGATCAAATTCGAATCGCATCTGGCAGATATTCAGGCATCGCCTGGGCCCGTACCGGGAAAGGCGTTGGTTTATTTCGACGAGAACGACGCCGGCGATGTGTCCGCTGCGCCGCCGTTAACACGGGTAGGCATCGACGGGCAGTGGGTGGGGGCGATGCAGGAAGTGTCCTGGATCTACGCTTATGTTGAACCGGGGTCGCACCAGCTTTGTGCAAACTGGCAGACGTCGTGGCAAACAGCATGGCCGACGACGACCAGGAGTCTGCTTTTCACTGCGCAACCCGGGGGCGTCTATTACTTCGAAGTGAAATACGAGAAGGTCGCTGGCGAGGTGGAGATGCATCTGAAGATGCTGGACAGCGACCAGGGCCCAAAGACGATCCGCAAGTACTTTTATGGAACATCCCGGCTCAAAAAGTAAGTCATGGTGGGTGCATGGTGAAGATCGGAGTGATTGGGGATTTTCGGGCGGAGAATCCGACGCATGGGGCGACCAACGATGGCGTGGGGCACGCGGCGGAGGCGCTGGGTGTGGATCTCGAACTGGCCTGGCTGCCGACGGATGAGGCGCACGACTACGCGGCGTTCGACGGATTGCTCTGCAGCCCAGGGAGCCCGTACCGGAGTCTGGCGGGCGCGCTGGAAGGGATCCGTTTTGCGCGCGAGAACGGCGTTCCGTTTCTGGGCACGTGCGGCGGATCGCAGCATCTGGTGCTGGAGTACGCGCGGCATGTGATGGGCATCGAGGATGCCGATCACGCGGAGTCGAATCCCTATGCATCGCGGCTGTTCGTCACGCCGCTGAGCTGCTCGCTGGTAGGGCAGACGATGGAGGTGCGGCTGCGGCCGGGAAGCCGTGCGGCGGCGATCTACGGCGCGGATCGGGCGATGGAGCGGTACTACTGCAACTTCGGCCTGAATCCGGAGTATCAGGAGGCGCTGGAGCGCGCCGGCCTGGCGATCGCCGGGACCGACGCCGGCGGCGAGGCGCGCGTAATGGAGCTGCCGGCGCACCCGTTCTGCATCGGGACGCTGTTTGTGCCACAGGCGCAGTCCCAGCGTGGCAAACCCCACCCGATCGTGCTGGAATTCTGCAGGGCTGCGCTGCTGCGCGGTTCGACCGGGAGGCGCGCCGTGGCAGTTCCGTTTTCTGTCTAACGAACCTTGATGGCGATCAGGATCATCAGGACGACCACACCCTGCGCGAGTACAGAGAGGCTGAGGCGGACCCGGTCGAGAAACGGATAGCCGGGGACACCATCGGCGATCTTCGCGCCGATGCGCCGGTAGAGCGACAGCCAGGCATAAGCGAGCACGATGCCGAGGAAGTCGATGCAGGCGAGCCAGCCTGGCGCGATGGGGAGGTCGGTGGAGTAGACGTGTCCGGGATGATGGAGGATGCCGATCCAGCCGATGAGCCAGGGGGCGATCACCAAACCGGCAACTTCAACCAGGGCTAGAACCATAGACACGCGAGCATGGCCTTCGAACTGGCCACGCCACGGTCCTAAATCGGGTGCAGCGGACGTGATGGTTGTCGTGGTCACATCAGTGGGATGCGAATTCTGCGTTAAAAGGCGAGGCGCGGCGGGACCGGCAGGTGGTTACCGGAGGTTCATTCTTCGCGGTAACTGCGCTGGTAGGTGCGGGTGATGCGATCATGCCAGCCGAGGGAATCCTCGTCGAAGACGGCCCAGAGAAAGCCCAGGCCGAGGGGCAGCGCGGAGAGCAGCAGGGCGGCGACGCGCCCGCGAAGCAGGGGGCGGGTGGGGTTTTCGTCGTCGAAGGTGCAGAGTGCGATTTTGGCGTAACGCATGCCCGGAGTGGAGTCAGTGAGGGTAAAAAAAAGGATCTGATAGAGCAGGGCCATGACGAAGAGCGTGGCGCCGGCGCCGAGCAGGGCGATGCGGCCATGGGGCAGGCTGGTGCTGGAGAGCGCAAAAACCGCGAAGAAGACGAGAAACGCGCTGAGAGTGATCGCGCAGTCCACCAGGGCGGCCATGGCGCGATCGTTGAGCGACGCAACCTGCAGAAGGGGTTCGTCCCGGGACGAGAAAGATCTGGACTTGGGGAGCGGAGTCTCCACATCCAGGTGGATGGCGTGATCGTCGGGACTGGAGGTGGGCGGCGGCTCGAGCCAGCCCCGGGGTAACTCGGGCTTGTCCGCGGTCACGTTGACCGGGGTGTGCGCGAAGCGCGAGGTCTCTTCGGTTTCCGAGCGTGTGCCCGGCCCGTCGGAAGGCGCGGGATCGTCGCAGAGCGGGCCTTCAGCGAGGCGGGGGCGGGCTTTGCGCGGCGCGACCAGTTCGCGCGGCGAGGTGAGAAGCGCGGCGGGGAGCGGCCGAGTGGGCTCGACAACGGCATTCTCAAGGGGATCGAGGGCTGCGGCTTCGTCGAGTGCCGGTGTGGCGCGAGCTTCGGGGGGCGTAGAGCGCGGCGCCGGCAGCGAATCGATGCTGACGGCGTACCGGATGAGATCGGGCTGATACGGCTCAGGGGGTGGATCGGCGGCCGGATACGCCATGGGGACGGCATCCTGGCCGATGGAGAGCTGCTGCGGCCGGGGCTCGATCGCATGGGGAGCGCTGGCGGCGGCAACCAGGGATTCCACCGTGGATTTGGCTGCGGCGCGGGCAGCCATGGCTTCGCGCCAGGAAGGGAGCCGGGAATAACGCTCAGCGACGCGGGCGGCGACCGAACCAGGAGAGACGGCCTCTTCCATGCCGGGGAGGACGGGCTGGTCGGGGGAGACGCGGCTCCTGCTGCGATGGGCGCGGACGCGGGCGGCGACTTCGTCTTTCCATGCCGGCGGCCGGGGAGCGGCGTTCTCCCGGGGCGCAGCAGAGGACTCCGGCGGAAGGAACTGCGGATTCTGGAGGGAACCGGTCACCATGTCCTCCTTCCTATTCTGCACGCATTTGGCGGCGAAACTCTGCTGAGGGAATCGCGTCAGTGAACTTAGACCGGGGTGAAAGTACGACGGGGGAGAGACCGGGACGCGGCTGGTGACGCCGGAGCAGCCTGCAACGACGCCGTTCCGCTTTGTTATGCTGGAGTTGCCGCGCGCAATGAGAACCCGTCTGTTTTGCTGGATCACGCTGTATCTGCTGTTGCAGCCGCAGATCGGGGCGCAGACGAGCGCACAGGGGCCACTGGCCCCCTCGCCGGCGGCCAATCCCGCCACCCTGCAGAACGTCGCCAGCCTCCCCGACGATCCCAGCCTGCAAAGCAAGCTGCCCGAGGCGCATGTGATGCCGCAGCCGGCAGAGGGCGTCCCGGTGAAGCTGGTGGCGAAGACGCAGACGCGGCAGGGACTGAAAGACGCCAACCTTTATACGCTCGATGGCGATGTGGTGATTTATTACCGCAACTACATCGTGCATGCGGACCACGCGACCTACAACGACAAGACCGGAGAGATCGATGCCCAGGGGCATCTGATGATCGATGGCGGCCCCGACGACGAGCATTTCGAGGCCGATCACGGCACCATCAATGTGAATGCGGACACGGGAGACTTCTTCGACGTGGTGGGAACGCTGGGGGTGGAGCGCACTCCGCGCGGGCGGATGGTGTTCATGGCGCCAAATCCCTTTGCCCTGACCGGGCGCGAGGTGCTGCAGCTGGGGCAGGGCCACTACCGGGTGATCCACGGGACGATGACCTCGTGCCGGCTCCCGAAACCGGACTGGCAGATTCTCTCGCACATGATCGAACTGAAGAACGGTGTGGCGAAGACGAACAACGGGCTGTTCGAGATGTTCCACGTGCCGCTGATGTACATGCCGTACGCGACCCATCCGGTGAACGAACAACGCGAGTCGGGCATTCTGCTGCCGTACATCGGGAACAATACGACCAAGGGCCTGATCCTGGGCGAAGGTTTCTACCTGACGCTGGGACGCAGTGCCGATCTGACGATGGCGTCGCAGTACTACTCCAAGCGGGGATGGGCGCCGAACGGGCAGTTTCGATACCGGGGACGAGGCGAGGATTTCGGGACGATCCACTTTCACAGCCTTCTGGACCGCGGGCTGCCGGTGGGCAATGGGCAGACGGTGAACCAGGGCGGCATCGACGTGGCCGGCGACGGACGGTACGACTTTTCCGAACACACGACAGGCGTGGCCGACGCCGAGTACCTGAGCTCGTACATTTACCGGCTGGTCTTCGAGGAAGACTACGCGATCGCGATCAACTCTGAGGTGAAATCGCAGATGTTTGCCACGCACGAATGGCGCGACTCATGGATGAGCCTCCGGATGAACCGGTATCAGGATTTTCAGAGCGCCAGCGTGGTGGGCGACGAGGTGAGAATCCTGCACCTGCCCACGATCGATGTGGAGACCGCGGACCGGCGGCTGGGCGGGGCGATGAGCGTTTCGCCCGTGTGGTGGGGGTTCAGCGGGTCGGCAGGCGCGCTGTCGCGGTATGACTACCCCAGTTTCAGAACGACGGCGGAAGTGCCGCGGGTGGATGTTTATCCGCGGCTGTCGATGCCGCTGCATTTCGACGGATGGACGTTCCGGCCGAACGCTGCGTTTCGCGAGACCTGGTACGGAAAAAGCCAGTATCCGGCGGATCTGGACCAGATTCCGGTGGTGCGCGGCGCAGGCGCCCCGCGGACGGATGTGGAAGCCGGGTTCGATCTGCGGCCTCCGGTGCTGGAGCGCGATTTTTCTCCGCCGTGGCTGGTGCATCTCCTGGGAGGAGAGGTGCGGCACACAATCGAGCCGCAACTGTCCTACCGGTATGTGACAGGCATCAACAACTTTCGGCAGATCATGCGTTTCGACGATACCGATGTGGCCAGCAATACGAACGAGCTGCAGTACGGGCTGACGCAGCGGTTGTTTCTGCGGCATCTGCATCCGCATCCATGCACAGGCGACGAGGCTTGGGGCCCGGATTCGATGTGCGGCGGCGGAACGCGCGACTGGATTACCTGGCGGGTGGCGCAGAAGTATTATTTCGAGCCGGATTTCGACCACGCGATCACGCGCGGGACACCTAACCCGCTGAGCACCACGCTGGACTTTACGGGGATCGATTTTCTGACCGAGCCGCGGCACACCACGCCGGTCATTTCGCGGCTGCGGCTGCGAACGACGACGGCCACCGACCTGGAATGGGATCTGGACTACGACGCGAAAGAAGGAAAGATCACCTCGAGCAACATCTTTGCGGGATACCAGCATGGACTGTACCGGTTCACGTTTGGCGATTCCTACGTGAATGTGCCGCTGGGCACGACACCGCTGACGACCGGGAAGACACCGCCGGGATCGCCGAATGCGCCCAACCCGTATAACCAGATTCACCTCTCCGCGATCTACGGGGCCGCGAGCAAGCTGGGGCCGAGCATCGGGGTGAATGCAGCGTACGACCTGGTCCACCAGCAGCTGCAGTACGGGGCGCTGCAGACCCAGTACAACTGGAACTGCTGCGGCTTCGATTTCCAGTACCGGCGCTTCTCCCTGGGGTCGATCCGCGACGACACAGAGTATTTCTACAGCCTGAATTTCGCAGGCTTCTCGAACGTGGGCGATCTGGCGCACCGTATCAGCCTGTTCTGAGATCAGGGAGGAGAAGAGAGGAGACAGAAGGAGGGTCTCGGGCCGGATCGGTGCGTCTGCCGGTGCGTGCTGCGATAATGGGTCAAAGCAATTGAACAGGTGGGTGACCCCCTTTTGGGGGTGAAGAAGGTGGTTTTCTTGTTGAAACGGTTTCTCCTTGCAGGCTCCATCCTGGTGTTCGCGGCAGCCGGCTCTCCAGCACAGCAAACTCCGGCGAAGGCAGCTCCGCCGGCAACGGATCCGGCGGCGGCGAATGCGCCTGCGGCGCCGGTGGCAGGTCTCCATCGCAAGATCGAGATCATGATTCGCGAGGAGCTCAACGTTCCTCCGCAGTATGAAATCGCGATCGGGCCGCGGCAGAAGAGTGACGTCAACGGATATGACACGATCCCGGTGACCTTCTCCCTGCCCAGCCAGCCGCAGCGGAAGCAGACCGTGGACTTTCTGCTGTCGAAGGACTCGAACACGCTGGCGCGGATGTCGAAGTGGGATATCGGGACCGATCCGGCGACGGCGCTGCCCATCGAGGGGCGGCCGGTGCGCGGGAATCCGGATGCAAAGGTAACGATCGTGAACTTCGACGATCTGGAGTGCCCCTACTGCGCGGAGATGAATGCCGAGTTCTTTCCCGCGACGCTGGACCACTACAAAGGACTGGTGAAGTTCGTCTACGTCGACTATCCCCTGGTGGAAATTCATCCGTGGGCGATGCACGCAGCGGTGAATGCCAATTGTCTGGCGGCGCAGAATGCGAACGCGTACTGGAACTACGTCGATTATCTGCACACCCATGGGCAGGACGTGACAGGACCGGACCGGGATCTGGCGAAGTCGACAGCGATGCTGGACAAGCTGGCCGACCAGGAGGGGGATCGGGAGCACCTAGACGCGACGAAACTGAAGGCGTGCGTGGAGAAGCAGGACGACTCGAAGATTCTGGCGGAGATGAAGGCGGGCGACAAGCTGGGAGTGAACGCGACGCCGACTTTCTTTGTCAGCGGTGAGCGGTGGGCGGGGCAGCTGGAAGAACCGCAGCTGTGGACCATGATCGACCGGGCTCTGACCGAGCAGGGCATTGCGCCGCCCGCGCCGGAGGCCCCCGCGCCCAGCGCCGCGGCGAACGGCAAGCCGGCGAAATGAATCTATGCAGGGCGAGGGGACCGCAGTTATTCTGAAGCGTAAGCGCCGCCCCTCGATTTGCGGCGCCGCAGCAGGGAGAAATTTTTGACCTCTCAATCCGAACCGTGCGGCGCGTGGGGCGCTGCTCTTTCCGGCCGTAAATTCATGGTTGCAGGACTGGCGGTTGCGGCGCTGTTCTGCGCCGGTTGCCAGAAGGCGCACGACGCCAATACGGTGGCCACAGTGAACGGCAAGCCCATCCTGCGCTCCGAGGTGGAGACGATTTACCAGAACAATCTGGGCGAGTCGCATCAGACCCCGTCGAAGGTGCAGGGGCAGATCATGCGGCTGAATATCGTGCGCCAGCTGATCGATGAGGAGATCGTGATGCAGCGCGCGGAAAAGCAGAATCTGGTGGCGACCGACGAAGAAGTGTCCGATCAGCTGAACCAGATCAAGGCGCCGTTCACGCAGGAGGAATTCCAGAAGCGCCTGGACTCCCAGCATATGACCCTGGACGATCTGAAGCGGGAGATCCGCCGCAACCGCACCGAAGAAAAGCTGTTCAACAAGGAGATCACCTCGCGGATCAACATCACCGACGCGGACATCACGAGTTACTACAACGACCATAAGGCGGACTTCAACCTGATGGAGCCGAACTATCATCTGGCCCAGATCGTTGTGACCGCGACGCCGATGCCGCCGCAGCAGGTGGGCAATCTGCAGAACAGCAAGGCGATGAACGAGGCAGATGCGAAGCGCAAGATCGATATGCTGCACAATCGCCTGGAAAGCGGCGAGGATTTTGCCGCCCTGGCGATGAATTTTTCCGAGAACCCGAATACCGCGGGCAACGGCGGGGATATGGGATTCGTGTCCGAATCGCAGCTGCGCGGCGATCCGGATGTTTATGCCGCGATCTCGAAGCTCAAGCCGGGGCAGATTACGGATATTCTGCCCGTCTACGGCGCGCCTGGCTCGAAGCAGGTTGTAGGCTACGCGATTTACAAACTGATCGATCGTGAAGTGGCGGGGCAGCGGCAGCTGAACGATCCGCGCGTGCAACAGGCGATCCGGCAGCAGCTGCGCGAGAGCCGCGAGCAGTTGCTGAAAAACGCCTATCTGGAGATGCTGCGTGATCAGGCGCGCGTTGAGAATTACTACGCCGAAGAGGTGTTCCGCGACGGAGCGCAATAAGCCAGCCTGCATCCGGTAGCCAGTTGTCAGCGATCCGTGATGAGTGATCCGCGTTCGGTCTTCAATATTCACGGCGACAACCCAGGCAGGCGGCTTATTTTGAGAATGGCCGGCCCGGGACGATGCCTTTCCCTTCCTTGATGGTGTGCAGCTTGTCGGCGGCGAGGCCGGTGTAGGTTTCCTTTGCGCCGCTGGGCCAGAAGATATCGACGTCGGCGGTGGTAGCGGAGCCCAGCCCGAAGTGGAGGCGCGGGTCGTTTACCGAGAGGTAGCTGCTCTGGCTGGTCACGGCCCTGGCCTGCACTTTGCCGCCATAGTGCGCGAGCACGCGCGCTCCGATGGCGCTGCGGTTGCTCTTCGTTCCTTCCAGACGAATCTTGATCCAGTGATTCTCCTTCGGGGAATCGTTGCGCAGCAGGGACGGCCGCTCATTGCGATTCATGATGAGGATGTCGATGTCGCCGTCGTTGTCGAAGTCGCCGAAGGCGACGCCGCGCGAAGAGTCGCGCGCAGTGATGCCGGGGCCGGCCTCGTCACCCATCTCGGCAAAGGTGGCGTCGCGGCGGTTGCGAAAAAGCAGGCGGGGCGTACGGCGGGGAAAGCGCGTGGGGAATACGCTCTCCAGTTCGGGGTAGACGGTGCCGGTGGCAACGAAAATGTCGGGGTAGCCGTCGTTGTCGAAGTCAACCAGGTCGGTCCCCCAGCAAATGAAACGGCGCTCGACCGAGAGACCGGACTGGTCGGAGACGTCGTCGAAGTTGCCCTTGCCGTCATTGCGATAGAGCCCGGTGGACTGGTTGTAGAAGTGGGTGCGGACGATGTCGAGATGGCCGTCAAGGTTGTAATCGCCCACACCGACACCCATGCCGCTCATTCGCTGGCCTTCAGAGGAGACGGCGAGACCACGCAGCAAAGCCTCCTCGCGGAAAGTGCCGTCGTGGTTGTTCATGAGCAGATAGCTGAACGTGGCGTCGCAGGCGAGGAAGATGTCGGTCCAGCCATCCTCATCGACGTCGAGAGCGACCGCCGTGAGTCCGTAGGAACCGGAGAGCGCCGCGATCCCGGATTCCTTCGAGACGTCGGTGAAGGTGCCGTCGCCATTGTTGCCGAAGAGGTACTGCTTCAGCGGCGTCATGCCGATGGGACCGCAGTTCACGGGAAGGCCTTCGTAGTTGCAGTTGGGAATCTGCATGGACGGTTTGGGGCCGTGGACGAGATCGACGTCGAGGTAGTTGGCGACGAAGAGATCGAGGAGACCATTGCGGTTGCGCTCGACGAAGGTGCACCCGGAGGCGTACCGGATACCGGGCTGGAGGAGTCCGGCTTTTTCCGTGACGTCGGTGAACGTGCCGTTGCCGTTGTTTTTGTACAGGCGATTCTGGCCGTAGTAGGTGACGAAGAGGTCGTCGAAGCCGTCGTTGTTGTAGTCGCCGACGCAGACGCCCATGGCCCAGCCGGAGTCTCCCAGTCCGGCCTTCTCAGTCACGTCAGTGAAGGTGCCATCGCGGTTGTTTTTGTAGAGGCGGTTGGTGGCGCCGGCGGGGATGCCCTCAAGGCGGCGGCCGCAGAGCATAAAGAGGTCCATCCAGCCGTCGTTGTCGTAGTCGATGAAAGCGCAGCCGGCTCCCATGACTTCAAGAATGTAGGTGGACTTTTCGTTTTCGCCGTAGATGGTGGGATGGATGAGCCCGGCCTGCTGGCCGACGTCGACGAAGCGGGAGAAAAAAGGAGCAGCCGGAGCGGCAGCGCGAAGGCCGCGCGGCAGAACGGCGGGAGCCACGGCGGCGGGCAGAGTGCGGAGCAGGCGTCGTCGGGTCCAGGGATTCATCATCGGCGATGGCGCGTCCATCAATGGGGCTGCGTTTGAGCAGCGCTCAGATCGTGGCTCAGCTGCTGCGCTTCGCTGTTGCGGGGATCCAGGCGCAGGGCGCTGGCGACAGCCTGCTGGGCTTCAGGGAATTTCGATTCCATGCCGAGCGTGGCGGCGAGGCTGATCCAGGCTTCGGTGAAAGCCGGGGCGGCGGCGACCGCCTGACGGAAATGGGATTCCGCGGCGGAGTAGTCGCCGCGGCGCGACTCCAGATAGCCGAGCTGATTCTGCGCGAGCGCAAAGGAGGGATCGAGCGCGACCACCTGCTCGAGAATTGACCGCTCGCCGTCGGTATCGCCCGCCTTGTCGAGCGCGACGGAGAGCTTGTATCCAAGCAGAGCATTCTTTGGCGTCGCGGCAAAGGCATCGCGGTAAAGCTGGACGGCGCGCTGTGTGTCGCCCCTGTCCAGCGCCTGCGCGGCTTCGGCGGCTTTGCTGACGGCCAGCGAGCCGGCATCCTTTTCCTTCACGGCTTCCTGATAGCTCACCATCTCCTGGCGTGCGCCGGCGGTGTCTCCCAGAGCGCGCAGGACGTTGGCCAGCTCGAAATGCGTCTCGGGATCCTTGTCGCCGAGGGCGATGGCCTGTTCCAGCTCGGTCTTGGCAGCCGCGGTTTCGTGCAGGCGGGAGAGTGTGATGCCGAGGTTTGCGCGCAGATTGGCGAGGCTGGGATTCAGCTTCTCCGCGGCGGTGAGGTGTTCGCGCGCGGCCTGGTAGTCGCCGGACTGCCGCTCGAGAACGCCTTCGAGATAGAGCGCATCGAAGGAATGCGGCTGTTCGCTGACGACCTTCTTCCCGAGAGGGAACGCCGGGGCCCAGTCGCCATTGACGACCAGCGTGCGCAGGTAAGAGATTTGCGCGCTGAAGTCGTCCGGATGCAGGCGGTAACTTTTTTCGGCGATGCTCTGCGCGTCGAAGGTGCGCGAGACTTTGATGTAGAGGGTGACCAGAGCATTGACGAGCTTGACGGAGTCGGGGCGCGTTTTCAGAGCGTCTTCGACCGTTTCGACGGCCTGTTCCAGCTGGCCGTCGCGGGCCAGGGCAATCGCGAGGTCGATGGTGAGGTCGTCGTCGGGGGGGATGGTGTGGAGGAAAGCGACTTCCCCCGGCAGGTCCCCGCGTGCCAGCAGCGCCTGGCTCAGGCCATGCTGAGCCATCGTCGACGAAGGATCGATGCGGAGTGAGGCACGCCATTCCTGCTCGGCATTGGCCGGCTGGCCGAGCCGCGCGTAGACCGAGGCGAGGAGAAGATGGGGCTTGAGAACAGTGGCGTCGGCTTTGATGCAGCGTTCGAGAGGCGCAACCGCCTGGTCGAAATTCTCCGACTCATAGAGGCTCAGGCCAAGGAGGTAATTCAGCTGCGGCGAAGCGGGGCTGAGGCGGAGGCCGGTGCGAAAGGCGTCCTGCGCGCAGGCGAACTGGCGGTGGTCGCCGAACCAGTTGCCGAGGTCGGCCCAGGCCTCGACGCTGGGATGGGATTGCAGGCGGGCGGCGAGCGCAGGAGGCCGGGTGCAGGTGACGGGGGCAGGAGCGCTGAAAGCCGGAGCAACGGCTCCGGCGAGCAAGCCGATGAGCACGGCAGGCGTTCGACGGCAGAGGGATTGTCGGCAGAAAGGGGGAAGATTGCGGGAAGCAAACATCGCGCGGAACTTTTCGAGGATCTACTGCAGCAACGATACCCAGGTGCGCGGCGCAGGAGCAAGAATATTCGAGTCAGTTGGGGAAGGCCTCGCCGGCCCTGACGATGCGAATCTCGTGATCGGTGAAGCGCAGATAGCCGCCCGGCAGCGTGACCTTCGGCATGTGACAGCTGACGCACTTCGAAGTGGCCACCGGACACATCTTCGCCTTGCCGGTGCTGGTTGGCCGCGCCGTTGGCGCGTGACAGGCGAGGCATTTGGAATCGTAGGCGAGGTCGTTGCGGACGAGGTCTTTGTGAGGATCGTGGCAGGCGATGCAGCGGATGCGCGGATCGGTGCCGTTGAAGCAGCGGCTGTTGGTCAGCCGATACGGCTGAAAGCGGACGTCGAAGACGCCCCGCCAGCCGTTGCGCACGACGGTTTCCCAGGAGCGATGGCACTGGCCGCAAAAATTCGAGAACGATTCGGCGCTCATATCCTGCAGGCGCGGCGGGGTGGAGCTGAAGTCGCCGCCGGCGGCATCGGCGGCGTGCGCCAGCGCGCCCTCGTGGCAATGCGCACAGGTGACGCCGGGATGCAGGGTGGCGAGGGAGAGCTTGTGCGAGGTGACGGCGTTACTGGCGTGGCAGCCGAAGCAAAGTTTCGCATCCATGGGCGCCAGCTCGCGGCCCATGGCTTCCTGGAGGGTCTGCGGAGTCAGGCGCTCGTCCCCGGTGGTGACGCCGAGGCCGTTGGCGGAGGGGTAGAAGCTGACGATGCTCTCGTAGAACTTGCCGTCCTGCTCGAAGACCCAGGTTTGCGCCTGCGCACCGAACGCCCAGTGGATGGGCAGCGAGAGGGTGTTGGTGCCGTCAGTGACTCGATAGACGCTGTGACCGTTACGGGTTTCGACGGTCCACGTGTACGCGCCCTGGTGAAAGGTGAGATTGGGGTGAGCGGCGAGGACGGGATCGGCGCCGGGTAATTCGACGCCGTGCGCCATCGGAGTTTCCGGCTGCATGGCCTGGCCACGATGGCAGCCGGCGCAACTGGTATTGGGGGAAGACGTTTGCGCAGCGGCAAACACGCAGGCCATCAGGGCCGGCAGAAGGGCCGGAGCGAAGCGCGGCTTCCACGCTGGAAGGCTATTGTGCAGGTTGTGCTCCCTGCTGGCCCATCGCCGGGGCGGGTTTACTGGAGTGCTCGGTCATCTGCAGGCACGCGAGCCGTTCGCGGCGAGCGTCCTGCTCCCGGCCTGACTCGGAGTACGCGCGCGCCAGGGCAAGGTGAACCTCGAGGCTGTTGGGATCGAGAGCCAGGGCAGTTTCAAGAACCGGGGTGGCGGATCGGATGTCGCCGGTTTCCAGCAGCGCGCGGCCGAGCGAGAGCTGCGCCATGGGCAGCTTCGGCGCTTCTGCCGCGGCTCTGCGCGCTTCGGGCAGAGCTTCGACGGGGCTGTTCTCTATCAGCAGAGCCCAGGCAATCATGGTGCGGTCGAGGGCGTTGTTCGGGTCGATGGCCAGCTCGTGCTGAAACTCCGCGATGGCGGCGTCCTGGTCTGTGGGATAGAGCAGGTAGCCCCAGGTGTAATGCAGATTGGCGGTGGAAGGATAGCGCTGGAAGAAAGTGTCGAAAGCCTGCGTCGCTTTCGATTTGTCTCCGGAGAGCAGCAGGAAAGCCGCATTTCCGGCCAGTGCGATGGCGTCGTGCTGCGTGGGATCGGCCTCTTGGGGAAGCAGCGGGATACGCAGAGCGGCGAGGCCGACCGCGGCGAGCAATTCGTCGTTGGAGATCTGCTCGTGCGCGAAGTAACCGTAGGTGGTGAGCGCTTCCTCGAACCGGCCGAGCTTCGTCAGCAGCAAACCCTCGTGATAGCGGAGAATCTGCGCATTGCGGGAGTCATCGGCGGCGCCGAGGGAGAGAGCGTGCTGGACATCGGTGAGGGAAGATTCATACTGGCCCAGCTCAAATTCGCAGAGACCGCGGAGGGCGGTTGCGGGCGCGGCGTTGGGCATGAGTGCGAGGTAGTGGGTAAAGGCCTCCTCGGCCTGCGCGTAGTCATTGGCGCCGTAACGCAGCTGCCCGAGATACCACCAGCCATCGGGCCACGAGGGATTCGCCTGGACAGCCAGTGCGTACAGATCGGCGGCGCGGGCTGTGTCGCCGGAACGCCGGGCGGCGTCGGCTTGGGAACTGAGCTGCTCGAAGGACAGCGGAGACTTTGTCCGGCCGGCGGGTGTACCGGTCTGGGCGGCGATCGGCCCGGCGAGAACCGCAGCCAGGAGGGCTGCGAGGGCCGGACCCATGGCTCGCTGATGATTTCGGCTTCGCCGCCGGAGGACGGCGCGGGCCACTGACAACACTGCCGGGTGCTCCCTGGAGAAATCAGACCGTGATGCTGCGCGGTTGGGTGATCGTAGCACGGGGGAAGGGCTTCCCCAATGGGAACGGGTGCAACCGCCTGCGAGGCAGGGTCAGGATGACTCAAAACAGAGGCCTTCTGAGGGTTGAAGCGAAGGTAACACCCGGTTTCCCCAGCAGTTAAGAGCGAAGGCAAAATCTTCTTGACAACGTTTGTTCGGGGGGCGTAAAAATGCGGGTCAGCATCGGGGTAAACCGTTTAACCGCAACACAATCACCTGCAGACCATTTGGTTTGTGGGGTGGGACGATAAACGCGGAAGCTCGGAGCGCCGACGGAAGGACAAGCCGGAACAGTGGCTTGAAAACAAAAACAACGATTTGCACGTTTCATGCACGATTCACAGGAGGCACACGTATGAATTCCATCAGGCGTCTGGCCGTGCTGTGTCTGCGCACGCCGGGCTCGCTGGTTCTCTCCGGGCTGCTCGCACTTGGTCTGTTGAGTATCTCCACAGCCCCCGCCCATGCGCAGCAGCTCACCGGAACGATAAGCGCAACGGTTTATGACTCCTCGGGCGCGGTGGTCCCGGGCGCCACGATCGTTCTCAAGAACATGGAGAGCGGCGACGTTCGGCGGACGACCTCGGACGGGGAGGGGTATTTCACGTTTACGGCGGTGCAGCCGGCGACGTACAGCATTGGGGTGAGCGCAAAGGGTTTCACGAGCTGGCAGCTGAGCGGAATCGTGATGAACCTGGGCGACTCCAAGACGGTACCGAACATCGCGCTGAAGGTCGGTGAAAGCAACACGACCGTTGAAGTCGTGGCTGACAAGAACATCGAGGTTCCGGTCGACACGCCGGAAGTCAGCGACACGATTACCGCCCAGCAGATTCAGGACCTCTCGATCGAAGGGCGCGACGCCGGCGAGCTGCTGAAGATGATGCCGGGCGCGGCCTTCACCAACGGCGGCACGCAGGGCTCGGCTTTCAATCCCAAGGTGACGGGCACGAACACCGGCCCGGTGGGCAACTACTCGCTGAACGGCACGCAGCCTTACGGTTCGATGGCCTACATGCTGGACGGCGCGAACCTCGTGGATCCGGGTAACGCTGGAACGCAGATCGCGAACATCAACACGGACATGGTGCAGGAAGTGAAGGTGCTTTCGGGCAGCTACGGAGCGGAGTATGCTTACGGCCCGGTCATCTTCGAAGCCTTCAGCAAGAGCGGCGGCAAGAACTTCCACGGTGAAGGTTATCTCTACGCGCGCAACTCTTCGCTGAACGCCTGGGATTCCTACACGAAGGAATCGTACCTGGCCACGGTGGGCTCCGCCATCAACTCGACGGCGGCGCAGTCGCTGGCGGCGACCGACTTCCCGTACGAGTACTACTACTACATCGGCGGCAACGTCGGCGGCCCGGTGATTTTCCCGCACTTCAACCGCAATCACGACAAGCTGTTCTTCTGGGGCGGATATGAGTACATGATCCAGCACCCGGCCAACCAGGTGCAGTACTACCATGAGCCGACCCAGGACGAACTGAACGGATTCTTTGCCTGCGGTGGTTCCTATGGCGCCGGCAACAACCCGTCCGCCTCCAACTGCGCTCCCGGCGCCGACAACTTTGCGGCGGCGGAAACAGCCGATCCCGGCACGGTGGGTTACGCGTACTACACACCAACGCCGAGAACCGGGCCGGGTGGAACGCCGGTGGCGGCCGATGCCAACTGGGTGAACGGAACCGACGGGATGCACATTCCGACCACGGATTTCGATCCGAACATCCTGGGCGTGCTGAAGGCTGCTTATCCCCTGCCGAACATCACGGAGAACTCCAGCAACGGCTTCAGCAACTACGCCTATGCTCCGCAGGTTCCACAGAACCGGTGGGAGGCCACGGGCAAGCTGGACTATGCCATTACCGAAAACACGAAACTGAGCGGTACCTACGCGTACCAGAACGAATTCGACAACCGTCCGATTACGATCTGGTGGGCGCCTCCGCAGACCCTGCCCTATCCGGCGCCGGTTTCGGCGACCGTCAACGCTCAGGTCCTGCTGACCAACTTCACGCACCAGTTCAACGCCAGCACGACGAACGAGGCGGTGTTCACGCTGTCGCGCTTCATCAATCCGAATAAGTTCGGCAACACCGCCGCGAACCGCAGCAGCATCGGCATGAGCAACGTTCCTGGGCTGTTTGGCCACACCTCCACGCAGATGCCGAACATCAACAACAACTCGTGGGGCGCCGGGCTTTCCAGCATCGACCAGGAGCCGTTCGACGGCGGGTTCTCCGGCGGCGGTTTCGGCAAGCTGGCGCGTGTACCGCAGTTCTATGACACGGTCAGCAAGGTGATCGGCACCCACACCGCCAAAGCCGGCTTCTACTGGGCCCAGCCCTACAACAGCCAGTCCAGCGGCTGCGACGATGGCTGCGAAGACCAGGGGCAGTTCAACATCGGCTGGCCGGCCAACTACGGCACGGGCAACATTACGGCCGACTTCCTGCTGGGCAGCACGGCCAGCTACGAGCAGCTGAGCGCTGTGCCGCTGGACAACATCAAGATGAACCAGTGGGCCATCTGGGCACAGGACTCCTGGAAGGCTAACCGGCGTCTAACGCTGAACCTCGGGTTGCGCGCCGAGCACATCGGACAGTGGTACGGTGAGCCGGCCGGACAACAGGTCTGGGTGCAATCCGACTACGTCGACTCCCAGACGGCGCCGGCGAATACGGGTCTGGAATGGCACGCGACCAATCACTCGGTCCCGCTTTCCGGATTCACCTCGCCGCTGTTCTACTACGATCCGCGCGTGGGCCTGATCTACGATCTGTTCGGTACCGGCAAGACGCTCTTCCGCGCCGGCTACGGAGCCTATCGCTATCAGGATTCCGTGAACGAGGCAACCACCGACAACGTCGCTGACGGGCCGAAGGGCATCATCAACTACTCCACGCCGAACCCGTTTGTCGGCTTTGCCAATGCAGCCGGCGCCGGCACGCCGCCCAGTGGCGTGCAGGAGAACTGCTGGCTTTGCGGCAACAGCGTGGGCGCCGATCTGCTGGGCGACGATCGTACGCCCATAACCCTGGACTGGAACGTATCGATCGACCAGGCCGTCAAGTGGCAGTCGCTGGTCGAAATCTCCTATGTGGGTAACCACACCACCGGTGAAGAATTCAACGGCGGCAACGGCAACATTAACAACCTGAACAACATTCCGCTGGGCGCAGAATGGGCGGCGGTCGATCCCATTACAGGAAAACCCTGCTCGGCTTCTGCGATCAACGGAGAGACCGGTTGTACCGCAAACGACTTCCGGCCGATGCACGAATACACCAACGTCTACCTCCTGACGCACCAGAGCTATGCGAAGTACAACTCTCTGCAGGCATCGTGGAGAAAGAACGGGGCGCTGCTGAACTTCCAGGCGAACTACACCTTCAGCAAGGTGATGGGCATCTGGGATGGCGACACCTCGAACGGAACCGGCAACGGAACCACGGTCTGGCCGTTTGCTCTCGGCGACAACTACGGTCCCCTGGACTACGACCACACCCAGATCTTCAACATCTGGTACATCTACAACCTGCCGCGGCCTATTCACGGCAACCGGTTGCTGGGCACGCTGATCAACGACTGGAAACTCTCCGGGTACAACAGCTATCAGGAGGGCGCACCGATCCAGTCCAACACGAACGGAAACCTGAACGCTGGGTTCCCCGGCGGATCATCGACCACGGGCCTCTTCACGATGCCGAACGGGCAGATCGCACAGAGCATGAACACCGCGAGCTGGCTGGGCACATCGACCGTGGCGCAGCTGTTGCCGGAAGTCATCTGCAACCCAACGGCACACCTCTCATCCGGACAGAAGTTCAACCCGAACTGCTTTGCAGCCCCCAGCGTCATCGGCAAGGAAGGGCCGCTGCAGATGCCGTACATGCACTATCCGGGTTACCTGGATAACGATCTCTCGATCTTCAAGAGTTTCCCGACGCGGGAAAGTCAGAGGCTTGAGTTGCGCGTACAGGGCCAGAACTTCGTCAACCACCCGAACCCGCAGTTCGACCTGGATGGCAACAACGATGACATTCAGGTGGACTTCTCGGCGATCGGCGGCGGCAATACCAACACCACGGTCACGGGCAAACCGTTCCACACGGTGGGTCAGAGACTGATGACTTTCTCGGCGAAGTACTACTTCTAAGGGAAAGCGGGGTCCCAACCGATGGGGTGGCGAAAGCCACCCCTTCTTTCTGTAGTCTGTCAGCAGCATGTCTTTTGCCGGATTTCTGCGCCCTGCCGCGCTCGCAGCCTGTCTTGCGGGGACCGCGATTCTTCTGCTGCACGCTGCGCCGGCGCCGAGCCCCATTCGTTTCGAACTGAAGAGAATTGCCTTTACGCTGGAGAACGACGAGACGCCGGGCAGGAATGCGCCCGAGAGCATGGCGGGCGGCGTGGCGGTTTTCGACTACAACGGAGACGGCCGGCCGGATATCTACTTCGTGAATGGCGCGAACATCGCCACGCTCAAAAAGGACGATCCGAAATATCGCAATCGCCTCTTCCGCAACAACGGCGACGGCACCTTCACCGATGTTACCGACGCGGCCGGAGTAGCGGGAACGGGGTATGACATCGGCGTCGCCATCGGCGATTACGACAACGATGGCTGCCCCGACATCTTCGTCGCCGGCGTGTATCGAAACACGCTCTACCACAACAACTGCAACGGAACCTTCACGGACGTGACGCAGAAGGCAGGCCTGGGCGACTCGAACGACCCGCAATACGGGCCGTTGTGGGCCGAAGGCGCTGCCTGGGTGGACGTGAACAACGACGGGCTGCTCGACCTGTTCATCATCGACTACATGCAGTGGACCTACGGCGCCCAGGCGCTGTGCCACTTCGGCGACATTGCCGACTACTGCCATCCCCGCTACTACAAAGGCCAGCCCGACCGGTTGTTCCTCAACAATGGCGACGGGACGTTCCGGGATGTCTCAAAGGAGTGGGGGATTCGCGACCACGTCGGCAAGGGAATGGGCGTGGGCGTTGCCGACTATGACCTCGATGGCAAGCAGGACTTGTTTGTCACCAACGACGCGGACTACAACTTCCTCTTCCACAACCTGGGCAATAAATTCGAGGAGGTTGCGTTCGATGCAGGTGTGGCGTTGCCGGAAGGCGGCCAGTTCATTTCCGGCATGGGCCTCGATTTTCGCGACTTTAACAATGACGGCTACCCCGACATCGCGTTCGTGGCGCTCAACAACCAGACGTTTCCCCTGTTTCAGAACACCGGCAAAGGCGATTTTCGCGAGGTAACGACGCCCAGCGGCATACGCGACCTGAGCATGAAGATGTCGGGCTTCGGCGTGGGCATCTACGACTTCGATAACGACGGCTGGAAGGATCTGTTTGTCACCCGCGGTCACGTGGAGTCGCAGCCCCTGCCCGGCACCGAGATTGCCCAGTACAACACCGTGTTCCGCAACCTTGGCCCCAGCGGGAAGTTTGCGGCGCTGACCGAGGAAGCCGGCCTGGACGCCTCACCCCGGGCGCGGCACCGCGGCTGCGCATTCGGCGACTTCGACGGTGACGGCCGGGTTGATGTGGTGGCGACGGCGCTGTCGGCGCCGGCGGAGATCTGGATGAATCGCAGCGAGCACAGCGGGCACTGGCTGGACATCGCGCTGCGAGGGACGCGCAGCAACCGTGACGGCATCGGGGCACGCATCAGGGTGGTCAGCCCCACGGTGGGGGTGCAGTACAACCACATGACCACCAGCGTCTGCTATGCGTCTTCCAGCGACGGCCCGGTGCACTTTGGCCTGGGGCCGGATCCGAAGGCGGATACGGTGGAGATCCACTGGCCCTCGGGCGAAGTGCAAACGCTGACCAGTGTGAAGGCCGATCAGGTGCTGAAGGTCATCGAACCTAGCGAGGAGCCGAAAGCAGCCGGCTCGGAGACGGCACACTGAAGGTTTACCTGCCCGGTCCCTGCTGTTGCTGCTGCGCCGTCAGTTTGTCGACGATCTGGCGTTCGCGCGCGCCGTCGGCCGGACGGTGGAGCCGGTAGTA
>DATJNE010000141.1:0-28818 GCA_035508305.1 Acidobacteriaceae bacterium | reverse complement strand
GAGGAAGTTGCGGTTGCGGGCGAGGATGCGGAGATCGACGAGGGGATTCTTCTTCGTCCACTCATGGCGGATGAACCAGACCAGGGAGACGATGAGGATCAGGGTGGCCCAGCGGAGCCAGTTGGCGCTGAACCAGTCCACTTCCTGGCCTTTGTCGAGGATGATCTGCAGGCAACCGGTCCAGAGGCAGAGGAGGCCGAAGCCAAGGTTGTCGAAGGCGCCCGCACTGGAGCGGCGGATGTAGGGCGGGTCGTGGACGAAGCGGCTGATCATGAACACGGCGAGGACGCCGATGGGGATGTTGATGTAGAAGGCGTAGCGCCAGCTGAAAGAGTCGGTGAGCCAGCCGCCGAGGGTGGGACCGATGACGGGCGCGACGACGACGCCGAAGCCGAAGGCGGCCATAGCGGCGCCGCGGCGTTTGGGGGGGAAGCTTTCCAGCAGGATGGCCTGGGAGAGGGGCTGGAGCGCGCCGCCACCGGCTCCCTGGAGGACGCGGGCGAGCAGCAGCAGGCCGAGGGAGGGGGCGGCACCGCACCAGAACGACGCGACGGTGAAGAGACCGATGCAGGCAATGAAAAAGCGCTTGCGTCCGAAGCGCAGCGAGAACCAGTTGCTGGCAGGAAGAACGACGGCGTTGGCGATGAGATAGCTGGTGAGGACCCAGGTGGCTTCGGAGTTGGAGGCGGCGAGCGTGCCGGCAATATAAGGAAGGGCCACCGAGGCGATGGAGGTGTCGAGGACCTCCATGAAGGTGGCCAGCATGACGGAGACGGCCACGACCCAGGGATTGGAGGCGGGCACGGCGGCAGCGGCGGTCTGCCGCGGCGGATGCGGCGGAGCAGCGGCATCGGCGACAACGGGAGGCTCGAGGACGGCGCCCATCACTGCACTCCCGAGACGGGACCGTTCGGCACGAGGTTCATCCCTGCTCGGCGGGCGGCCTGCGGCGGCTTGCCCAGGGCCTGGCTTGCACGTGCGGCCTCGAACGCCGGCCAACGCTGCTGCAGTTCGACGATGGTCGCCACTTGCGCGCCCTCCGGCGACCCTTCAGACTAGGAGAGAGAGGGACTGTGTTGCTGTGCCCCAGGTCACAGCCAAGCAGGAACTTTCGTTACGGGACCCGGCCGGCACGAAGAGCCGAATCCAATCAGGAAGTGTCCGGAGCGAGGTCCCGAGCCATGCCGGCTCTTCATTTCCCAGTGGACATCCGGGCGTCATCCCCGTAGGCTGGTGGCCTCCAGACTCCTGGCTGTTTGATTACGCCCCATTCGATGCGACTGTCGTTCGTAGGTTTTGCGTGGAGAAATGTCTGGCGCCGCCGCCTGCGGACGGCGCTGACCCTGTGCGGCATCGGCATGGGCATCGGGGCGTTTGTCGCGCTGGTGGGGTTTTCGCGGTCCTTCGAGCACGCGTGGCTGGAGATGTATGCGAACGCGGGCACCGATCTGGCCGTGGTGCAGAAGACCTTCCTGAACACGGAAGTGGATCAGAGCGCGGGCGCGGTGCTGGCACGCATTCCGCAGATCGCCATGGCGGCGCCGATGGTGATCAACATGATGGCGGTGACCCCGGAAGTGAACACCCTGGTTTACGGCTGGAAGTCCGACACCTTCGAATTTTCCGCGATCAATATTCTTTCCGGACGGCGCTTCCAGGACGGCACGCAGGAGGTGATGCTGGGCGAACTGCTGGCCGGCAGCCTGAACAAGAAGGTCGGCGACAGCATCAATCTGCAGGGGACCGAATTCAAGGTGGTGGGGATCTTTCGCAGCGGATCGGCGCTGGAGACGGGCGCGATCATCATGCCGATCAGCGAAATGCAGGCGCTCTCCGGCATGTCGGGCAAGGTGACGGCGTATCACGTGCGGCTGAAGCCCGCGCCGCCGGGCGTCTCGCCGGAGGAGTGGAGGAAAGAGGCCGAGGACGCGGTGGCGAAGGATCTGCCGGGGCTGCGCGCGGTTCCGGCGGCACAGCGGGCGGCCAACAATCAGCTGGTGGTGCTGGCGCATGCGGCGGCGTGGGGCACATCGCTGATCGCGCTGCTGGTGGCGGCGCTGGGCATCGCGAACACGATGGCGATGTCGGTTTTCGAGCGGACCAAAGAGATCGGCGTGCTGCGCGCGATGGGGTGGTCGCGGCATCGGGTGATGCTGCTCATCCTGATCGAAGCGGCCGCGCTGGGCGTGGCGGGCGGCGCTGCCGGCGTGCTGCTGGGCTGGGGCGCGCTGCACGTGCTGGGCGCGCTGCCGCAGACGGCGAGCATCGCCTCGACGACGCTGCCCCTGCAGACGCTGATCGACGGGTTGCTGATGGCGATTCTGGTGGGCGTGCTGGCGGGATCGGTGCCGGCGTGGCGAGGCGCGAAGCTTTCACCGGTGGAGGCGCTGCGGCATGAGTAGCGCGACGGGCCGTCCCGGCGGAGCTGCCGGCGCAGAAAGCGGCGGGAGCTCTCCGTGGATTCTGGAAGTGCGCGACGTGAAGAAGAGCTACGAGTGCGGGCGCATCGAAGCGCTGCGCGGCGTGAGCCTGGTTGTGGCGCGGGGCGATTTTCTGGCGATCACGGGCGCGAGCGGCAGCGGCAAGTCGACGCTGCTGCACCTGCTGGGCGGGCTGGACACGCCGAGCGAAGGCACGGTGCTGTTTCGCGGGGAGTGCGTGGGGCCGATGCGGAATGGCCTGGCGTGCATCGATCTGGATACCTATCGCGCGCGCTTTGCCGGGTTCATCTTCCAGTCGTTCCACCTGCTGCCGGCGCTCAATGCGATGGAGAACGTGCAGGTGCCGCTGCTGGGCAACAAGGGGCATCACGAGCATCGCGAGGAGAAGGCGCGGGCGCTGCTGGTGGAGCTGGGGCTGGAGCATCGGCTGCGGCAATATCCCACGCAGCTTTCCGCAGGCGAGCGGCAACGGGTGGCGATTGCGCGCGCGCTGGTGAACGAGCCGCAGGTTCTGCTGGCCGACGAGCCGACGGGCAACCTGGACAGCGTGAACTCGGCCAGGATTCTGGAGATTCTGGCGGCCGTGCAGGAGCGGCACGGGACAACGCTGGTGATGGTGACGCACGATCTGAGCATCGCGGCCACAGCGCATCGGCATATTGCGATGAAGGACGGGCGGATATGCGACTGAGGACGTGGCCCATGGCGCGGCTTTTGCTGGCGGCGCTGGTGTGCGCGACGTGCTCGGCGCAGACGGCGGCGATTGCACCCGCCGGATCGCTGAAGGCGATTCTTGCCGGCGAGCGCGCACGCGTGGAGAAGTCCGATGTTCGCGCCACGGGCAGGCTGGTGGAGGTCACGGCGAGCGGCACGCGCATCAGCAATTCGCTGGCGCTGGCCTCGCATGCCTTTCCCAGCGGGTTGTGGACGATGATCACGGTGACGACGCCGGATCACAAACGCGAGCGTTATCTGCTGATTCAGAACGAGAGCGGGCATACTTCGATCGACATTCTGCGCTCCGGCGAGAAAACAGCGGCGCGGCTGCCCGTGGACGACTGGGGCCAGGGCGTGGCGGGGACACTGTTTTATCCGGAGGATTTCGCGGACGGGCAGTTTTTCTGGGCGAAGCAGACGGTGCTGCCGCCGGCAAAATACGGGATGCGGGAGTGCTTCGTGCTGAAGAGCGAACCCGGACCGGGGCAGGGGACGCAGTATGCTTCTGTGACAACATGGGTGGACGAGAAAACCGGCGCGCCGGTGTACGTGGAAGCGGCGCCGAAACGCGGCGGACCCACGAAGCAGTTTGTCTTTTACGCGCTGGAGCAGATCGGCGGGCTCTGGCTCTCGCGGCAGGTGGAGGCAAGCCTGAAAGGCAGGCCAGGCACCACCATTCTGCTGATCGATCGCGGTTCGCCGCACGCCCACCTGACGCGAAAGGACTTTGAACTCACGGCGAAGGCCGCTGGGAGCGACACCGGGCAATGACGATTCTCTTCCACATCTTCTGGGTCACCTCGTTCATCGCGGCCACCGCGGCCACGATGCTGGGGGCGGTGCTGGGCGCGGGCATTCTGTATCAGTGCATCGGCAGCCTGCTGGACCGGCGCAGTCTGCTGAAGCCGGGGCGCATGGTGGATATCGGCGGGGGACGGCGCCTGTATCTGATGGAGAAGGGCCCGGCGGGGCGCGGGCCTGCAGTCGTGTTTGAAGCCGGCTTTGGCGCGACCAGCCTGAACTGGATGCACATCCAGGAAGCGATGGCCGACGAGGTGCACACCGTGGCGTACGACCGCTGCGGCCTCGGCTGGAGCAGCGCGTGCGTCTCCGAGCGCACGCCCAGCAACATCGCCGGAGAGTTGCGGGCGATGCTGCGCGCGGCCGGGATCGAGCCGCCTTGGATCCTGGTGGGCCATTCTTTCGGCGGCCTGGTGATGCAGCGCTTCGCGCTCGATTATCCCGATGACACGGCGGCGGTGATCCTGATCGACCCGATGCGGACCGACGAGTGGCCGCCGGTGAACCAGGAGGCCCACGCGCGGATTGCACGGGCGCAACGGCTGACGCGCGTGGGGGCGACCTGCGCGCGCATCGGCATGTCGCGACTGGTGGCACGCTCGCACTTTTGCCGCTCCGCCAGGCTTTCCGGGTTCCTGATTCAGCGGGCGGGCGCGCAGGGCGCGTATCTGGCGGGGCGGCTGAACACGGAGATCGGCAAGATGCCCGCGCAGGTGCGGCCGGCGATCGCGGCCCACTGGTCGGCGCCGGGCTTCTATCACGGGCTGCTGGCGCATCTGCACGGGGTCTCGGGCACGGTGCTGGAGATGCACGAGGCGGAGCCGATCGGGGAAACGCCGGTGGTGGTGCTGACGCCGGCCAGCGCGCCGCCGCCCTCGAACCTGCACCAGTACGGCCGACGGAGCCGGCACATCGTGGCCGAGCGCAGCCTGCACTGGATCCATCTGGACGAGCCGGATCTGGTGGTGCGGACGATTCTGAACACGGTGATCCAGGCGGTTGCCGAGGATAAGAAACTGCAGCCGGTGCTCGCGGGGGCCGATTAGCGCGAGGCGGGGGCAGCGCGGCCGCAGTCCGTCTTCGCGCAGCAGTTCGAGGGGATTGACGGAGCGCGTGCGCCAAGCGGACAGCCAGGCCACTGAAGCGATCGCCAGAATCGTCAAGGCCCGTCCCAGCGCGGCCTGCAGCACCTCTTTGCGGCGGTGATCCCGCGACCTTTCTTCTTTCGCCGGTCCTGGATACCGTGCTACGCTTGCGTCCACCATTCCAGCTGATCCGCTGTCGATTCGTCTTCGCAGGGCAAAGATATGAAGCTTCGATCCGACTTTGCCATTCGCGCTGTCACTCCGGCGACGGAAGAAGAAGCAGCGCCGCGCGCCCCATGGACACCGGGTCCGGCGCACTTTGCGACCTTCGCCGGACCGATCACCGGTGAAGGTTTGCCGGGAGAACTTCCGCAGGAGACAGCTGCGCCCGGGCCGCCGCCGGCGCGCAGCGTGGCGGTTCTGGTAACGCACGGGATGGGGCAGCAGGTTCCCTTTGAAACGCTGAGCGCGCTGGGGCAGGCGCTGATCACCCAGCACGCCGCCAGGCACCAGATGACCGGCCCGCTGGCGGAACTGGAGACCTCGGTGAGGAGGGTCCAGCTGACGGCGGAGGACGACGCTCCGGAGCTGTCCCGCGTCGAGGTCAGGTTTACCGACGCGGACCGGCGGCCGGTGGAGGTTCATCTGTACGAGGCATACTGGGCGCCTTTCACGGAGGGCCAGATTTCCTTTCTGCAGACGGTGGCGTTCCTGTATTCCGCCGGCTGGAACGGGATCAGGACGTATCTCCAGTCAGGGCATAACCGGGATGCGAACGGGGAGAGACAGCAGCGGCGCTTCGATCGCTGGATCTTCGGCAATTTTCACGAGATGCCGATCAAGCACGGAACGCTGTGGGCTCTGCTGCTGGTGGTCGTGTCGGTGAGCCTGCTCCTGATTCCTTCTCTTCTGCTCTTCACGCCGGCGGGAGTATCGGTTCTGGAATGGTTGTGGAAGGTCTACAAGACGCACTTCCTGGCGGGATCGCACTGGGTGCAGGCGGCGGTGGTGGGGGTGGCGATGGTTCTGGCGGTGCTGGCCTGGGCCGTTCACTACTTCGTCGTGGAATTCGTGGGCGATGTCGCGATCTATGTTTCGTCCTACAAGGTGAGCCGCTACGATGCGATCCGGAACAAGATTCTGGAGACGGTGAGCACCATCGCACAGCAGATTTATTCGGCGGGCATTGCGGATACGCGCTACGCTGCCTACGATTCAGTCGTGATCGTCGGGCACTCGCTCGGCTCGGTGATCAGTTACGACGCGCTGAATGCAGCGATCAACTGGGACGAGGTGGAATGCGGATCGACGCGGAGGGTTGTGGAACGGACGACGCGGCTGATCACGTTCGGATCCCCGCTGGACAAGACGGCGTTTCTGTTCCGGACCCAGGTTAGTTCGGCGCGCAATCTGAGAGAGGCCCTTGCGGCGCGGCAACAGCCTTTGATTCTGGACTACGAACAGTACCGGCCAAAGGGGTTCCAGTGGGTGAACCTCTACTCGCGATGGGACGTGATCAGCGGGCATCTGGATTACTACGACTCCGAAGGGCTCCCGGGCTACAACCCGGTTTGCAACTGCGTGGATCCCCAGGCGTGGATACCGCTTCTGGCCCACATTCAGTACTGGAATGACGACGCTTTGCAGGATGCTCTCTACGAGGCGGTCTGGGCCGTACCGGTGCATGCCTGAGAGCGGGTCGGCGGGGCGTTGAAGCGGCGTTCGCGCACGCAATGTTTCGAACCGCATGGGGCCGCATGGGGGCGGCGTCTGCTGCTCCCGGATTGCTCCCGCCGCCGCTCGCGCTTTACCCTCATGCTGTGATTCCCGCTCTGCGCAGGGACTTCAACGCGCGTTTCCGCCCGGAGGCCTATCGCTCTCTGCTGCACTCCCTCGACGTCATCGCACGCACGCACGTCGCGTTCCCGGTCGCCGAGACGCCCTGCTTTTTTCCGCAGGCGCTGCTGGAAGAAATGGCCGCCATCGGCGCGGAACTCACCCTCCGTCTGGTAAACGATCCGGCGTATCTGGCGCGCTCGCTGGCGGCGATCCCCGAGCCGTGGCGCGCAGCCGATCAGAACGCGCATCCGCATTTCCTGACCGCGGACTTCGGACTGGTCCGGAAGGCGGACGGTAGCCTGGCTCCCAAGCTCGTCGAGATGCAGGCCTTCCCCTCGGTCTTCGGATTTCAGTTCGCGGCCAGCGAAGAGTATCGGACGGCTTTCGGGCTGGACCCATCGCTGCGCTACCTTTTCGGGGGCCTCGACGCCCTGGGATTCTGGAAGCTGCTGGAGCGCACCATCGTCGCCGGCCACGATCCGGAATCGGTGGTGCTGGTCGATGTCGATCCCCCGCGCCAGAAGACCCTGCCCGACTTCCACATCACCGCGGAGCGCCTGGGCATCCCTGTTATCGACATCGCCAACCTCGAACCCATCGACCCGGCTGCGCAGTCTCCGGGCCAGCGGCGCCGGCTGGCGTACCGCAAGGGGTCGCGGCTGATCCCAATCCGCCGCATCTACAACCGGGCGATCGTCGACGAGCTGGTGCGCAAACAAATTTCGCTGCGCTTCGACTACCGCGAGGGGTTCGATGTGGAGTGGGCCGGCCATCCCAACTGGTACTTCCACATCAGCAAGTTCTCCATCCCGTTTCTCGACCACCCGGCCGTCCCGCCAGCGTTCTTCCTGGATGAGGTGTACCGCGATGCCAGGCTTCGCGAGCGTTTCGAAGGGGAGCGCTCGGCCTGGATCCTCAAGCCGCTCTTCTCGTTTGCCGGGCAGGGGATCCGCTTCGCGCCCACCGATGCCGATCTGGCGGCGATCCCGGCGGCCCAGCGCTCCGGCTATCTTCTGCAGGAGAAGGTCACCTTCGTACCCGTCATCGAGACCCCCTTCGGACCCACCCAGGCGGAAATCCGCATCCTTTACGTGTGGCCCGACCGGGCCAGGCTGACCCCGGTGATTTCGCTGGTGCGGCTGGGGCGGGGGCCGATGATGGGGGTGGACCAGAACCGAGGTCAGTCCTGGGTGGGGGCGTCGGCGGCCTTCTTTGTTACTCCAACGTTTACTCCAAAGTAATTTAGGGGATGAAATCCACAGAAATGCTTGTTTCCCACAGAGGGAGCCCGGCGCTGCCCCGTTTTGGTCATTGTCTGCCCCCATTTGGTCGTTTACAAATTGGGACGAGGTTGTAAACTTTGGTAATTGGCTCAGGCCACCGGTCGCAGGTACTGTAGGGATTAACAATTGCAGCCCGCTCTCATGGATTCTGCCTTGTCTTCTTCCTCCGGAACCAGCCCCTGGCGGCACAGCCGCGGCGCGGTTCGTTACCCGATTCACTTACGGGTTACCGTTCTGGCCGAAGGACACGATAACGAAGCGCTCACCGAAGATCTCTCCGCCAGCGGTTGTCTGTTACGCGTGGGGGAGCCGCTTCGGGAAGGGCAGCAAATTGATTTCCTTGTGGAGATTCCGGCGGGCACGCTGGATTTCTCTGTGACTGCGGCGGTGCATTGCTCTGGAAGAATTGTCCGTTCTTATTGGGATAACGGTCAGCCGTTCGCCGCTGTTGTGATCGACGAGTACAGGTTCCAGTAGTCGGACAAAACACTTATGACGCATATCAATGGCAATGGCAACGGCAGTGGTGTAACTCCTCCGGCGGCGGCGCAGCCCTCGGCCGAGGTTCGGGTCATCCTCGCCGACTCCCAGGCAATCTACCGGGTCGGCATGCGCAAGGTTTTCTCCCCTGAATCCGGCGTTGTGGTCGTCGCGGAAGCGGACAATCTCCAGGGTCTGCAGGACACGGTGCAGCGCGTTCCCGCCGATGTTCTGCTGCTGGAAGGCGCGATGATCACGGGCACCGCCAACGCAGTTCCGGCCGTCGTTCGTCTGGCCCCGGATCTGAAGATCATCGTGCAGTCGGCCAACACCGACGAGTCGCACACCGTCGATCTCTACCGGCGCGGGGTGCGCGGCATCATTCCCCGGTCCATCTCTCCGGATCTGCTGGTGAAGTGCGTGCGCAAGATCGCGGCCGGCGAAACGTGGATCGACAACCAGTCGGTGACGTGGGTGATCGAAGCGTATCGCTCCCAGGCGGGCAATATGAACAACCCGCGCAATCAGCCTCGCCTGAACCAGAAGGAGATGCTCATCATCGCGGGCATCACGCAGGGCAAGCGCAACAAGGAAATCGCGTATCAGCTGGGGACCACCGAGCAGGTCGTGAAGAACTATCTGCGCAAGATCTACGACAAGCTGGGCGTCTCGGATCGCCTCGAGCTGGCGCTGTACTGCCTGCATCATCAGCTGCACAAGACGGCAGCCGAAGCGGAAACGCGCCCGGTCGAGATTTCGACCCAGTCGTAGCGGCTGGATCGTACAACCAGGAAGTGCACCGGCCCACGCCTCGCTGAGGGGACGTGGGCCGATTCATTTTGGCGCCCCATGGAGCAGCGCTGCCAAGGAACCTGGGCGCGGCTTCGCCGGAGCGATCGTCTTCAGCCTTCGCTGCCCGTACGCCTGCGCGGCTCGGTGCTCTTGTCGGAGCCTTCGGGCCCCAGGCGATCCTCGCTGATGAACGGCATGACCGTCGCGATGCCGACGTATTCCCCCTGCCGACGCACCTCGTAGCGCACGTAGCCTGGACGGCGCTCGAAGATGGTGAGAGTGACATCGGGCCATGTCCAGCGCTTGAGCATGGCGTTCAGCTGCGCTTCCAGGTTGCGCGCGGCAGCAATGGCCTCACCAAAGGTGAGAACTGCATCTCCCTCTTTGTCGAACGGGTACCGATAGAGCCCTGAGCGTGTCGTCATGCGATCTGCGCAACCGTGTCTCTATCTTTCGCGACGGTGGACAACCCGTCACTGCCCCGTTAGCTACCTGGGGTCGGAATCTTGGTAACGGTGGCGCGGCGACTGTGGGAACCGTGTTCGTAACGCGAGCGGCGCAGGGGCGCATCGTTTCAGGCGAAAACGCGCCGGGGGCTCTGAGCCGGCTGCGCCGGCAGCGGCTCGGGCGCCTCGATAAAGCGCCGTCCCATGCGCATGCTGGCCAGCGAGTAGCTGAAGCGCGATCCGCATGCGATGCACACGCGGTAGGTCTGGCCGCCGATGGTGAAGACCCGGCTCAGGTCCGCATGCCGGCATCCGAAGAGAAAATCGAAAATCGTCATCGCTTCATCTCCCGTGGCCATTCGTGGCCGTGCTGCCGTTGGCGTTAGGCCGTCCTGCGCGAACTCGCGGCGTCGTTGGTCACCGAGCCGCTCCACACCGGTTTGCGATTGGCCGGAAACAGGAAATCCACCAGCGTCCAGGCGTCGGAAACCTCACCGGAGCGAAGGGGCGGCTCGGACCTGATTCCGGGGACGGGCAGCACGATCACGTTTTCCCGCTTCACGTCCTTCCTCCGTCTCGCACAGGATGCGGCGTGCCCGAGAAAGAACAGGGAGCCCGATGCAACTGCTCTCAGGTCGCACTGCGGAGTAGTGTCGGGGATGCTACTTTCGTATCACTCGGGCAGGGTTGCGGGACCTGCGGGACGAGGGTCGACGGCGGCTGAGGCGCCGCTTCGCGCGCGGGTGTCGCTAATCGGTGTAGAGCTGAAACGATCCCCAGTAGAAGGGACGCCGGAATTCTCCGCCGCCCGGACCCGTTCCGTGCAGCAGCTGCAGCTTGGCCTGGCGGAGGGCTTCGCTGGGGGGCAGGCCCGCCTGGAGACCGGCGTAGAGCGCATCCATGAGGCGAGGCGCCGACGCGTCGCTCACCTCCCACAAGGCGCCGATCACGTTGTGCGCCCCGGCGCGCAGAAAGGCCCAGGACAATCCCACCAGTCCCTCGCCGGCATACGACCGCGTGCCGCCCCCATAGCAAGCGGCAATGGTGACGAGGCGTGCGTCGAGGGGGTGCTGCATGATGTCCCGCGCGTAGAGCCTGAAGGAATCTTCGCCCGCCTGGGATTCGGCTCCGGTGCGCGAAAGGATGATCGCCGAATCCAGGGGATCGGTGCGGCTGGCCACGCCATGCGCGACAAAGTCGATGTAGGCAAAGCGCCGCGGATCGCTCCTGAGATACGCCGCGGCATTCGCCCGGCCGCGCGCGAAGACGGTCTCCTGCTGGGGCGCGAAGTGCTTTTCAATCGCCCGCATCTCCACCGGCGCGTTGGGGAGATCGGGATAGTCCGGCCCCGGCGACAGGGCATCGCCCACCAGCAGCAGCTTCCCGGCGCTTCCGCTCCTCTGCTGGGCCGCCAGCATCCGCAGGGACGGCGCCGACACCACATCGGCATCGTCAATCCAGTAATGCGGCGCGGGCGTTTCCACCGGGAGCGTCTCGAAATTCAGCTTGCTGAGCGGGCCGTCGCACAGCACCACCACCTCGCCGCCCGGCGCGATGAGATCTCTGGCCGGCGCCACCAGCATGCGATAGAGGGCCTGCCCATCCTCGTTGCGCGAGCGCAACGGATCCTCAGGCCCCAGCAAATCCTCGCGATAGCGCTCCACCGCATCGGCGATGGCGCGCTGGGCCGGCAGCGGGAACAGCGCTGTCTTCCGCGGCGTGATCGCCCACAGCCACGACTGCTTTTCGCCCAGCCAGTAGAAGAGGAGCGTCGCTCCCTTGCCGGATCCGGTCCGCGCGGCGATGGCCTCCGGATGGAACGACGCGGATCTCCATTGCGCCTTGCCGCTCTCGAGGCCCAGTCCCTGCTCCAGGGTGCGCGCCCGGCTCTGATCGGCCGCGGCGAGCGCTTCGCCGCTCTTTCCCAGGGAAATGAGGAGCCGGATGTAGTCGTCGTAGATGGGCGTGGCGTTTTCGAGATACGGCAGCTTGGAGGCTTCGTTTTTAATGGCGTCGCGCGCCGACTCAAATGTATCGAGCGCGGTGACATATTCTTTCTCGGCGTCCTGCGGCCGGGCCTCGGTTTCGTACAGCCGAGCCAGTTCATGCTCCGCGCCGAGGCGCATGGTGATCTGGCTGGCGGGATCGGCGATGACCTGGTGGAAGAGGGACTCCGCGATCTGGTCCTGGCGCCGTGCCGCCGCAATGCGACCGCGGGCGAGGGTCACATCGAGCAGGTCCAGGCGATTGCCCGACTTCTGAATCATGGGTTCGAGCTGGTGGAGATCGCCCTCGGCTTCGTCGAGCCGGTTCAGCTGAATGGAGATGTGGGTGAGACTTTCCAGGGAGTTGACGATGTTATCGCTGCTGTCGATCCGGCGCGCCAGCGTCAGGGCCTGTCGATATGAGTCTTCGGCGCGCGCCCAGTCACCGCTGTCCTGGAGGACGTAGCCGCTGGTGGTCAGCCAGGTGATGGTTCCCTGCAGGTCGCCCAGCCTGGCAGCGCGCTGCTCCGCATCCTCGAACAGGGCGAAGGCGCGCTCTTTATCCCCGAGGCTGTAGTAGGCCCACCCGAGGTTTCCGGTGTTCGTCAGGAGGATATCTTCCGCTCCGAGGGACCTCGCAACCCGATTCGACTGGGTCAGCCAGTCGATCGCTTCGTCGTAGTGATCCGTCTCGAGGTATGTATTCGCCCGGTTCATGAGCACCTTCGCTTCTTCGAAGGCCGCGCCGAATCTGCGCGTCACCGCCAACTCCTGCTCAGAAAGGCGCAGCGCCTGGTCGATTTGTCCCCTTTCCATGGCCAACGTCCAGTGAACATCGACGACGCGACTGCAGGCAGCAAGATCCATCGCGGAGCAGAGTGCATCGGCCTGGCTCATATAGCGGGCGGCCAGGTCGTATCGATGGAGATAGATATTCGCGCCCGCCAGCATGGACAGCCGGCGGACGCGAAGATCGCGATCGGCGGAGGGCGGAAGTTCCTCAGAAAGGAGGCTGAGCTCTTCGGGGAGCAACCCGCGCCAGGAGGCTGCCTGGGCTTCCAGGACCCGGAACTGCGCCGACCAGAGCGGCTCGCTGATCCGGTAACGCCGGGCCAGTTGTCCGGCAGCGTTCTGACTCTGCGCTAACTCCCCTCGCTGAAACAATGCGAGAGTGAGCCGGAACTGTTGTTCGGCTGAAAGAGACCTGTCACCGACGCAACACGCCAAAAGCGAAAGAGCTGCAAGGCACCAGGCTAATTGCCGCCGCCCTTGCCACCGCCGTTGACGATGGTGTTGCCCCCCGAGCCGTTGCCGTCCCCGATGCAGCCCATCCGGACTTCCACCATCGTCAGGCGGATGGTGGTTTGGGTATGCGGCCCCGACTTCGGAGTCGGGTAGGGTGCGTGCTCGACCCGCAGCACGGCGAGATAGACCTTGCCAAAGTGCGGGATATCGATCACATGCCCATACGGCTTCCCCGGCCAGGAACCCTCGACGTGCTGGACCAGAGAGCATTCGATCGTCTCCTGGGGACTGGGATTCGATGGAAGTTGATTGTACCGGTCCGCGATCTCTTTGGGCGCCCCCTTGCGGACGTTGGTGCGCTGCTCGTTCACCTTTCTGCGAAATTCCTTATCGGCGCCGTAGGTGCCGTCTTTGGCCGGCTTGTCCCCCAGAAACCCGGTGTCCAGCTTCACGTGCACGGGGTGGCCCGCGATCTTCAGCCCCTCGAAGCGCGTGCCGAGGAAGGTCACTTCGGGCACATATTCGTTCAGGGGGTGCTCAGCCGAAATCTGCGACACGATGCGGTCGGCGGTGACGACATCGAGGACGTTGAAGCCCTCGATGACGGAGGTAGCCAGCGTCACCGAGCCGTGACCCTTCTTCAGGCTCATGTTCCCGGCGGCCTGGGTGTAGGCATGGCGAAAGGAGAAGATGCCCTCGAGGCGATAATCGAGCGCGCGCTCGGAGAGATAGCCGCCGCTGGTTCCGTGAATCTTGACGTAGGCCTGCGGTTTGATGGGCGTTTTGAGGGGCCGCTGCAACTCGCCCTCGAGGGCGGAGGCTTCAGCGTGATAAACGTGTTTCTCTGCGTCCAGGTCGGGCGTCGTGGGGTCTGCCATTGGCCTTACGTGCTCACTTTCGGGGAAAAGTAACAGCGTGGACTACAAATGCGGATGAAGACTAGTCGCTGAAGCGAATGTCCAGCACCCACCGATCCAGTTCGGTCCGGCTGCCCTGTGCGGTGATGCCGGAAATAGTAAGCGTCCAGGCACCTGCCTGCAACCCCCCGCCGGGAATTGTGACCGACAGCGTCCCGTCCCCGCCCGCCTGCGCAGGGACCGTCTGCGTCCAGGTCTGTTTGCCCTGGGGATTTTCCAGGGCCAACCCGAAGGAGGCGTAGGTCCCGTCATTCGGCGCATCGATCAGCAGGGTGGTCCCGTCCCTGCGGTCCGCCGTCACCTGGCGTTCGGCCCCGGCCCGCGTTCCCACGTGGAGGGTCATCCAGGGAGCCACATGCGGCGTGACCGCTGCAGAGCGCAGGCCCGGAATGGTTGCAAGGTTCTGATAGCCGATGACGATCAGCATGGCCGCAAAGGCCGGCACCGCCCACGCCGGACGCATCCAGGCAAACCACTCGCGCCGTTTCGGCTCGGGTTTGGCCGCCGCGGGCCGGCCGGCGGCACTGGGGGCCGACCGCGTCATGAAGGGCAACTGCGCCTTCATCTCCCTCATCATGGCCGCTTCCGCGCGCACGTCCAGAGCGCACTCATAACACTCAAAAAAGTGCGCCTCAAAAGCCTCCCGTTCGTCGGGGGACATCTCTCCCAGGAGGTACCGCTCCGTCGCCATCTGCTCCACGGCTTCGCTATGCTCCATTGGCTCGGTCTCCATTTTCAGCTCTTCTCGATGGTGTTGCAGCGCGGTGAAACGTTTCAGCGTCTCGCCGCATCGGGGGTCCCTCCTAAGCGCTTCAGATAGACGGCCCTGAAGTTCTGCTTGGCGCGGAAGATGAGCACCCGCAGATACTCACCATCCACTCCGAATTCCCGGCACACGTCTTCGCGGTCGCGCTCGTCGAGGAAAACGGCCTGCAGCAGGCCGCGGTCGCGGGGCGGCATCTCCGCGAGAATTTCCCGCACTTTCTCCTTCATCTGGCTGGCTTCGGCCAGATCGTGGGCGCTCGCCCCGGCCGCGGGGATCTCCGGCCGGTCTTCTTCGTCGAGGGATTCGCTGCGCGCGTTGGCCCGATAGTGCTCGAACAGGACGTTATTGCAGACGGTGTTGACAAAGGCGCCGAGCCGCTCCGGCTGGCGCAGACCGTTCTCCCTGCGCAGGGTAGCCAGCACGCGGGCGAAGGTCTCCTGGCGCACGTCTTCAACAGCCTGCCGTGACTGCAGTCGCGAGCGCAGTTTGAGATGGAGGAGTTCGGTGAAGTAGCCTACAAAATGCTCTTGTGTTCGAAGGTCCCCTGCGCAAAGACCTTCGATGTAGCCTGCATCGAACGCATAGAACTGCAACGGGGGCCTCGCAAACCTGGGAGGACGCAAGTATAGCATCGGGCCAGGCGGCTCCTGGGCCGCGGAACGGACCCTGTGGTCACGTCCCGGCGGCCTGCCCGACCGCAAGGCACCCGCGGTCCGGCGCAACTCCGCATTCGTTACGGATCCCCCCTTCATCGCTTCACCCCGCGGACTTCCCTTCCCGTCCGGCGAACCGTGCAGAGCGCAGGCCGCCGGCGGAAAAGGGGTCCTCTCCGCAGGCCGCTACGCCGGAGAGACAGGGGGAGGAGAGCGAACGCAAGGCAGGCGCAGCAAAGAAACATAGCGTCGTGGATGTTCCAGAGTGGCCCTTGTGCCATGGCACGCTCCTTCCGGAATCGCCGGTCCCGTGGGTCAGCGACAGGCGACACGTTGAGGTGCCGCCGGCGCTCGTGGAGGCCGTGCCACCCTCATGAGTCCATAGTGCGCAGCCGCGGGCTTCCGTTTCGCGGGCGGCGAATTTTTAGCGGCGGCCTCTTCTTTTGGGCGCGCCCGGCCAAAAAAAAGGGCGCCAGACCGCAGTCCGGCGCCGGCACACAGAAACCCCGGCGGCTACTTCGTCATCCACACTTCCAGTCCGATGTCCTTCGCGTTGACTTCGACCCTGCGGAATTCGGTCTGCGCGAGCATCTGCTCGAAGTGCTCCTTCGCATAGGCCGACTTGAGGAGCATCCAGCGGAAGGTCAGCTTCGTGACGATGCGGTTTACGGCCGACAATCCCATCCCGTCGACGCAGCGATTCACGTCCTCGATCGACGCGTCGCGGCGGAGGTCGACGATCAGGCCGCGGCCTCCCGGCCTGAGCACCCGCCACATCTCGCGCAGCGCCTGCACCGGCTGGGCAAAGTTCTTGAAGGCGGCCCGGCAGACCAAGAAGTCGAAGGTCTCGCGCGGATAGGGCAGCTTCGCGGCGTTCCCCTGCTCGAAGTCCACGTGCACGCCGGCGGTCTCGGCTTTTTCGCGTGCGATTTTCACCATCGACGCGCTGAGATCCACGCCACGAATGGCGTACGGCCCCAGCCGGGCGAGCTCGATGCAGAAGTATCCCGGCCCGGGGGCAATTTCGAGCACGCTGCCGCCGTCGGGGAGCTCGCGGGCGATGCGCCGCGCCAGTTCCTGAAAATCCGCCATCGACTTCGCCGTGGTCGACGCGTACCACTTCGCCATGCTGCCCTCGATGCCGCGGTCCCGATGCGGCCTGGGCATCGCCATTGTGCTGGTTGCTGTTGTCGTCATCGCTTCATTCCTCCGTTTCCTGTTGAACTGGTTTCTGGTTCGCCGGCCCATGGGCCAACGCAACATTCGCCGGTGCGACGCCCGGCTTGTCCCGGCCGCGGGGAAGCTTCTCCGCGGCACGCGCGGTCCTGCGTGGCTTTTCTGTTCCGAGGAAGCCGAACAGAAACGCCGCCATCAGCATCCCGGTTCCGCACGCTGCTTCGTGCTCTGCTGTCTGCCTGGCAAACACAACACTCCTCCACTCTCCTGATCGAAGACCAGGAGCCGTTGCCCTTCCCCGCTTTTCTGTTGGCGGCGCGGCTGCCCCGCGCCAGCGAGCCCTGCGCTACGGGCTGCTGCCTGCCTGCTCGATGGAGCTCATTCGCAGAACACCTTCACCTTGGTCGTGTTCCCGTCTTTGCCGTCCACATCCACGGTCAGATCCTCGAGGTGGTCGATGAGCTCCTCCAGGTTTTCCGGCTTGATCTGCGAGAGGGTCAGCGGCACGCCATGGCTGCTGAGCGCCTGATCCAGCTGGTCGTGCGCCTGCTGTGGAATGAGCCCCGCCAGGCGTACCCCGGCCCGCAGGAGCTGCATGGGCACGCGCACGTTCACCGTGGTCATGCCGCCCTTGAGCCCGGTCATCGACTCATCCGCCTCGACCAGGACGCGCAGATACTTCGGCTTCTTTTTGGGCTTCGTTTCCCCGGTGCCGCCGCTCTCCTGCGCGCTGCCGTTCCCGGGATCGAGGGCGACGAGCAGGCGTTCCGCCTGGTCCGCGTTGATTTTGCCCGCCGCGAGCATCTCCAGAATCTGCCGCCGTCCTTCGCTCATCGCACACCTCCCAGGATTTGCCCCAGCAGCGCGGCCGCGCCATGCAGGCCGCCGGCGGCGATCATCTGCATGCAGACGGCGTGCACAAAATTCACGACTGCGGGCGCGGCGCAGGCTCCAAACACCCACCGGCTTTCGCGCTCCTCGTTCGCGGCCAGCAACAACCGCTCGCCTTCGCCGGGCGTGATCCGCCCCGCCGCGACCATTCCCAGAATCTGTTTCCGTTCCTGCCTCATCGTCTTCACCTTTCGGCAACTCCACGTCTGAACGCGCGATTGCCCGTCACAAAATCCTCACCAGGACACGATTTCCATCCGCCTGCACGCGCACATCGGTTCCCCGCAACCCGCACCAGATCCCCCAGAACGCGGCGATCGCACGCCACGGACTGACCTGGCCGATCAGGCACGCCACGACAACAACGAGCAAAAGCAGCGGCGACAACAGCAGCAGCGGGACATACAGGAGAATCAGCGGAAACCACAGCCGGAAGCCTTGCCACTTCCATTCCGGGTTGTGTACGTGTACGACCGCCAGATTCGGAATCATCGCCGTGCTCCCCGCCCTTGGTCCCTGCTTCCTGCTTCCTGCTCCCTGTTCCCAGCTTCCGGTTCCCTGCTCCGGTTCCTGTTGCCGGCTACTTCATTCCTTCCAGCGCCCGGATCGCTTCCGTCGCGTCGATCTCGCCGCGCGCCAGGCGATCCAGCACCTCGGCCCGCGGCGGCGCCGGGTCGGTCTCGACAAACTCCAGGCTCCCGGCGATCCGCGTGAGGCGCGCCTTGATGGTCGGATAACTCACGCCGAAGACCTGCTCCATCTCCTTGATGGAGCCGTGGCTGCGCAGGAACGCGACGACAAAGACCTGGTCTTCGGCGCTGAGCCGCGCCAGCTGGGGCAGCTCAAAAGCGCCCTCGATGGCGAGGTCTTTGCCGACGAGCCGGACGCGCTCGACCACCAGCGGCTGGCCCTGGGTGAGCCGGGTGAGCTCGTGCCAGTCTGCCGCGCCGCGTTTGCTACCGTCTGCCATTCGCCGCCCCCGTTTGTCCGGGAAAACTCAACTAACACAACCCACAATGCGCCGAATACTTCACTTTGTCAAGAAGTAAATTGATTTTCTTAATCTACGTGTCGCAAGAAATCAAGAAACTCAACCCTCGTCGATTCCGGACGCACCCCGCCGCGGGCCCATTGCGGAGAAATCCGTGGAAGTTTAGCGTAGAAGCGACTGAAAATACGGAGCTTGTCGACTCAGAGGGATCGTGGGCAGTTTCTGCGCAGGGGCTCGAAGCCCGGCTCCTACGACGGGCTCTGCCCTTTGCGGCGCGGGGTCCGGCACTCCAGATACGAGCAGAACTCGTCGCACCAGTGGAAGACATCCGCGTACCGGACCCGCCGGCGGAGCTTGTGCATCCGTTTGGCCCGCTCGGCGGCGGGCATGCGAAAGGCGTCGCGGACGGCCTCGGCGACGCTCGCGATGTCGTAGGGATTGACCAGCATGGCGCCGTTGTTCAGCTGCTCGGCCGCTCCGGCAAATTCGCTCAGGATCAGGACACCGGCGGCTCCGGCCTGCGCCGCGCAGAATTCCTTGGCGACCAGGTTCATCCCATCCTTCAGGGGCGTAATCAGCGCGATGTCGGCCGCGCGATACAAGGCGAGCAGTTCCGGCCGCTCGAGAGAGCGGTGGATATAGTGGATCGGCATCCACCCCGGATCGCTGAACTGTCCGTTGATCTGGCTGATCAGCGTCTCGATCTCCAGCTTGAGCTCCTGGTATTTGGGAATATTTTCGCGGCTGGGGACGACGATCTGCACGAGGCTGATCTGCCGACGCATGGAGCGGTGCGATTCGAGGAGATGGCGGAAGGCCTTCAGCCGCTCCGGGACTCCCTTGGTGTAATCCAGGCGATCGACGCCGAGCACGATCTGGCGGCCGCGCATGTCGCTGCGGATCTCCTCGGACCGCTGCACAATCTCTTCGTTCTGCGCATTTCCGGCAAACTCGTCGAAATCGATTCCGATGGGGATGCTGCGGAGCAGCGTCGTGTGGTGATTCACCCGTGCGTAGACCTGCTCGTCGTTGCGGCGCAACGGCAGATCGGGCAGGAAGCGGCGCACGCAGCCGACGAAATTCCTCAGGTCGCGGGGCGTCTGAAAGCCCACCACGTCGAACTGAAAGAGGGCGCGGAGAATCTCGCTCCGCCAGGGGAGCTTCTCGAAGATATCGAGGGGCGGAAAGGGAATGTGCAGGAAGAATCCGAGGCGGTTGCGCAGCCCCTGCTCGCGGAGGAAATCGCCGCACAGCATGAGGTGGTAATCGTGGATCCAGATGAAGGAATCGGGCCGGGCCACGCCCGCTACGGCTTCGGCGAACTTCCGGTTTACGGTGACGTAGGCCTTCCAGTAGGTGGGATCGAAATTGCAGCGCGACTGCAGATCGTGGAAGAGGGGCCAGACGATCTCATTGGAGAAGCCGGCATAGAAGCCGGTCCTTTCCGCCTGGGTCAGCGTGACCGGAATGAGCTGGCAGCCCAGCTGCGCGGCGGCCTGCTCCAGGAGCTGTTCGATTTCGCTCTCCGATCCTCTGCCCGCCCAGCCGATCCAGTAGCCTTTGCGCGCTTTGAGCACGGGGCGCAGCGCGGTCACCAGCCCGCCGGCGCTGGGCTTCAGGAACATTCCATCCGGCCCGGCCTCGATGCTGGCGGGCAGACGGTTGGAAACGAGAATCAGGTTGCCGCCTCGTTTCATCGCCGCTCTCCGCTGTGCTCCGCCCATCGATCGAGAAACTCCAGCAACTCCTCGGGAGGCCGGATCCACACCTCGGCCGCCGTCTCCCGCGGCTCCGGGCGCACCAGCACGCTCAGCGCTCCGGTTCCGCGCAGCGCAAGGAAGGCGTCCTCGTCGGTCGTGTCATCGCCCAGATACGCAAAGGGGGTTGGATGCGTCAACTCCGCCAGGAGGGCGCGCGCCGCGCTGCCTTTATTGGGTTCCCGGGAGCGCAGCTCGATGCCGCCATCGAAGGCGAGCAGGGACATGTGCGCCCGTTCCGCGATCGGCTGCAGCGCCGCACGCATCGTGCGGCTGGTCCGGGCAATTTCCTCCTCCGGCAGTCCGCGCCAGTGCAGCGCCAGGCTGCCGGGCTTGAACTCCGCCTGGGCGCGGCACGCGGAGTTCTCCACCCAGGCCGCAGCCTCGCTCAGCGCCTGTTCCTCGGAGGCCTGCAGAGGCTCAATCTCGCAGCGGCCGTCGGGCCACAAACGCTGCCGCCCGTGGACGCCCCAAATCTCCGGGACGGGCACGATGCCGAGCAGGGCCCGCACCTCTTCGGCTCTGCGCCCGCTGATGAGGACGACGCGGGTGCGGCCGGCGGCGAGGATTCGGCCCAACACCTCGCGGACGCCCGGATACGGGACCGCCTGCATGCGATCGTCGCGAAAGGGGGCCAGCGTGCCGTCGTAGTCGAGCGCAAGCGCGCCACGGCCCGCAGCCTGCAGCGTCTCGAAAAGTGGATGCAGCGACCGCTTCGCCGGACCGTGCGGCATGTTGAGGAGCCCCACACCCATCGTATGCGCCGCCTGCAGCGATTCCCCTGCGCCGCCCGACCGCGCCAAATTTTTCTGTTTGCGGCTTCGGGAAGATCCACGCAGAGGATTGCCTGCCAGGACCCTCTGGCGCAAACGCAGCATGCGTGTAAGCTGTGTACCAGGTTTTCGCCCAGATGGATCACTCTCGTTGTCGCTCCGGCTGCCGTGCGCACCGGGCACAAACCGGAACCGAGGCATAACTCGTGCAGATCTTCCCGCACCTGCCGCCCGATGCCGTGAAAATCGTCCTGGTTCTCTTCCTGTCGTTCCTGGTCGGACTGGAACGGGAGGACCACAAGGCCCAGGCCGGCACTTACTTCTTCGGCGGGGTGCGCACTTTTCCTCTGATCGGGCTGCTCGGCTACTCCATCGCGCTGCTCTCGGGCAATCAGCTGCTGCCTCTGGTCATCGGCTTCCTCGTCGTCGCCGGCTTCCTGATGCTTTCGTACTGGCACAAACTCTCACGCTCGGAAGTTGCCGGCGTCACCACGGAAATGTCCGGGCTGACGACCTTCGTGGTCGGCGCGCTGGTCTGCTACGGCCACTTCTGGATTGCGACCACGCTGAGCGTCGCCAGCCTGCTGCTGCTCGATCTGAAAACCGCGCTCGAAAAACTGGCCGGCCGCGTGGCCCCACGGGAAATCCTCACCTTCGCCAAGTTCCTGCTGCTCACCGGCGTGATTCTTCCTGTGCTGCCGCGCCAGGAGTTCACCCGCTTCCACATCAATCCGTTTAAGACGTGGCTTGTCGTTGTGGCCATCAGCGCGATCTCGTACGGCAGCTATATTCTGCAGAAGCTCACGAAGTCCCAGGGCGGCATCGTGCTCGCGGCTTTGCTCGGCGGAGCTTATTCCTCCACCGTCACCACGGTGGTGATGGCGCGCCGCTCGGCGCACGAGGAGCGTCCGCACCTGTTTGCCGGCGGCATTCTGATCGCCTCGGGCGTGATGTATCTGCGGCTCGCGATTCTGCTGGCGCTCTTCAACCGGCGCCTGATGTCGCTGCTCGATCTCTGGTTCGTCGTCTTCGCGCTGGTCGCCATCCTCGCCGGCTGGCTCTGGACCCGGCGCACCGATCCGGCCGCGCAGCCGTACACGCGCGAGTTCGAGCCTTCCAATCCTCTGGAGCTGGGAGCGGCGTTCATCTTCGCGGCGCTGTTCCTCGCCATGCTGATCGCCACGCAACTCGCCGTCACCTATCTGGGCAGCGCCGGGGTCAACACGCTGGCGGCCATCATGGGTGTGACCGACGTCGATCCCTTCATCATGGGCATGACGCAGGCGGCAGGGACGCTCACGCCGCTGAAAGTGGCCGCCGGAGCCGTGCTGATCGCCGCTTCCAGCAACAATATTGTCAAGGGGATCTACGCGTACAGCCTGGCGAATCGCAAGACCGGCATCCAGAGCCTCATCCTTCTCGCCGGGCTCGCGCTGCTTGGCCTCGTGCCGCTTTTCTGGATCCTGTAGGAGGCAGGTCCGAAGCTGGCCCTCGCCAGCGGATGGAGAGCGGTCCGGAGTGGCCGCTACTTCTGCTTCGAAAGCGCCCGCCCCCGCACTACCGTGGCCAGGATCCATGCAATGACGCCGATCCCCAGAACCTCACCGAGGACCAGCAGCGATAACCCAAAGGGACTCACGAGAGTTTGCTCCTCCAGTCCTTATTCCAGCCCATCGCCTGTAAAAAGGAGCGAAGGAGCAACAAAGGAGTTCGTAAAGACCGGCGCCTCACTTCTCCAGGATCTGCTCGAAATAAGCCAGGGCACGGGGATCGTGTGTTTGCCCCAGCCAGAAGATCGCATCTTTCCGCACCGCGGGGTCGGGATTCGTCTGCGCCACATGGAGAAGCTCCGGCACCGCTTCATCCTTCGGCAGCTGGCTGATGGCGAATACCGCTTTCTTCTTCACCGCCACTTCGGGATCGTTCTCGACGGTGTCCTGGAGCAGCGCCACGGCCTTTTTGCTGGCCTTCTGCCCCACCCAGAAGATCGCCTGTTCGCGCACGCCGGTATCCGTATCCGATTTCGCCATGCGGATCATGTCGTCGACCGCGGCCGGATCGTGATTGACGGAGAAGTCGAAGACCAGCTTCTTCCGGAACTCGGGATCGGAATCGCCGCTCAGCTTCTCCAGGGCCAGCAGTCCGTCGTGCCCGCGTTCGGCACCGAGCCAGAACGCGGCCTTCTCGCGCAGCCACAACGGGCTGGAGGAAGACGCAAACCCGGACAACTGCGCCGTGGCTCTGCTGGTCCCATGCACAGCGATCGCGGCCAGCGCCGCATCGGCAAGATGCCGGTTGTCGTCCTTCGCTGGATTTTGGACGAGGCTCGCCAGCCATGCCACGCTGTCCTCGTCCTGCACTCCGGTGAGCCAGGTAAAGGGCAGCCCGCCGGCATCGAGCCGGCACCCCGCGCTGACGAACCGGACCTTATCCACCGCTCCCTGATCGAGGCGGACCAGGATGTCGACGCTGCCGGGCGCGGCCTGATCGGTGCTCCCGGAGCGGAAACTGTTTTCGGAATTCTCTAGTCGATAGACACCGCAACATCCATCGTCCATCGATCCGCCGTCGTCGCCCGAACACACAGAGAAACGCGATCCTGGAACAGCTGCCACCTCATAGCCCAGCCACTGCGGTCCATTTGCATGCTGAAATCGGTTCACCGTCGCGGACAGTCCTGCGCCGGCCGGCTCAGAGTGAAACTGCGCGTTGACGACCTTCGGCGTCTGCTGTGCCATGGCCATCACCGACACGCCGAGCACCGCTGCCACAAACCAATCCTGTTTCATGGAATTTTCCTCGCTGACGGTTACACATTATTTGTTCAGAATTTCCATCATGTAGTCCGTGGCCTCCTGGCTGTGCATCAGGCTGAGCTGCTCCACCAGGTATTTCTTCATCTCCATGTCCTTCTCGGCGCGGGCCAGCGCGACCAGGTCGTGGGCGTCGTTGGCGAGGAACAAGGCCTGGGCGGCGGCCTTTTTTGTGTCTTCGTCCGTACTCTTCTGGTAAGTCGCCACCAGGGCGGGAGCCACGGAACTCCCGCCGGAAATCCCGAGGTTGCGAATCGCTTTCCGGCGCAGCTCCGGATCCGGCTCCGACTGCGCAATCTCGGTCAGCGGCCCCACGCCGTTATGCCCGGCGGGGATGAAGGAATTGATGATGTCCGCTTTCGTTTGCGCATTGCTCGTGGCCCGATAGAGGGTGAGCAGATCCTGTCCCGCGCCCATGGCGCCCAGGGTATGGACCGCCGTCTTCACCAGTTCGGGGTCGGTCTCGGTCCGCGCCGCCGCCAGTTCCTTGTCCGCGTCGCCGGTGATCAGATAGGAGCGCAGAATCTCTCGCTTCACCTGCTCATCGCTGGTGTGCTGGTAGATATCGGCCAGCGTGTCGTCGGCGCGCTTGCCCTGGGTGGCGAGCATGCGGATGGCCCTGATCTGCAGCGCCGGCCCCGACTGCCCGCGCGCGATCTGGCCGATCAGCGCCTGCGCCTGGGGCGACTGGCTCTGCGCGAGCACAAACAGCGCGCGGCTCTTCAGTTCCTCCGACTGGTTCCCCGCCAGGATTTTCTGCAGGATCGGCACCGCCTGCGCCTGGTCCTGCTGCATGAGCGCATTCAGCGCCAGCAGCTTCAGGTTCTCGTCGGCCTCGGCCTGGGGCGCCACCGGATCGCCGCTCTTGCCGCGAATCTCGATCTCCAGGGCTCCGCACTCGTTGAGCCAGCGGCTCTTTGGATACTGTTTGCGCAGCTCCGCGCAGGTATTGAGGGCGTTCGCCGGCTGACCTTCCTTGTTCTCCGCATAGGCCTTCCAGTAGAGGGCGCCTTCGGCGTGTTCGCCATGCATAGCGGCCACGCGATCGAAGAGACCCACCGCGTCGGACCAGCGGCTTTCATTGACCGCGCGCGTGCCATCGGCATAGAGGCCGCCTTCGTCGGCGCTCACGCCCGCTCCGTTCGCCACCGGCGAAGGCTGCGCCCCCTCGGCCTGCAGCCGCCACGGCGCAACCGTCACCGCGGAGGCAAGAAGAATCACCACCAGCCCTTTGCTTTTCATCAGATCGTCGCTCCCTTTGCGGGTTTCGGCCCGCCTGCCTGATCCGGCGTCTGCGCCAGCAGAACGCGAATCTCAAACAAAATTCCTTCCGAGTTCATCTCGTCGCGCAGGCGCTGCAAATCCTCCGCGGTGAGATTCGGATCGTTGGCAACCTCGGCCAGCACGCCTTCCACGCGGTCCAGCGCTCCGGCCAGCACAGGATCACCCGCGTCGCTCGCCGTGGTGCGATAGAGCCGGTTCGACGCCAGCAGCTCGCGCGCCTCGGACTGCAGCTGCGCGTTCTCCGCCTTGTCCGAGGAGTCCGCGTGCTCCAGCGACACCAGCAGCCGCTCGGTGCGATCCAGATGATCGGTGAGCACGACCAGGACCACGCGCTCTTTGGCCTGGGGGCTGGGGCTTGCCGAGGCAACCTTCGTGGTCTTCGTCGTGTGCCGCTCCCACACGCGGCCGCCCACGAAGGCCGCGGCGACCAGCGCCGCGCAGCCCAAAGCCAGCAGCGCCGCCCGCAACTGCGCCCCGCTCCTTCCGAAAAGCCTCCGCCATCCCCTCGCCTTCTTTTCGTAAGGGATCAGCCGCGGGCGCAGCGTCTCCCACACGCGCTCGCCGTACTCCGCATCCCGCTCCGGAACCTCCGTTCTCATCACGCCCTCGAGATCCCGCTTCAGTTCCAGCAGCTGCGCCGCACACTCCGGGCACGCGGCCAGGTGGGCTACTCCCGCGGCCCCGCTCTCTCCGTAGCAGGCCTCGACGAGTTCTTCTTCGCTCAAGTGCTTCATGCTGTCCCCCGCAGCGGCGCCAGTTCCCGGCGCAGCTTCTGCACGGCACGAAACACCGCCTGTTTCGCCGCATTCGGCGCGACACCCAGCACCTCGGCAATCTCGCTCATGGAACGATCCTCGAGGTGACGCAGCACGAAGGCCGTCTTCTCCGTCGGAGTCAGCCGCTGCATGGCTGTCTCCTGCGCCGCCTTGATTTCCCGGCTCAGCAGCGCGCGCTCCGGACCGGCCTCGCGCGCCGCCACCTGCACCGTCTTCTCCTCCGGGTCGCTCTCCTCGGCATGCCGGTACTCGGCGTCAATCTCCGGTTTGCCCACCCGGTTCAGCGCGCAGTTCACGGCGATGCGGTAGATCCAGGTTCCGAACGAGGAACGCTGCTCGAAGGTCTCCAGCCGCTGATACCCGCGCAAAAACGCCTCCTGCACAATCTCCTCCGCGTCGGCTTCGTTGCCGGCGATGCGAAACGCCACTCGAAAGACGGTCGCGCTGTGGGCGCGGACAAGCGCACCGTACGCGTCCTTGTCCCCGGCCAGCACCGCCCGGACAACCGAGTGATCGCTTCCCTGCATTCAGCCCCTTAGACCCACCCCTCGGGGTGCGGTTAGGAGATTATTTTGCTCCAGGCTCCGTTATCCTTGAGGCGGCCCTGCGGGCCTGACAGATCGGGCGCAGAGTCCGCGAGGCGACGCGAATCCTATGAACCGCAGAAAATTCCTCAGCGGAGCCGCCACCGCCGCGGTCGCCGGTGCTCTCCCCGGCCAGGCCGCGCCCACGCCGCTGCCGGCCCACGTTCATCCCGGCGCGCCGTTCACCGGCGGCGCAAAGCGTCCCCGCGCCATCACCATGTGGGAGTTTTCGTGGATCGAACGCCGCTGGCCCGGCGCCGGCTTCGAGGACTGGGACCGCGCTCTCGACGATCTCTGCGAGCGCGGCTACAACGCCGTCCGCATGGATCCCTTCCCGCACCTGCTCGCCGCCGATCCCCACAAGACCTGGACCCTGTGGCCGGAGTGGAATACACAGTGCTGGGGCTCGCCCGACGTCAACCGCATCGTCCTGCTGCCAGCGCTCTTCGAGTTTCTCGGCAAATGCAAAGAGCGGGGCGTGATGGTTGGCCTCTCCACGTGGTATCGCAAGGACGAGGCCGACACCCGCATGACCATCACCGGTCCGGAGATCATGGCCGAAAACTGGGTGAAGACGCTCGATCTCATCCGCGAGGCGGGCCTGATCGACACCATCCTCTATACCGACCTGTGCAACGAGTGGCCCGGCGACGACTGGGCTCCCTTCGTCCAACCGCACATCTCCTACGGCCAGTGGGACCAGCCCGTCTCGCTCGCATGGATGCCGAAAGCCATCGCTTTGGTGCGCGAGCAATATCCCGAGTTACCGCTGTTCTTCTCGGTCGCGACCGGCAGCCTGGCGGCCTTCGAGCAGCACGACCTGAGTTACTTCGATCTTCTCGACCCGCATATCTGGATGGCACAGCAAAACGGCGGCGAGTTCTACCACCTCTCCGGCTATGCGTACGAGCGCTTCGACCCGAAGGGCTACACCAACCTCAGCCTGAAGGCCGCCGATGTCTACCGTGCCCGGCCCGAGTACTGGCAGAAGCTGCTGGCCGACGGCATCGACGCCTTCGCCGGCGTATCGCACAAGATCCGCATGCCCCTGATCACCACCGAGTGCTGGAGCCTGGTCGATTACAAAGACTGGCCGCTTCTCACCTGGGACTGGCTCCAGGAGCTGTGCGTGCTCGGCGCGCAGCATGCCGCCTCAACCGGCCGCTGGCTGGCCATGGCCAGCAGCAACTTCTGCGAGCCGCAGTTCGTGGGGATGTGGCGCGACAAGCTGTGGCACCAGCGGGTGACCTCGATCATCCGCTCTGCCGCGATCGCGCCGGAGCTGCAGCAGGGCCGGCTCTACGAGCGGCTGTAACGGCAATCGAAAGAGGCACCCGCCGCTGCCGGGATCCTCTCCACGACCCCGGCCTGGGGGGATCGGGGAGCTCCCCGGCCACCCTCTCTTCCGTGCTATTGGGCCGCCCTTTGCTCCGTGCTATTGCTGGAGTGGAGCGCGGCGCTCACGCCTGTGACCACAGTGCAGGTTCGTTCCAGGAGGATGTCATCGTCACCCGATTGCAGTTAGGAGATCTGCTTGTCCAGGCCAAACTTGTTACCGTCGAGGACATCGCCAAAGCGCTCGAACGGCAGGCCATCGAGGGCGGCCGCCTGGGCGAGAACCTGGTCGCTTTAGGATCGCTCACCGCCGAGGCGCTGGATGCATTCCTGCATCACGTCCCCATCGAGCCCGCCGATCTGGACGGCACCGGGATCGAGCGTGTGGATCTGATGGGCCTGATGCTGAAGCTCATCTATTCTTCCCGGCTGCAGACCGTCCGCGAGATCACCGAGGCCATCAAGCTGCCATTTCGCATGGTGACCAAACTGGTGCAAATGGCCGTGGACCGCAAGCTGCTGCAGTCGATGGGCGTGCGCGGGGCGGACAGCATTGGCGGCGCCAGCTACGCCTTCACGGAAGGGGGAACGCGCTGGACGGTCGACGCCCTCCGCCAGGTGGGCTATGTGGGTCCGGCGCCCGTTCCTCTCGACCAGTTCAACGAGCAGGTGCTCTACCAGAAGCTCACCAACGAAGTGATCACCTTCGATCGCATCCGCAAAGCGATCGGCTCGCTCACATTTGAGGACGCGCTGATCGAGCAGTGCGGGCCGGGGCTGAACTCCGGCCGTGCGATGCTGCTCTATGGCCCGCCGGGAAACGGGAAAACCTCGATTGCGCGGTGCCTGGCCAGCGTCTTCAGCGACATCATCTACCTGCCGTACGCCATCGCGGTCGAGGGTCAGATCATCCGTCTCTTCGATCCCGCCATTCATGCCGCCGTCGATCCCGCCGGCCTCGGCAGCGACGAACCCGGATTCCTGGCCG
>DATJNE010000140.1:0-16895 GCA_035508305.1 Acidobacteriaceae bacterium | reverse complement strand
ACTCCCGGTAAAAGAGTAGCTTCCGACCATGCCCGGATTCCGGGGAATTGCTCCCTACCCGCGACGCGCTATCCGCTATACGCTAGGTACATGTCCTACGCCTCGGCGCTCGACAGTCTCCTCGCGCGGGTCGGTGAGCTGCATCCTTCCCCGGGGGAGCCCCGCCGCAAATTCCGCCTCGAGGAGATGCGCGCGCTGATCGAAGCCCTCGGCCATCCCGAGCAGCACTTCAAATCCGTCCTGATTGCCGGAACCAACGGCAAAGGGTCGACCGCCGCTACGCTGGCGTCGATCGTGCAAAGCGCGGGGTATCGCGTGGGCCTCTACACGTCGCCGCATCTGGAGCGCGTCAATGAGCGCATCCGCATCGATGGCGTCCCCATCGGCGACGATGCTTTTGCCCGGCTCTACTTCCGCGTCGACGACTGCGCCGGCCGGCTCGTCACTGAAAGCCACCTGCCCGCGCACCCGAGCTACTTCGAAACCCTCACCGCCGTCGCGTTCGAAGCCTTCGCCGAGGCGCAGGTCGATCTGGCTGTGCTCGAGGTCGGCATGGGCGGCCGGCTCGACGCGACCAACGTCGTGGAGCCGCTCCTCTCCGTCATTACTGACATCGCCCTCGATCACATGGAGTGGCTCGGCGACACCATCACCCTCATTACGCGCGAAAAGGCCGGCATCCTGCGCCGCAACGGCGTGCTCGTCACCCTGCCGCAGCACCCTGAAGCCAACCAGGCCATCGGTGAAGCCGCCGCGGAGCTCGATGTGCGCGGTGTGAACGCGGCGGAGTACGTCCCCGGCCTTCCGCGTTCAGCATTCGGTGCTCGGGAAACCAACCCGGCGCGGAACCGCTACCCCGTCCAGGTCTCGGGCGAAACGATCGAAGTCGACTCGCCGCTCGCCGGCGTGCACCAGCAGCGCAACATCGCACTGGCGATCGCCGCGGCCGTTGAATTACGCAACCATCACGGATACAAAATCGCTCCGGCGCAGATCGCCGCAGGGATCCAGCGCACGCAATGGCCCGGCCGCCTCGAAACCATCCATATCCCCGGCCAGGCCGAAGTGATCCTCGACGTCGCGCACAACCCCGCCGGCGCCTGGGCCCTGCGCGCTGCGCTGTCCTCCCTCGCCGCATCAACCTCCTTCCCCGCTCCCGGCCACGGAAGCCCCGCTTCTGGTTCCCGAACCCTGGTTCTGGTCTTCGGCTGCATGCAAGACAAAGCCTACGAACAGATGGCCCAGATCCTCTTCCCTCTTTTTGACCGCATCGTCGCTGCACCCGTCGCCTCGCCGCGCTCCGCGACTACCGGCCATCTTCTCCGCGCAGCGGCGCAGACGGGCGTCCCCGCAATCGCCGCCCGCGATGGCCACGAAGCCATGGAACGCGCCTGGTGCGAGGCCGGCGAGCACGGTCTGGTGGTCGTGGCCGGTTCGGTCTATCTCGTGGGCGAGATTCGGCCGCTCCTGCACAGGACCCCTGCGGTGACTGCACGATGAAGCCGACCGTCCCCCCCGCGCCCCGGCCCGATCCGATGCCGCGGCGTGAAGTCCTCGTCAGCAACTGCTATCGCCTCCCGGCGTTCTTCGTCGTCACGGCGTTCTTCGGCAGTCTGGCGCTGCTCGCATCGCTGTTTGAAAAGCGCGGCCGCTGGCAGCATCGCATCGCGCAGCTCTGGGCGCGCGCCAGCGTCCTGATCAGTGGCGCCCGCGTCACCGTGATCGGGCGCGAGCTCCTCCGCGGCGACCCCGCGGTCTACATCTGCAATCACCTGTCTTACATGGATACGCCTGCCATTTTCAGCTCGCTGCCCTTCCAGTTCCGTATCGTCGCCCGGCACGATCTCTGGCGATTTCCCTTCATCGGCTGGTGGCTCGGCCGGTCCGGCCAGGTTCCTGTCGATGTCTCGAACCCGCGTGCTTCGATCTCCAGCCTCATTGGCGCCGTCAAAACCCTCAAGGCCGGCATGCCCCTCTTCATCTTTCCCGAAGGCGGCCGCGCCCCCGACGGCCGGATGGCAAAATTCATGAACGGGCCGGCATTCATGGCGATTCATGCGCAGCTGCCCGTCGTTCCCATGGCCCTCATCGGGACCTACGAACTCCTGCCCATCCACACGCGTATCGTTCACAAGGTACCGGTCACCCTGGCCATCGGCGAGGAGATCCAAACCCGCGGCATGACAATGAAGCAGGTGAACGAGCTGACGGCGCGACTGGAGGAACGGGTCGCAGCCCTGTATGATGAGCACTCCTGGAAGAAATTTGCCGTGGAGCCCTCCCCGCAGCCGGAGGGCGGCAACAACGCTGGGCATCTGGAGGCGGTCGGCATCGCTCGGGACCTGCAAGAAACCGAGGAGGCGCGGAGACAATGAAAGCACCACGCATTGCGATTCCGGAACCCAACCTGGCGGATAAGGAGTACAGCGAACGCGCCTGGCCGCAGTATGCCCATGCCGTCGAGTTTGCCGGCGGCGAGCCGGTCAGGGTGACGCTGCGCGATTCGCCCGCCCAGGTTGCGCAGCTGGTCGCTTCCTGCGAAGGCGTGCTGCTCCCCGGCAGTCCCGCGGACGTGAATCCGCAGAAGTACGGAGAGGATGCCGAGGCCGACTGCAACGCCGCCGACGCCGCCCGCGAGGCGGTCGACGAACTGCTCCTGCAGGACGCCTCCAACCTCTACAAGCCGCTCCTCGGCATCTGCTACGGATTCCAGTCGCTCAATGTCTGGCATGGCGGAACGCTGCTGCAGCATCTGAAAACCGCGATCAACCACGCAACGGATCGCTCCATCGCGGAGGCGCACGCCATCGAGTTCGACGCGCGCTCGCGCCTGCGGCGCATCCTCGGCCTCGGCTCCCGCACCACGATGATGGTCAACAGCAGCCATCATCAGGCCGTCGGCATTCTGGGCAACGGGCTTGTGAAAGCGGCGTGGTCGCCCGACGATGGCGTCGTCGAAGCCGCCGAAGGGCACGGCGACCATTTCCTCATGGGTGTGCAGTGGCATCCGGAACGCGTGCTCGAAGCCAACAAGGCCGCCCAGTGTCTCTTCCAGTCCTTCGTTGATGCGGCTGCGGCCTGGGAGCCGCGCATGATCCGCGAATCCGTCGCCGACTAAAACCCGCGCTCCGTGGCTTTGAACCCGTCCGCCATCGCGCGTACACTCGGCTGCGATGGCACAGGAGCGCGAGCATCCCTCTCCCTTGCAGAGCCTCGGCCTCGATGCGCAGGCCGTCGAGGAGCTCGAAGCCTATCTCGCATTGCTCGTGCGCTGGAACGCTCGCATCAATCTCACCGCTGTGCGCAATCCTGAGGAGATCGTCCGCCGCCATTTCGCCGAATCCATCTTTGCCGCGCAGCACATCCCGAAGAAGATCAAAACGCTGCTCGACTTCGGCTCCGGCGCCGGATTTCCCGGCATCCCCATCGCCATCTGCCGGCCTGAGATCGGCCTGACCCTTGCCGAGTCGCAGAGCAAAAAGTCGGCCTTCCTGCGCGAAGCCGTGCGCACCCTCGGCCTCAAAGCCGAAGTCTGGCCCGGCCGCGTGGAAGCCATGGAACCCGGCCGCGTCTTCGAGGCCGTCACGCTGCGCGCCGTCGACAGGATGGCCGCCGCCTGCAAAACCGCCGTCGCGCGCCTCGCGCCTCGCGGATGGATCGCCGTCTTCGCCACCCGGAAAACCGAAGCGGCCCTGGATCGCCTTCCCGGCGTCCGCTGGGACCCGCCCCTTGCCATCCCCGGCTCCGCGCAGCAGCTGTTGAAGACAGGGTGCCTCGATTCGCGCTAACGTAGAGCGATCCGCTGGGAGCTGGCTCCGCGCACCGTCCGGCAAGGGAGGACGCCCGCATGCATCGCAACGGACTGGCTGTCCTGGGCAGCCTCGCTCTTCTCATCGCCGCGTTCGCCGCCGGATGCGGACACAGATCCGTTTCCGAAGCGAAACCCGACTTCTCGCTGACAACCGGAGCCTCCAGCCTCACCCTCACAGCAGGCGGCACCGCGCAAACCGTCTCCGTCACTGCGACCGCGCTCAACGGCTTCACCGGAACCGTTGCCGTTACCGTCAGCGGCGTCCCTTCCGGCGTCATGGCCACGCCAGCCACCCTTACCCTCACGCCCGGAACGCCGCAAACCGTGAGCTTCTCGGCCGGGTCCGGTGCTGCCGCCACAACGGTCACTGTGCAATTCACCGCAACCGCCGCCGGCCAGAACCACATCGCCTCGATGAGCCTTACCGTCAAGCCGCAGCTTGTCGTCGCTTCGGGCGTCGACGTCACCACGTATCACGACGACATCGGCCGCACCGGTCTCAACGCAAATGAGACGACGCTCACCCTCGCCAACGTCGCCTCCGCCACCTTCGGGCTTCTGCGCGTTCTGCCGGTCGACGGCAAAGTCGATGCGCAGCCCCTGATCCTCTCCAGCCTCAACGCCGGCGGCCAAACCCGCAACGTAGTGTTTGCCGCCACCGAGCACGACAGCGTCTACGCCTTCGACGCTGACACCGGCGCGCAGATCTGGAAGACCTCCCTGCTCGGCGCGAGTGAGACTACCAGCGGCGACCACGGTTGCAGCCAGATCTCGCCGGAAATCGGCATTACCTCCACGCCCGTCATCGACCGGCACGCCGGTCCCAATGGAACCATCTTCGTCGTCGGCATGTCCCTCGACAGCAGCGGCGCGTACCACCAGCGTTTGCATGCGCTCGACGTCACCACCGGCGCGGAGCTCTCCGGCAGCCCAACCGAAATCACCGCCTCGTATCCCGGGACCGGCGCCAACAGCTCGGCGGGCCGCGTTATCTTCGACCCCGGCCAGTATGCCGAGCGCGTCGGCCTGCTCCTGATGAACGGCACCCTCTATCTTGGCTGGACCTCGCACTGCGATCAGGACCCCTATACCGGCTGGCTCATGGCGTACAGCGAGACGACGCTGGCGCAGACGGTGGTGCTGAATCTCACCCCCAACGGCAGCGAGGGCTCCATCTGGATGGCGGGCACCGGACTCGCCGCCGACTCCAGCGGCAACATCTATTTCCTCGACGCCAACGGCACCTTTGACGGCACCCTCGATGCCAACGGCTTTCCGGTGAACAAGGACTATGGCAACGGCTTTCTCAAGATCTCGACCGCCGGCGGCACGCTCGCCGTGGCCGACTACTTCGAAGCCAGCAACACCATCAACGAGTCGGATGCCGATGAGGATCTCGGCTCCGGCGGTGCGCTCGTTCTGCCCGACGTCACGGACTCCACCGGTACCGTTCATCACCTCGCCGTTGGCGCCGGCAAGGACACCAACCTCTACATCGTCAATCGCGACTCCATGGGCAAATACAACGCGCAGAACAACAATGCGCTCTATCAGGAAATCATCGGCCCCGTGAATGCCGTCTTCTCCATGCCGGCGTATTTCAATGGCACGGTGTATTACGGCTCCTCCAACGACAACCTCAAAGCGTTTCCCATCGCGAACGCGAAGCTCGCCGCGACTCCATCGGTCGAGAGCACGAACCAGTTCACCTATCCCGGCACCACGCCGGCCATCAGCGCCAACGGAACCACCAACGGGATCGTCTGGGCCGTCGAAAACAGCTCTCCGGCCATCCTCCACGCCTATAACACCACTACCCTGCAGGAGCTCTACAACAGCAACCAGGCCGCCGCCGGCCGCGATAACTTCGGCAACGGCAACAAATTCATCACCCCGGTAGTCGCCAACGGCAAGGTCTTCGTCGGCACCCCGAGCGGCGTCGCCGTCTTCGGCTTGCTGCAATAGGAATCGGAACGGCGGCCGTTGCTAATCCACGCCTGCCGGATTCTGCGTTACGTTGCGCGCGTTCGTCACGTTGTCCGGCTCGTCGTGGACCGTTTTCCCCTGGCTGTAGGCGTATTTCTTGAACTGCCCATCCACCCTCCGGATGCAGTCCTGCCAGCCATCGTCCCAGGTCACGTCGGCCTCGCCGTTCACGTACTCCCAGCGGCCGCGCTCGTGCTCGAAGCCGCTCATCGTGCGCAGCGCCGTGCCGTCTTCGCGCAGCGTGATGTAGAAGTTGTCGCCGTTGCCCTCGCCCACCTCCCACCTGCCCAGGAAGCGTGCGCGCGAGGGGCCGGGCGTGCTGATGATGCCCGCCGGCACCGCTCCTGGAAACTCGAGGCGCACGATCTCGTCGAGATTCACGCTCTGGCGGTGTCCGTCCTTGTAAACGATCACAAGTGTGTTCCCGTGCGAGGTCTGCGCGTCGGCAGCCGGGAGCGCGAACAGAATGGCGATGGCAATCGCCATGGCGCTGATGAGCTTACGCATGGATGCTCTCCTGTACATCAGCGGCGCGGCGGGGGAAGGCGTGGGACCGCGCCACCATGACGTACGCGCCTGGGGCCCCTTTGGTTCCCCTTCGCGCCCCGCCCGGCCCTCCAGCTGCCGGCCGCATCCGGCCCACCAACACCCCGCAGACTCCGCACCCCCGCCTGTGGGATATTGATTGCGGAGACCCACCGTGGCCAGCGAACCGAAAATCCGCCCGGTCGAACGCCTGCTGCGCGGCCACTCGCCGCTCGCCCCGGATGTGGAGACGCCCTACGTTCGCATCTTCAAATCCAACGTCTACATCCGCGATCACGATCGCAGCCTCGCCTTCTACGTCGATCGCCTCGGCTTTCAGGTCCTCGCCGATTCCAGCTGGGAGTTCGGCCGCTGGGTCGCCCTTGCGCCCCCCGACGGCAGCGCCATCCTTGCCCTCATCGCCCCGCGCCGCGGCACCGAGAACTACCGCCTCATCGGACGCAACACCAACGTCAGCTTCATCGCCGAAGACATCAACACGACGTACGAGCTGTGGAGCAGCCGCGGGGTTCGCTTCCTGCAGCCGCCGCAGCCCCAGTTCTGGGGCGGCACCTTCGCCACCTTCACCGACATCGACGGCAACATCTTCGAACTGCTCGGCTCCGACGAGATCAGCCGCGAGATCGAGGCCCATCGCCGCGCCGCCGGCGAACGCGTCGCCGCCGAGCGTCGCGCAGCCCAGGAGCTGGAGATTGCCAAGCAGGTGCAGGCCCGGCTCTTCCCGCAGACCGCGCCCCCGCTGCGCACCCTCGACTACGCCGGGGTCTGCATCCAGGCGCGCCATGTCGGCGGCGACTACTACGACTTCCTCGCCTTCGGCCCGCATCGCGCCGGTCTGCTGGTGGCCGACATTTCCGGCAAAGGCATCGCCGCCGCGCTGCTCATGGCCAACCTGCAGGCCAATCTGCGCAGCCAGCTCGCCCTGGCCGGGGAGTGCCCCGCGACCTTCCTGCGCACCGTCAATCAGACCTTCTTCGACTCGACCGTCGACAGCGCCTACTCCACCGTCTTCTTCGCCGAGTACAACGACGAAACCCGCGTGCTGCGCTACGCCAACTGCGGCCATCTGCCCGGATTGCTGCTGCGCGCCGGCGGCGGCGTGGAGCAGCTCTGCGCTACCGGCACCGTGCTGGGCATGTTCCGCGAATGGGAGGGCCAGATGACGGAATGCCGCCTGGCTCCGGGCGATGCCGTCGCCTTTTACACCGATGGCGTCACCGAAGCCCGCAACGCCCACGGAAAAGAATTCGGCGCCGCCGGCCTGGTCCGCGCGCTGCGCCGCCACAAAAAGCTCGTCGCAAAAGCCACTGTCGATGCCGTGCTCGCCCAGGTGCAGCAGTACAGTTCCGGAGAGCAGGAAGACGACATCACCCTCATCGTGGCAAAGTGCGTGGCGTAGGATCTGCGCGATCCTGTCTGTAACAATCCTTGCGGCGCTTCTTCACCAGCCCCTGCCGGGGACCCACGCCGTCTCGACATCCGTGGTGTGTGTTTTGGCCGTCGACGCTGGCATAGAAATCCTCACCCTGTGCATCGGCTGAAGCAATCTGACTCTCCGGGATCGCGCGAACGTTGCGTCGGAGGTGATGGCCGGATCGCGCCGTTCGGTCGAGTGGCCATGGACGCGTACGCGCAACGTGGACGAGAATCTCCGCAGAAACAGGGCGCGCGCGCCGAGCGCAGGTTCCGGGGGCTCGCCTCGCAATCCAGGAGATTCCATGTCGGACATCCAGCAGGCGCGAACCGCACTGACAACGCGAATCCTCGAAGGCGACGGCCAGCTGCCCTCCTCCGGGCGGCAGGCCGCCTTCCACAACCGCGGTGTCCGCGGCCCTGCGGGGGCGCTGGTCGATAAGGTTGCGCGCCAGGCCTGGCGAGTCAGGGACGAGGACTTTGCCGCCGCACAGGCAACGGGCCTGAATGAAGACCAGGTCTTCGAGATGGTGGTGTGCGCCGCGATCGGGCAGGCCACCCGACAATACGAAGCGGCGCTGGCTGCTCTCGAGGCCGCGACAGGAACGGAGTAGGCGTGCGGCTGCGCATTCTCGACAACGGCCACAGTCTCAGTACCAAAGCGCTGTTCGCGCTGATCCGCACGATTTCGCGGCAGCCGGTGCTCGACGTGGTCAGGCTGGTGAACTACCGGGCGGATTTCTACGGCAAGCCGATGGGCAGGGTGGCCCAGGAGGCGATGCGCGGGCCGTCGTCATGGACGGTGGGCGATCGGGAGCTGATGGCGGCATTTATCGCGAAGACGAGCCAGTCGCCTTTCTGCCTTGAGGCGCACGCGGCGGTGGCGCAGCGGGCCTCTGGAGATGCGAAAAGCGTCTCCGCGGTCCTCTCCGATCCCGGCCTTTTGCACGTGGAGGAGCCGTTGCGGGCCACGCTGCTGTTGCTGGGCAAGCTGACGCGCGAACAAACGGTGGATGCGGACGATATGCGTGCCGTGCTCGCCGCTGGCGCTTCTCGGCAGCAGATCGAGGATGCGCTCGCGGTCGGCTTCGCGTTTCACACCATGACGCGCCTGGCCGATGCCTTCGCGTTCTCGGTGCCGGGTTCGGCGGCCTTTGCGGCAGGCGCAAAATACCTGCTCGCGCGCGGCTATCGCTGACGAGCGGCCTCGCCTCGACGCACCAAGAGGCGCGCGCGCTCCGGGAAGAGACAGACCGGTCTAATCCACGCGGCTGCCGACCACGGTCGTGCGCGTGGAAGCGGAGTTGATGCTGGTGGAGCGCAGCAGGATCTCAAAGGAACGCAGAGATCCGTCGGAGCGGGTCGCGCGGACCAGGATCGGTGCGATCGCGACCGGGTGCAGCAGCGCTTCGGCGGCGGCCTGGGTGCCGGCCACGTCGAGCCCCTGCAGGACCAGCAGCCGGCCGTTGCCCGACAGATTGGGGAAGCACGAGATGAGTGCGAAAGTTTCGTGGTCGGGCTCGTTCCAGTGGCTGGCGTAGATGGCCGCCTCTCCCGGCTGCGGATGCGCGTTCGTGATCACCGCGCCCTGCATGCCCGATCCATAAACGATGCGGAAATTCGCGTTGCCCTCGGCCATCGCGGCCCAGGGATTGCTCCCAATGGAGCCAAGGATGATGGCGTTCGCGTTGCGGATGTCGTCGAGGCGGAGGTCGCGCGGGAAACGCAGCAGCGCGCGTTCGGGATTGAACTGCGGCAGCCGCGAGAGCGCCGCAATCACCTGAAGATCGACGAAACTGGTGAACCGCTGGCTGCGCAGATCCTCCTGGCTGTGCGCGTCCATCGCCGGGAGAGCGAGCTGCGCATAGCCCCCGCCGAGGTAATCGGCCAGCGAGATGGGACGGCGGGAGAGATCCTCAAGAAGGTTGAGGCCGGCGTCGGCGGGCACGATGTAGGTGTTGACCCCGCCGCCGAAGAGCGCAGCCCAGAGCGGCGCCGCGGGGGAGCAGTTTTCCGCCACCGGACGCGGCGCATGGAAGCGAACCGCGGTAAACCAGACAACCGCAATGAGAGCCAGACTGTATACCGCGAGCAGCGCGGCGAAGAGGGAGCGGCGTCCGGCGCCTGAGGGCGACGGAGCGAGGTCCAGCTCGGGAGCAGCGGACGGCGCCTCCGGGCGAATGCTGATGGGAACGGCGCGCTCGGCGGGATCGGGCCCGGGGCTGGGCGCGGCAAAGACCGGGATGTAACCGCCGAGGGGAATATCGATGTGGAGCGGCTCCGAGGCGCCTTCGTCGGAGAAGTAGTCGGCGAGGCGGCGGCGCAGCTGGCGAGCGTAGTTGCGGACGATGTTGTCCTCGACGGTGCGGTAGCTGGCCGGACGGTCGAAGACGCGCACGCCGATTTCATGTTCCGTGATGCTCGCGGCGCGGTCGAGCAGGCTTTCCGCCACGATGTAGAGGAGGAACCGGGAGAGCAGCGTGGAGCGGACGAAATGACGGCTGGCGATCACACGCTGGGCGAGCTGCCAGCGCGGGTCGTCGTCGAACCGATCGGTGATTTCGTCGCGCGGAGGCGGCGCTTTCACCTGGCGTGCGACGACCGATGAATGTGCCATTGCGGGTGATCTCCTGGCGAGCCGGGCGGGGCGATCCCGTTCGATCTTAGGGTATGACTCGCCGGTAAACAAGCGATAAACGCCCCTGTGGATGCCCCGGTGTGCGCGGCAGATTCACGAACATTTGACGATGTAGATAAGTAACCGTGATGGAAGCATTTGCGGGTACAACACCCAGGTGTGTGTCCCGGGGGCGGGGAGGGGTAAACACTTCCGCGTGCCTGCAATCGAACTCCACCATGGGGTGACGGGCGCGGCTTGCCGAGACGGATAACAGACGCCCGCATCATCCCACGCACGTACCTGGAGGCTGCAGTGAAGATGCCACCGCGATCTCTGCGCGACAGCGCAGGCGATCGGCTCCTGAATTCCGTCATTCCCCGACAAGCTGCTCATCCGGTCCGAGACAGGGTTGCGGAGACGAACACGGTGCGGACGCCGGAGCGCCGGCTCGATCCGCGTCCGCACCGGGAAACCAACTACCGAGAAAGGACTTCTGCGATGCGCAATCCACCGTTTCGCACAGCGGCTCTTCTGCTCGCGCTGGCCGCCATGCCGGCGCTTCGGGCCCAGGTGAATACCGCCAGCCTCTCCGGGTTGACGACCGATCCCAGCGGCGCCGCCCTGCCCCACGTGAAGGTGGTGGCCCAGGACAAGGACACCGGGTATTCGCGAACCGTGCAGTCCGACGGCGCGGGCGCGTACTCGATGCAGGATCTGCCCATCGGTCAGTATCAGATCGTGGTGAGCGACTCGGGCTTCGCTTCGCTCGATGCCCAGGTGAACCTGACGGTGGGCGAGCGCGCCCGCGAAGACTTTCATCTCAAGGTGGGTTCGGCACAGGAGACGGTCAAGGTGCAGTCGAACGCTCCCCTGCTTTCCCCCGACGACGCTTCGATCGGCGACGAGATCGGCGCGACCACCATCGAGCAGACACCCCTGGCGCTGCGCAACTGGGATGACCTGCTGCGCGTGGTGCCGGGAATCCAGATCGCTCGCTACACCCAGCAGAGCGGCGCGACGTCGGCCGGGCGCGTGGGCGACTTCAATGTGAACGGCGTGCACTCCCTGCAGAACGATTTCATCCTCGACGGCATCGACAACAATACGTTTTCCGAGAACGTGCAGGAGCTCAGCACCGAGTCGGCGCATCCCTCGGTGGATACCATTGCCGAGTTCAACGCAATCACGAATCCTTATTCCGCTGAATACGGCCGCAGCCCGGGCGCCGTGGTTTCGGTCAACACGAAGAGCGGGTCGAACCAGTTCCACGGCCTCGGGTACGAGTACGTGCGCAACAACTACTTCGACTCCAACGACTTCTTCTCGGACCGGCACGGCCTGGCCAAGCCCAAATACAACCAGAATCAGTTCGGCGCCAATCTCGGCGGCCCGATCCTGAAAAACCGTCTCTTCTTTTTCTTCGATTACGAGGGGACGCGCATCAAGCAGGGTGTGCTGCGCACCTCCACCGTTCCGCTGCCCAACGAGCGCACCGGCGATTTCAGCCCCGCGACCGCGGCCACCGTCGGCGTGAAATATCCGACCATCTACGACCCAACCACCTGCAGCCCCGCTTTCTCCGGATCGAATTGCCAGCCCTTCGCCAACAACTCCGTGCCGTCGGGCAGCCTTGACTCGACGATGCAGAAGCTGATGGCGCTCTTCCCGCTCCCCAACACGACCACAGCGGGAAGCCCGCCCGACATCAACAACTACATTCGCAACGCCCTGCTCACCGACTTTGAAGACAACTACGATGCCCGCGTGGACTGGACGCCTTCGCCGAGCGACACCGTCTTCATGCGCTACAACTATTCGACGCGCAACCGCGACATCCCCGGCTATCTGGGCGGCCTGGCCGACGGCACATCGACTTCGGCGTGGGGCAACCAGATCCTGAAGGCCTACAGCGACGTGCTGGGCTGGACGCACATCATCAACCAGAGCATGGTCAATGAATTCCGTTTCGGCTGGGTGCGCGACTACTCCTATGCGCAGCAGCAGCCCTTCACCCTCACGCAGGATGCCGGGCAGTTCGTGCCCGGCATTCCGGCCAATCCGGCGCTCGGCGGCGGCGTGCCGCTGACCGAGTTCTCCAACTACGCCTTCGAAGGCTCCCCCGATTTCCTGCCCAAGCAGCAGGTGCCCATGCAGTACCAGTACAACGACACGCTGTCGATGGTGCTGGGGCGCCAGACGCTGAAGTACGGCGTGAGTTTGTATCTGCCCATGCGCAATTTGTTCCAGGACGAACCCAGCACGCGCGGCGACCTCGACTTCACCGGCGTCTTTACCTGCCAGCACAGCGCCCCCGGCAAGTGCGTCTCCGGAACCGGGCTCTCCTATGCCGACGGACTCCTCGGCTATACGCAGACGACGGCGCTGACGAATGTGTTCTTCGTCGACCAGCGCCTGTGGATGGCATCGGGCTTCTTTGAAGACGACTGGAAGGCGACCCCCCAGCTCACTCTGAACCTGGGTCTGCGCTACGACTTCGCCACGCCGGCAATGGAAGGGCAGAACCGCATGGCGGACTTCGATCCGGGTTCGGGTGCTCTGGTGTTCGCCAAAGGCGGATCGGTCGGGAATCGATCCATCGTCAATCCCAATACGAAAAACTTCGGACCGCGCATTGGCTTTGCCTTCTCGCCGGACACGAAGACGGTGCTCAAGGGCGGCTACGGCATCTATTACACGTTGTTCGAGCGCATCGGCAGCGAAGACGAGCTGGCGCTGAACCCGCCCTTCCTCATCAACAAGCAGCTGGTGAGCAATACCGCGCCGGTGCTCCAGCCATCGGTCGGCTTCCCGTCGAACTTTCTCGATCCCAGCACCGTGAACTTCAGCAACCTCACGGCGTATCACATCCGTTCGGTGCCGGTCGACGATCCGGAGCCCTACGTGCAGCAATGGAGCTTCGGTGTGCAGCGGCAGATCGGCCTGCCGTGGGTGGCGGAGATCGACTACGTCGGCACCAAATCGACGCATCTGGACGTGATCCGCAACTACAACCAGCCGATCATCTCCGGCGGCGTCAGCACCGGTGTGGTGCCCTACCCGAACTTCGGGCAGATCGAGTGGACCTCGCCCATCGCTTCCGGCAATTACAACGGGCTGCAGGCCAGCCTGACGCGTCATCTCACCAGCGGCCTCGAAGTGCGGGCGGCGTTTACACACTCGCGCAGCATCGACAACTCCCCCGAAGAGCTCGAGACCAGCTCGGGTGACGCTCCGGACGGTCGCAATGAGGGAGCCTGGTACGGACCCAGCGATTTTGATACTCCGAATCGCGTCGCGTTCAGCTACGACTATCACCTGCCCTTCGGGCGCGGCCAGCAGAGGCTGAATCACGGGCCGCTCTCCTGGATCCTCGGCAACTGGACCACCTCCGGCCTCTACAGCTACTACAGTGGCCATCCCTTCCAGGTGAACGAGAACGACGGCAACCACAACTCCATCCTCGATCCGTACGGTTACACGACCGCCACGCCCAACCTGATCGGCACCCCGCACACCATCGGCGATCCGGACTGCTGGTTCTATGCCAGCAAGGATTCGGCCTGCGCCGGCAAGGCGCCCTCGGGGTATACCGACGCGTATACGACAACCGCCGTCGGCGCCGTGGGCAACGTCGGCCGCAACACCCTGCGCGGCCCCGACGTCGATGTCTGGGACGCGGCGCTGCTCAAGGACTTCCCCATCACCGAAGGCTGGAACGCCGAGGCGCGCTGGGAAGTCTTCAACGTCACCAACACGCCGGAGTTCGGGCAGCCCAACGGCAACATCACCAGCGGCGGCGTCGCCAGCATCACCTCCCTCGCCGGCGACCCGCGCGTAATGCAGTTCGCCGTGCGCATTTCTTTCTGATCGATCGCCCGGGGCCGGGGAAACCGCCCGGCTCCGGATACCCTTCTTCCATGTCTTCGCGAACGCGCTGGTTCACGCTCTGTGTGCTGTTCTGCGCCGGACTTTCGGCGGCGCAAACCCTTCCGCCTCCCAATGTCGTCCTGCGGGGCGAGGTGCGGCCCGCGCAGAAGCAGACCTGCTTTGAGGTTCCTTTCCAAGTGCCGGCGGGCACCCATCGCATCACGGTCACCTTCCACAACCTCGGCAAAGACCAGCGCACCGTGCTCGACCTGGGCATCGCCGACCCCTTTCGTTTTCGCGGCGAGAGCGGGGGCAACAAGGATCATTTCACCCTGAGCGATACGGACGCGACGCCCTCGTATCTTCCCGGTGCGATTCCGCCTGGGCGCTGGAAGCTGCTGATTGCGGTGCCGAACATCCGGCCGGGCGTGACCTCGCGCTATCGCGCGGACGTGTGGTTCAACCTGGCGCTCGACGACGCCTCCTTCACCGGGCAGCCGCTGAACGACAAACCAGGCTGGTATCGCGGCGATCTCCACATGCACACCGCGCACAGCGACGGCAGCTGCCCCAGCCAGACGGGCCAGCCGGCGCCATGCCCGCTGTTTCTCACCGTGGAGGCCGCGGTGCGGCGCGGGCTCGATTTCATCGCCATCACCGACCACAACGCAACCTCGCAGTACGACGACGAACGCGAGCTGCAGCCGTACTTCGACAAGCTGCTGCTGATCCCCGGCCGCGAGCTGACCACCTTTCACGGCCACGCCAATGAGTTCGGCACGACGCGCTTCATCGACGATCGCGTGGGCTCACAACACGTGCCGGACGTGAATGCCATGTTCCGCCAGGCTCGCTCCCTGGGCGCGATCGTCTCCATCAATCATCCCCAGGCGCCGACCGGCGAAATCTGCATGGGCTGCGGCTGGAATCCTTCGCCCCCGGCCGACATGCGCCTGGTGACCTCAATCGAAGTCGTCAACGGCGGCGGATTGCCCGCGACCCGTTTCTGGGAAGATCAGCTGCGGCGCGGCTTCCGGCTCACTGCGGTCGGCGGCAGCGACAACCACCATGCCGACTGGCCGCCGGAACACCCCGCCTCCGTGGGGTATCCCACGACAGTGATCTACGCGCGCAGTTTATCGGTGGCCGGAATCCTCGACGGCATCCGCTCAGGGCGCGTCTTCATCGACCTGACCGGCTCGCGCGATCGAAGGCTGGAAATGCAGGCCGAAACCGGCGGAGCGTCGGCAACCATGGGCGGAGAGCTGACCGCGCCGAACGGGGCGGGCGTCGCTCTCACCGCACAGGCAGGGGACTGCGATGGAGCATCGCTGCGCTTCTTCGTCGATGGGGAAGAGTCGAGCGCACTCCCGCCGCAGACCATCGCCGGCGCGGACGCGACCCTGCATGCCGCGTGGACCTCGGATGGTCAACGCCACTGGATTCGCGCCGAAGTCATCGGCGCCGGCCATCGCATTCTCCTCCTGGGCAATCCCGTCTACCTGAACTGGAATCCATCGGCTTCGGCCGCCACTCCCCACTGAACGAAAGGACCCCATGCGGAATCCGATGCGCCCTGCCCTCTTCCTGCTGTTGCTCGTTGCTGCTGTCTTGCCGCTCGGCGCGCAGCCGGCCCGCGATGCTTCGCGCCCCGGCAGCCGCAGCGTCATGGATGCGCATAACTGCTACCCCTACTACGAGTGGTGGTCCGACCGCATCGACCGCGCCCTTTCCGCCGGCACTCCGCTCGCCATCGAGCAGGACCTCTACTGGTACACCGATCCGAAGACCGGCCGCTCCTGGTCGATCGTCGCCCATGGCGCCCCGGTCAGCGGCGACGAGCCCACCATGGAGCACTACTTCTTCGACCGCGTGCGCCCCATCGTGGAACACGCCCTCACCGAAGGCAATCGCGGCGACTGGCCCCTGATCACGCTGAATCTCGACCTGAAGACCGAGGAGCCCGCGCATCTGCGCGCCATCTGGGCGCTGCTGGAAAAGTATCGGGACTGGCTCTCGACCGCGACGAAGACGGCCGATCCTGCGACGCCCCAGCCGCTCACGATTCGCCCCATCCTCGTGCTCACCGGCGAATCGGATGCGCAGCAGGCGGTCTTCTACAATGATGTGCCCGTAGGCGGCAAGCTGCTGGTCTTTGGCGCGGTGCACACCAACACGAACAATCCGATGGCGCCGCCGGACGTGCTCGAGCCCGAGCCGGAGTCGAACTACCGGCGCTGGTGGAACAATCCGTGGTCGGTGGTGGAACAGGGCGGCCAGCGGCACGCCGGCGACTGGACCTCGGCCGACGATGAGCGCCTGCGGGCGCTGGTGCGCCACGCGCATGCGCATCATCTGTGGATCCGCTTCTACACCCTCGACGGCGCGACGGAGAAAGAGGAGAGCTGCAACGGATGGTTCCACGGCTACAACTTCGGTTCTCTGGCCGCGGCGGAAATCCGCTGGCGCGCCGCGCAGCAGGCCGGCGTGGACTACATCGCCGGCGATCAGTACGAGCTGCTGGGGGAGTTTCTGCGGCGAACCGAGCAGGCCGGTCGGGACCCCTCTCCACGCGGCGCCGTCGCGACAGGCTGTGCGGAGGAACCGGCTCAGCTCGCGCCCGCCCGGCCGGCTGTCAGCCTGGGAAGATAA
>DATJNE010000139.1:0-7392 GCA_035508305.1 Acidobacteriaceae bacterium | reverse complement strand
GATGACGTAGTCGCGCGGCTCGTCCTGCTGAAGCATCAGCCATTGCATCTCGATGTAGTCGCGCGCATGGCCCCAGTCGCGCAGCGCGTCCAGGTTGCCGAGATACAGCGTGTCCTGCAGGCCGACTTTGATGCGGCCCAGGGCGCGGGTAATTTTGCGGGTGACAAAGGTTTCGCCCCGCAAGGGCGACTCGTGGTTGAAGAGAATTCCGTTGCAGGCGTAGATCCCATAGGCCTCGCGATAATTCACGGTGATCCAGTAGGCGTAGAGCTTGGCGATCGCATACGGTGAACGCGGATAGAAAGGGGTCGTTTCCGACTGCGGAATCTGCTGCACCAAGCCGTAAAGCTCGGACGTTGACGCCTGATAGAAGCGAGTTTTCTTCTCGAGCCCGAGTATACGAATGGCTTCGAGAAGTCGCAGCGTACCCAGGCCGTCGACGTTCCCGGTGTATTCGGGCTCTTCGAAGGAAACCTGAACGTGGCTTTGCGCGCCGAGGTTGTAGATTTCGTCGGGCTGGACGCGTTGCACGATGTGGGCCAGAACGCTGGTATCGGTCAGGTCGCCATAATGCAGGATAAGGTGCCGCGCGGCTACGTGGGGATCCTCATAAAGATGATCAATACGATTGGTATTGAACATCGAGGTGCGCCGCTTGATGCCGTGAACCTGATAGCCCTTCTTGAGCAGGAATTCGGCCAGGTACGCGCCGTCCTGTCCGGTGATGCCTGTAATCAGTGCCGTCTTCAAATCGCTGGTCTCCAGTGCTTAAAGAGGGTGCCACTGACCATAGGCAGCGGGCACCGCATTAACAAAGGCAGCTCAGAGCGTGCGAATGAACCGCATAACGAATCGGAGTCTTATTCGGGGCGCTGTGTGTGCGGCTCCGATCCGGGGGTTGGTGCAGCGACCTGCACGGCAGACTCCGCGTGCAGGCGCATTATCTCCATTTCGAATCGCCTCAGAACCTGTTCGCGGCTCAAATGCTCCTCGGCGAAGGCGCGCGCGGCGCGGCCCATCTCATGCCGCATATCCTGGTTGGCGACAAGCGTAAGAACTGCATTGTGGAAGGCTGCCCTATCTCCGGGAGCGACATTGATGCCCCTTCCAGAAACCACACAGGCCACCTGGGTTCCATGTGCCGCGGTTGATATGACCGGGCGGCCACTGGCAAGCATGCCCGTCAGCTTGGACGGCATGACCAGGTCGGCGGCATCTTCCTTTTGCGGCAGCAAGTGAACGTCTGCGGCATTCAGCAGTTCGTTCAGCCGCTCCTCGGGCTGGAGAGGCAGCATGGAAACGTTGCGGAGTCCAGCTGTCATCCGCTCCAGTTGGCGCCGGAACGCGCCATCGCCACAGAAGATGAAGTGCACACGCGGATCGTCCCGGAAAAGCTGCGCGAAAGGAGGCAGCACGTCCAAACCCTGCTTCATGCCCAGGTTACCGGAGTAAAGCAGCACTACCTGATGGTCCTGAATACCGAGTTGCCGGCGAAACGCGTTGGGGCTGTCGAGTGGGCGGACCGCCTCAATGTCGACCCAGTTGGGGAAATGCACGACCTTGCGGCTGCCGACTCCCTTTTCGGTCAGGCGGTTGATCATGTTCGGGCAGATGCTCGAGACACGGGTAAAGCCACGCATCACAAAGCGTTCATAGGCAAGGGCAAAGCTATGAATCAACCCTCCCGGCGGTAGCAGTTCGAGGTCGAAGGCAGCATCGATCTCGAAATCCTGGACGTGAAGCCAGGACGGGGCACCGCAAAGAAAAGCTGTCAGGACTGTCGACGGAGCGCCAAAAAATGCGGGCTCGACGGAAAGCACCAGGTCAGGGCGCCAGAGAACGGAGGCCAGCATGACGGGGAGGCTGCTTGTTGCGAACGAGCCCAAATGCGCGAGGCGGGTCAACCCGGTTGGCCGCGCCGGAACCCACAGTGGACAGCGAAAGATCTCTGCTCCGGCGGGTGAAACCTCGCGGCTATAGGCCCACGCCTTGTAGTCCTTATGAACCTTCCAGGCCGGATAATACGGGGGCGTCGTAATGACGCGCACTCCATGACCGCGGGCGGCGAGCCACTCCATCATCTCCCCGGAGTATTTGCCGATGCCTGTGAGCTCTGGTGAGTAATTCAGTCCCAGCAGCAGAATGCGCAAATCGTAGGTCCTTTCCGGGGTCCTGTTACCTCTGGACCTTACGTGGGGGTTACCAAGGAACCAACTCCAGCATAGTCGATTTCGGTGTTACGTTTGGTGAGAATCTAACTTCGATGGATCTTCCTTTCTTCAGGCACGTTACCGCTCAACCGCTTGCCGCGGCGGGTCTAATGCTGCTGGCGTTTTTTGCCGTCGCGGCGATATTCGCTCCCGTGATTTCCCCGGACAATCCTGCCACGATAAATCTGAACCACCGGCTTGCGCCGCCAGGGCCGGGACATTGGCTCGGAGCCGACGAACTTGGCCGGGATATTCTCTCTCGCATCATCTATGGATCCCGTGTGTCGCTGCTTGTTGCGGTCTCGGTGGTGGCGTGTTCGTTATTCCTTGGCGTTCTGTTTGGTGGAATTGCAGGATACTACGGCGGCGTGCTGGACACGATACTGAATATTTTCGTCATGAACGCTTTTCTGGCCCTTCCCGGGATTCTTCTGGCCATCGCCTTCGTCGCTTTCCTGGGTCCGGGCACGATCAATCTCGTCCTGGCTCTGTCGATTGGCGGATGGGTGGGATATGCGCGTCTGGTCAGGGGCCAGGTTCTGGCGGTCCGGGAGCGGGAATTCGTCGAGGCTGCGCGAGCGCTCGGGGCGAGCGACCTGAGGATCTTCGTGCGGCATATTCTGCCGAACATCGTGCAGCCGTTGATTGTGCAATCGGCGATTGGCATGGCGGGGGCTGTTCTCGCTGAGGCGACCTTGAGTTTTCTTGGACTCGGCGTGCCGCCACCGGCGGCCAGCTGGGGCTCGATGCTTAATGACGCGAGGTCTCATCTTTTTGACGCACCGCACCTGGTTATTTTTCCGGCCGTCGCGGTAATGCTGTGCGTTCTATCGTTCAATTTTCTGGGCGATGCGCTGCGCGACTACCTGGACCCGCGGACCCGGCTGACGATCGGGGTCTAACGATGCTGGTAGGGGTGATTTCGGACACGCATAGCCTGCTCAGGCCGGAGGCGGTCGCGGCGCTGCAGGATGTGGATCACATTCTCCACGCTGGAGACGTGGGCGATCCAACGATTCTGGACCAGCTTCGGGATATCGCGCGGGTTACGGCGATTCGGGGGAACATCGATCGCGATGGGCGCTGCGGGCAGCTTCCGGAGACCGAGCTAGTTGAGTTTGGGGACTGGAATATCTACATGCTCCACGATCGAAACGCACTCGATCTTGATCCTGCGGCGGCCGGTATCGCGGTTGTAATCAGCGGCCACTCGCACGAGCCGGGGATCGAGTGGAAGAAGGGCGTACTTTATTTCAATCCTGGAAGCGCCGGGCCGCGGCGGTTTTCCCTGCCGGTGTCGTTGGGGTTCCTGGAGATTTCCCGGGAAGAGATCAAGCCCCGGCTGATGAGAATCTGCGATTAGGGGTCAGGGCTCACGGGGCTGTGGGCCTGGATGAGAGCCAGAGCCTCTTCCCGGGTGTGGATGCTGCCTTCGAGCTGGGCGTCTTCGGCGAGGGCGAGGAACTCCTTGAACCGCGGGCCGGGGCGGTAGCCGGCGTCGATCAGATCGCGTCCGGTGATGAGCGGGGCGGGGCGGACTTCGTGCTCGGGGATGGTCTCGTAGCGGGATTTCGCGAATTCGTAGAGCGAGAGATCGCGGTGGCTGGCGAGGCAATCCATGCGATGGAGGGCCAGATGCTCGGGGAAGTCGGGAAGGCGGAAAAAGCGCTTCAGGGTGGAGGGCTTCATCTTTTCGACGTCGCCGAAGCGCATGTGGTTTTCGACGAGGGAGACAATCTGGGAGGTTTCCTCGTTTGAGAACCGGAGGCGGCGGGCGATGTCTTCGGCAATGCGGACACCGACCTCGACATGTCCGTTAAAGCGGATGCGGCCCGGGCCGGGCTGGAAGGTTGCGGGCTTGCCGACGTCGTGAAGCAGGGCTCCCCATGCGAGTGTGGGCGAGACGCCGGCGGCTAGCTGCTCGAGCAAAATCATGGTGTGTGTGAAGACGTCTCCCTCGGGGTGGTATTCGGGAGGCTGCTCGACGCCTTGCATCCGGTCGATTTCGGGCAGGACTTCGCGGAGGAGGCCAGTTCGGTCAAGAAGCTCAAAGGCACGGCGGGCGCGGCCCTCGGTGAGCATACGGGTGAGTTCATCGCGGATGCGCTCGCAACTGACCTGCCGGATGTCAGAGGCGAAGCGGCGGATGGCGGCTTCGGTTTCCGCTTCGAGCTCGAAGGCGAAACGGGCGGCAAAGCGGACGGCGCGCAGCATGCGCAGCTTGTCTTCGGCAAAACGCTTTGCGGGGTCTCCGATGGCGCGGATTAGACCGGCGGCGAGGTCGGCACGGCCGCCGACGTAGTCGAGAATGGCGGGTTCGAGACCGCCGGTTTCGCGGAAGACCTGGGGGTCAAGCAGCATGCCGTTGATGGTGAAGTCACGGCGGATGACGTCTTCTTCGGCGGAGTCAGAGAAGCGGACGGAATCGGGGCGGCGGCCGTCGGAATAGGCATTGTCGCTGCGAAATGTAGCGACTTCGGTAACGATTTCGTGCCCGTCTAAAGTGTCGGCGACGAGGACGACGCCGAAGTGGGCTCCGACGGCGAAGGTGCGGGGGAACATTGCGAGGACAGTGTCAGGGCGGGCGCTGGTGGCGATATCGAAATCGGCGGGCTCGTGGCCGAGGAGCAGGTCGCGGACACATCCGCCGGCGAAATAGGCGTCGTATCCGGCAGCGCGGAGGCGCTCGACGATGGCGATGGCAGCGAGTTGTGCGGAGGACCCGGGCACGTTGATGCCTGCTCTTTCACTACTATAGAAGCGTGAGCATTTCGCCTGATGGCATGGCGCGGAGCGGTCTGGACTTACCTTTGATTCTGGGTATTGAGACGTCGTGCGATGAGACGGCCGCGGCGGTGGTCCGCGGCGGCAGCGAAACGTTATCGAATGTGGTGGCGTCTCAGATCGCCACGCATTCGCCTTATGGCGGCGTGGTGCCGGAGCTGGCTTCGAGGGAGCACCTGCGCAATATTGTGCCGGTGGTGCGGGCGTCGGTGCAGGAGGCGGGGATTGAGCTCACGGATGTCGATGCGATTGCGGTGACCAGCGGGCCCGGGCTGGCGGGAGCGCTACTGGTCGGGATCAGCTACGCCAAGTCGCTGGCGTGGGCATTGGGCAAGCCACTAATCGCGGTCAATCATCTTGAGGGGCATATTCACGCGGTGCTGCTGGAGCAAGCAGAGCTTGCGCGGAGGTCGAAGCTGGAACCGCTGCCATTGCCGGCGATGGCGCTGGTGGTTTCTGGTGGCCACACCCATCTTTACCTCGTGCGAAAGCACGGCGAGAGCTGGCGATACAAGAACGTGGGGCGCACAGTCGACGACGCCGCCGGCGAGGCGTTCGATAAGGTCGCGAAGCTGCTCGGGCTGGGGTATCCGGGTGGGCCGTGGATCGATGCGCTGGCCCCACACGGTAATCCGGCAGCGGTGCCGTTCTCGTTTTCGCAGATCAAGGCCAAGGCACACCGGCGGGGCGAACCGGGAGCGCTGGATCCGGCGACAGCGACGTTTTTTTCCTTCAGCGGAATTAAGACTGCGGTGCTCCGGTATACGCAGGTGCATGAGATGGCGGTGGCTATCGAGACACGGCGCGCAGCGCTGGCGCTTAGCCCGGGTGCGAAGCCGGCGGATGTGCAGGCGCTGTGCGACCGGCAGACCCTGGACCTGATTGCGTCGTTTCAGCGCGCGGTGGTAGACGATCTGCGGCGGAAGACATTTCGGGCGGCGGAACAGTTCGGAGCGGAGAGCCTTCTGGTTTCAGGCGGTGTGGCTGCCAATCGCGAACTGCGGGTGCGTTTTACAGCCGAGGCGGTGGAACGCGGGCTGCCGATCGCGTTTCCGTCGCTGGCGCTCTCGACAGACAATGCAGCGATGATTGCGGCGGCGGCTTATCCGAAGCTGCTGACGGAGGATTTTGCGGCTGCGACACTTACGGCGGATCCGTCGCTGGCGTTAGGAAATGCCGTCGAACGGGCGGCCAACCCGCTATAATCCTGATGCAGCCATGGAGAACAAGAAACACATTCTGGAAGAGCGGACAGTGCTTGAGATTCAGGACATTATGTCCATTCTTCCGCATCGCTATCCGTTCCTGTTGATCGACCGCCTGATGGAGTTCGAGCGGAAGAAGCGCATCGTGGCCATCAAGAATGTAACGATCAACGAACCCTTTTTTGCAGGGCATTTCCCGAATGACCCAATCATGCCGGGCGTGCTGATCGTCGAGTCAATTGCACAGGCCGGCGGAGCGCTACTGTTGACGGAGATACCCGACCGCGACTCGAAGCTGATGGTGTTCACGGGCATCGAGCGAGCGAAGTTTCGCAAGATGGTGGTGCCGGGAGACCAGCTTCGCATTGAGATTGAAGTGCTGAACTGGAAGCCGCGCGCCGTAAGAATGCAAGGCAAATGCACGGTCGATGGAAAGCTCGCGTGCGAGGCCATCGTCATGTGCCAGCTTGTGCCGAGGCAGAAGGACGTCCCGGCCGAGGCTGTTCCTGCCGGAACGGGATCTGCATCGGGCGAGGAAGTCCTGGAAACGGTGAGCCAGGAGTGAGGATCCACCCGACAGCGATTATTGCGTCGGGTGCGGTGATCCCGGAATCCTGCTCAGTGGGTCCCTATTCGACGATCGGTGCGAATGTGGTGCTGGGCGAGGACTGCGAGCTTGTGTCGCATGTCGTTCTCGACGGGCATCTGACTGTAGGTGCGCGGAATCGTTTCTTTTCGTTTGCGTGCGTAGGGGTGGCTCCGCAGGACCTGAAGTACAAGGGCGAGCCGACGGGCGCGGTGCTGGGCGATGACAATATCATTCGCGAGTGCGTGACGATCTCGCGAGGTACGGCCGGCGGAGGCGGGACAACCCGCGTAGGCAGTAATTGCCTGTTCATGGCGTACGCGCACGTGGGCCACGATACCGTTATCGGCGATGGATGCATCATCGCCAACGGTGCGGCAATTGCGGGGCATGTGGTCATTGAGGACTATGCCACGGTCGGCGCGCTCAATCAGGTCCATCAGTATTGCCGCATCGGCAGGTATGCGTATACAGGCGGAGGAACGACGGTGACACAGGATGTATTGCCGTTCTCGCTGACGTCGGCCAAACGAGAGACGCATGCTTATGGGCTGAACAAGGTGGGACTGGAACGCAAAGGATTTGACGAGCCGCGGATGCGGGCGCT
>DATJNE010000138.1:0-3735 GCA_035508305.1 Acidobacteriaceae bacterium | reverse complement strand
CGTTGCGGGATCGGAGTACCCTGCCGCCTTGCTCCAGTTTTTCGCCGATGTTGAGCGCGCATGGGTCGCCCTAGGGGGCTTCACGCATCAAGGCAAGATGTATGGCTTTTACGACCCGACGCAACCTGCAGGCAGCTATTCGAAGACCGGGCCGTTCAACCCGAACTTCCTGGCCTATCTCCGCACCAGCCGAGGTACACGGTTGCAGGCTTTCAACGCCTATCGGAAGAGCGTCGATCCGAACGGACTCTTCTATAACGGATTTGTCCGTCAGCTCCTGGAAGGATAGGTCACATTTGAAGGATGCGTTCACGGGCAAGCGGCGAAATCTGGGGACGTCTTCCAGCCTCGAGAAGGCGAAGCGGCACTCGTGAGCTGGAACCGCTGCCGCATGGCCTTTCTTTCGGGTGTGTCGGCGCGAACCGCTCCGTGCGCCATTTCGATCAGGGTGACAACCGAAAGAGCAACATCTTCTCCGGCCGGGCGATTTCGCTCAAAGCCTGCCGTGCGTTGCCACCCTTGCGTTCTGCTGCGATGAGCACGCTGGAATCGAGTATCAGTCCCATGTGGGAGGATTCAGCGGCTCACGATGCGCTGCGACCGCCTCTTCGACGTCGCGGGCAAAGTCTTCGTCGATGATGGCCGGGGAGTCCTCCGGCAGCAGCGCGCTGCACTCCTCGATGGAGCGGCGCGGTGGACTTGGCATGCGGATCACAGCCACGGGATGCTTGCCGCTCTCGATCACGATCTCTGCCCCGGCGCGGACGCGCGCCAGCAGCCCGGCGAAGTCGCGGGTCGCTTCAGCCTCCGAGATGTGAATCGTTGCCATACTGCGATCATACCTTTACTTCTTCTCCTCAGAGTTGTCCGACTATTGGTCCGCATCGGTTTGGCCTTGGGCACAGTATCGTTCTTATTCAAATCTGATAAAAAGAACAGGGCTCCTTATGTTTTGGGGGCAGGGTAGCGATGCGAGCAAAGACAGCCGTAGTGGTCGGCGCCCAGTGGGGCGATGAGGGTAAGGGCAAGATCGTCGATGTCCTGTCGGAGCGGTTTAGTGTCGTCGCGCGGTATGCGGGCGGGCACAATGCCGGTCACACGGTCATCATCAAGGGGCAGAAGTTCATTCTGCAGCTGATTCCGTGTGGGATCCTGAGACCGGAGTCGCTGGCGGTGATCGGCAATGGCGTGGTGCTCGATCCGATGGCGTTTCTGAAGGAGATCAGCAAGCTCAAAGACCTGGGGGTCGCGGTAGACGGCCATGTCTTTGTCTCCAACCGCGCACAGGTGATTCTGCCGTATCACAGGATGATCGAGCTGGCAGCGGAGAGCGCTCCGGGGCGGCAGAAGATCGGGACGACGAGCCGGGGGATCGGTCCGGCGTATGAGGACAAGATGGCGCGCAACGGGCTGCGCGTGATCGACCTGCTGAATACGAATCTGCTGAAGACGCATATACAGAATGCGTGTCATGAGAAGAACACGGTCGCGCAGGCGCTCTTCGGGACCGAGCCGCTCGATCCGGCGCAGATGTATGAGGAGTATGCGCGGGCGGCGGAGCAGGTGGCTCCATTTGTGACGGATACCGCGGCGCTGCTCAATGGTGCGATCAAGGCGGGCAAGAGCGTGATGTTTGAGGGCGCGCAGGGCACGATGCTGGATATCGACCACGGGACATATCCGTTTGTGACTTCGTCGTCGGCGACGGCGGGCGGAGCGGTTACGGGTACCGGGGTTGGTCCGACGGCGATCGGGACGGTGATTGGCGTGACCAAGGCCTATGTCACGCGCGTGGGAGAAGGCCCATTCCCGACGGAGTGTCACGACGAGGCTGGCGAGCAGCTCAGGGTGCGGGGGCATGAGTTCGGGGCAGTGACGGGGCGTCCCAGGCGGTGCGGCTGGATGGATCTGCCGCTGCTCAGGTATTCGAACATGATCAACGGCACGGAGTGGCTGGTGGTAACGAAGCTGGACGTGCTGGATGGGATGGCGGAGATTCCGGTGTGCGTGGGCTACGAGATCGACGGGATCCAGGTGGACACGATGCCGGCCGATGTGCGCGGGATCGAGTCGATCAAGCCGGTGTACACGAAGCTGAAGGGCTGGACCGAGCCGACGGAAGGAATTGTGGAGTGGGAAAAGCTGCCCAGGGAAGCGCGGGAGTATCTCGGGTTTCTGGAGCGGGAGTCGGGCGCCAAGATCGGGATGGTGTCGACGGGGCCGGACCGGGAGCAGACGATGGCTCTGCCGGCGTTCGCCGAGAAGCTGAAAGCGCTGGAAGGATAGGATCAGGGAACAGGGAGTGGGGGAGCTGTCCCAGATTTGGGCTAACGCGAAAGTGGCGTAGCGAGAGTCCCGGCTGTTGCTATGCTTGTCGGTGGAAGGTTTGAAGGATGATCACTTTTACGGTACGGCTCAAGTTTAAGGCGGATGATCGCGAAGACATTCGTGAGGCACTGCAAGCGGTGACTGGGGCTTCGCGGAAGGAGCCGGGGTGCGTGTCGTATATTCCGCATGTTGTGGACGGAGATGCGGATACGATCCTGATCTACGAGCAATATAAGGACAGCGCGGCGGCGGAAGCGCATCGAGCGTCTCCGCACTTCAAGAAATACGTTGTAGGCGTGCTGTATCAGCGGATGCTGGAGCGCACGGTTGAAAATCTTCACGCGCTCGAATAGTGGTGGCACCGGGGTTCGGCATCGAACCTATAATTGTCGGTAAACCAGCGTTGATTCGATGCGTGATATGGCAGCCGAGGGCCAGAATTCGGGTGTTCGCGGGCGTATAGGGCGGTTCGGGCCTTTCTTTTTGACTCAGCGGAAGCGCGCGGACTACCATCCCGGTACGTACATGCGCAGGAGCTTCCAGGTCCAGGTTTTATTTGTGGTGGCGATCTGCCTGCTGATGGCGCATCCGGCGTTCGCAGGCCTGCCGCACAAGGACAGCCACGCAATCCACAAGGAGATCGAAGCGCTTGAGCAGCAGTGGCGCGAGGCGATCATCTCGAACAACGTGAGCGCGATGGACCACCTGCTGGCCGACGACTATATCGGCATCAGCGCAAACGGCACGGTCGAGACCAAGGCGCAGGCGCTCGCCCTGCGCAAAGCCGGCACGGTGAAGATCACCCAGCTCGACCTCAATGACCTGAAGGTGCGTGTCTACGGCGACACGGCGGTGGTGACGTCGAAGGCGGAGCTCGCGGGCACAAACGGACAAAGCGACATCAGCGGAAATTATCGCTACACCCGCGTCTACAACAAGCGCCTTGGACAGTGGAAAATCATAAGCTTCGAGGCCAGCAGGATGCACGACGCCGACGCGCGCCAAAAACAATAATTCAGGGCACAGGGATCAGGGCTCAGTTCTTAAGTGCCGGTCCAACCATTCGCGAGACCAGGGACTGCTCTCTGCGCTGTACCCCTGTTCCCCGAGCCCTCATTACTCCGGCGGCGGGTAGTAGGGCAGCTTGTCGTTGCGCTGCTCGGCGCGCTTCACCGTCACGTCGTCGAAGAGGAGTGGCGGGGCGATGACGGTCGAGGGGATATCTCCAAAGGCGTTGTAGACGTAGGGGTCGCTGCCGGCGGCGAGGATTCCGGAGCGCAGCAGGTGGAGGTTGACGTCTTCAAGCTGGGCTCCGCGAACGAGCTGGCGCGAGCCGTCGGCTACCTTGATGCGGTAAAGAGTGCGCGGGCGGCTGGATCCGCTGAGGGTTTCAACGAAGTAGACGTA
>DATJNE010000137.1:0-18240 GCA_035508305.1 Acidobacteriaceae bacterium | reverse complement strand
ACGCGCACGTTCTGCTTCCCCAGATCCCACGCCAGATACCGCACCGTCGCCTCCAGCGACGCCTTCGCCACGCCCATCACCTTATAGTGCGGCACCACTTTCTCCGCTCCGTAATACGTCAGCGTGATGATCGAGCCGCCCGCTGTCATCAACGGCGCCGCGCCTCGGCTCAGCGCAATCAGCGAATACACGCTCACATCGTGCGCAATCCGGAATCCTTCCCGCGTCGTCTGCAGAAAATCGTTTTTCAGATCCTCCGGCGGCGCGTACGCAATGGCATGCACCAGCACGTCCAGTTTCCCGTACTTCGACTGAATCTGCGCAAAAACCTGATCGATCTCCGCATCGTTCGACACATCGCACTGGAATGGATCCGCTCCAGGCAGATCCTCAATCAGTCCCAGCGCCTCCGCCTTCAGCCGCTCGTTCTGGTAGCTGATCGCCAGCTTCGCGCCTGCCTCGTGCAGTTTGGTTGCGATCCCCCAGGCGATGCTGCGCTTGTTCGCCAGTCCAAATACAGCCGCCACGCGGCCTTCCAGATTCAGCATGGGTCGTTCGACTCCCCAACGATCATCGTCCGGTCAACGTCACCACCGGCCCTGCCATTGTAAATGTGCAACCAGACGCCGGGCTGAGCCCTCTCTGGACCGACGTTAGGGCCGCAAGGCCCAATCGCCCCCGTAGCTAGTCCCCGTTCGCCGCCCCGCCTTTGCCAGGCTTGTAATACCGCTCCTCCGGATACGCGCACGCCATGCACAGCTTCTCGCCGTCGCGCTCCACGAACCGCTCGTAGTTGATCCCCTCGCCGCAGCGCGCGCAAGCCACGCGCTCGCCCTTATACCCCGGCATCTCTTCCGGCCCCAGTTCGACCTCCACCCATTCCTCGCCGAACAACTCCGCATCCGGCATCTCGCGATAGGCCTTCATTTGCTGCTGATTCTTGTTTTCGATCTCCGGAAACATCTCTCTCGCCCGCTGCTTCGACGACTCCAGCGCCACGATCCGGATCGCGCGGCCCGTCGAAACATCCAGGAACGTCGCCGCCATCTTGCCCCAGTCGCGAAATTTCAGCGCCCGCTTGCCCAGCCGGCACCCGGTCACCACCCCAATCGCGTCCGTGGCGCAGCGGTCGATCTCGATCCAGGTCACCAGGCGCTTGCGATCGGCCCCGCGCGGCTCATCGATCCCCAGCCGCCGACATCCCAGCATCGCCATCCGCACCCCCAGCACCTGCCCGGCGCACAAATGCCCGTGCGCGACTTCGGCCTGCTTCAACAACTCCTCAAAGGATTCCATGCAGCCATGCTAAGCCGTTCGCTGCACCGCCCGCGAGTGCGAAAAGCGCCGCTGGCGTCGCTGCCTGCCTGCCCCCGGCCACCCGCGACCAGCTGCGCCCCGCCCGCTACTGGCTGTCCTCATCGTCTTCCACCAGCACCGCCGACGTCCCCACCAGGTCGAAGCTCACGGTCTCCGCTCCCGTCGGCTGAAAGCTCACCTTGAGCGGATTCCGCTGCCACACTGCCGGCGCACACGCCGGCTCCGGATGGTCCACCGCGTCCCACGCTCCCATCTTCCTCGCCAGCAGCGGCTTCCGCGCCGCCACCTGCGCCACCACCGCCATCAAATCCTTGCCCGACGCATTCACCCCGCAATACGCTGCGTAGTCGCGAAACCACACCGCCTCGGACACCGCCGGATCGAAATCCGGCAGCCGCAGCGTTGTCACCTTCCCTGTCGTACGGTCCACCAGCAGCCACGGCCCTCGCTGCCACACCCAGCGCTCCGCTCTTTCCGTCGGCAGCGTATCGTTCAGCCGCATCGCCCGCCGCACCGCGAAGCTGCGATCGGTCACATCATGGACCTCGCCCGTCGTCCACTCCTTGACTCTTCCATCCACCACCAGCGGACGCACCCTGATCTCCGATTCGTCCTTCTTTGCGCCCGCCGGGTCGCTTTCCGCCGAATACGGCTCCCGGTGCGCCGCCCCCAGCGCCACCACATGCGGTTTCGGAGCGCACCACGCCATCGCCGGGCAAACCAGCGCCGCCGTCAACAGCCACACAGATTTTCGCGGAATCATATCTGCAGGCTAAAGAGGGAACTGCTGCCTGCGACAGGTCTCAAAAGTACTTTTCAGCTAACTATGGATTGGCGTTGCCCGTCGTCGCCGCCGCTGCCGAACTGACCGCATGCGGCGCCTCTTCGGCCAGAACCCGCCCGCCCCGATAGTGCCAGGCCGCCCATCCGCCCCCCGCCAGCACCAGCACCAGCACCGCCAAACCTGCCCGGCGCCATCTCCTGCCGTCCCGTCCCACCGCGCGCGGGCGCGCCTTGCCCACATTCTCGGCGAACTCCGACCAGTTCTCGTCCGGCTGCCCTCGCTCCCGGCTGGCCGTCATGAACCGCTCGACCCACTCGGTTTCATCCAGCCCTACCGTCCGGGCGTATCCGCGCACGATACCCTTGCTCAGAATGCCACCGGGCAGAGCCTCGAACTTCTCGTTTTCCAGTGCGGTCAGGTAACGCGTGATTACCTTGGTCTTCTCGCTGATGGTCTCCAGCGCGACGCCCCTGGACTCGCGTTCCTTCCGCAATTCCTCGCCAAAGTGCCCCACTTTAGGCTTCCTTCCTGGAGGGGATTTGCCAGTACAAGATAAGGCCGATCACCGGCACAGGTCAAAGAAAATAAGGCAAATACGTTACCTTTGCGTGTTTCGAAAATGATAGTACCAAGGTAACACTCTGTGGAAATCCCACCCTCGGGGGATGCGGAGGATCAGATCGGGTTATATCCCGAAGGGCATTATCAACAAAATTACCCGCAATCGCCCCCGCAAGACCGCCCTCCGCCGCCCTCCGCCACTTTGTTACCCTGTTCCTTCCATCCGGAAAGGCCTCGTCTCATCCAAACCTCAGATGAATAAGCTCGTCCTCGGCAATATCCTCCACCGCCCTGTCCGCTCCGCCATCAGCGTCTTCGCCGTTGCCATCGAGGTCATCATGATCCTCTGCATTGTTGCGGTCATGGTGGGCCAGATTCAGGGAGCTGTCCGCCAGACCAGCGGCATCGGCGCGGACATCATGGTGCGCCCCCCCAACTCCAGCAACTTCAGCGGCCTCAGCGACGCCGCCGTCCCCGCCAAAATTGCTCCCGAGGTCCTTGCCAGACTTCCCCATGTCGCCGTGGCCTCCCCGGTCATCGCCAAATTCGACTCCAGCGGCGCCATCCAGACCATCTTCGGCATCGACTACCCCTCGTACAGCGCTCTGCGTCCCTTCCGCTTCATCGCCGGTGGTCCGCCCACCGGTCCGGACGATGCCCTCGTCGACAACCTCTACGCCCGCAGCCACCATACCCAGGTCGGTCAGACCATCCACCTGCTCAATCATGACTTCCGCGTTTCCGGCATCGTCGAGCATGGCAAGGGCAGCCGCATCTTTGTCCCCATCCACACCCTCGGCATCCTCAACGGCACTCCCGACAACGCCTCCATCTTCTACATCCGTACCGACGACCCCCAAAATGAGCAGGCCGTCATCGACGAGATCCAGCACCACCCCGGCATGGAAAGCTACGACGTCCAGACTCTCTCCCAGTGGCTGAACTTCATGACCCCCGATCATCTGCCCGGCTTCAACATCGCCCTCAACGTCGTCATTGCCATCGCCGTCATCGTCGGCTTCCTCGTCATTTTCCAGTCCATGTACACCGCCGTCATGGAGCGGACCCGCGAGATCGGCATCCTCAAGTCCCTGGGCGCCTCGAAGCTCTACATCGTCAACCTCGTTCTGCGCGAAGCCGTTCTCGTCGCCATTGCCGGCATCGTCGTCGGCGTCGCAGCGACCCAGGGAATCAAGCTCCTCATGGACGTCCGCTTTCCGACGCTGACCTTTCTCCTCACCACGCAATGGCGCATCTACGGCGCCCTCATCGCCCTCATCGGATCCATCCTCGGCGCGCTTTATCCGGCGTGGAAAGCCGCCAGCAAAGACCCCATCGACGCCCTCGCCTACGAATAGGCTCGCTCCGGGCCAATGCCGCCCCGTTCCGGCCTGCGCGAGTCAACCTGAGACAGAACCCGGCGTCTCTCTCAGATCGCTGCTGCCGGTTTTGCCAGCTTGCCTCCCCCTGCGCCATCTGCGGGCGGCTGCGCTTTTGGGGCTCCCCCGTCATCGCTGTCGTCATCGGAATCATCCCCGATGTGCAGGTTCCACAACGGCAGGAGGAAAAGACCGATCAGAAAACCCAGCGCAAAGAAATAGCCAGTCACCCCGCCGCCAAATACGTTGCTGGTTCCGCAGCAACTCGCTGCGCACTGCGAAATCGCGGCGGCTACCTTCTGAAAGGCCGCAATGACCTTTTGGAACTCCACCAGTGTGGCGCCCGCCACTACCTTGCTCAGCGAGTCGGCGGACTGCTGCATCAGATTCGAAGCCGTCGTCTGCTGGTCTGCGCCCTTCTTTGCGCTGCTGAGCGGATACCCGAACAGCAGCCCCAGGATGAAACCACCACCCAGACAGCCCCCGGCCGCCAGAAAAACCGCTGCCCACGCCGTCGTCACCACGGCGATGAAGCATCCGCCGCTCACGATCGCGAAGAATGCGATGAAAGCGACAAACAGCTTCGTGTTGCTCTTGTCTTTGGGATCCTGGCCCTTTACCGTCGTCCACCACGCGACAAGCAGCAGGACCGCCGCAATCGCGACGGCCGCCGCTCTCTGTGCTGCGCCCACAGTATTCTGCGGCACTGCCTGCGCCCCGCTGTCGAGCAGGGAAAGCCAATCCGCTGCACACAACATGAAGCCCCCTTTTGCCCCTGTCGGGAAAGGAATCAACCTCGCAGAGTGGCCGCCGTGATCGCCGCCCGGGGAAAGAAAATCGAAACATCGGCCCGCTGCCTGCGGCCGACCTCGAATCTCTGGGAGGTTAGCTGGTGAGTATGGCCTCACAATCCGGTGGTGGCAAGAGGGCGGTCCCGTAATAACGAAGTGATTAACGGAATGGTCCCACGACCGTGGCGCATCGGCCGCTCTCCATTCGCGCGGCAGAAGAAAAGCGCAGGCCCGATGGACCTGCGCTTCTCCGTTCCCAAAATGGTTCTACTTCTCCTCGCCCCTACCCCCCGGCCGCTTCGTCGATGTTCCCTCAATGGCGAAAGGACGCGTCCCGGGAATTTGAGCAGTCTACTTCGCCGTCAGCGCCTCCACCCCCGGCAGCTTCTTGCCTTCCAGAAACTCCAGGCTCGCTCCGCCGCCCGTCGAGATGTGCTTGATCTGCTCCGCGACCCCAGCCTGCTTCACCGCCGCCACCGAGTCGCCGCCGCCGATGATCGAAACCGCATCCTTATTGGCCGCCACCGCCTTCGCAATCGCCGTCGTCCCTCTCGCAAACGCCGGCATCTCGAAGACTCCCATCGGCCCGTTCCACACAATCGTCGCCGCCGCCCCGATCTCCTTCTCGAACAGCGCCACCGTCTTCGGCCCGATGTCCAGCGCCATCCACTCCGCCGGAAAAGCCCCGTCGCCCTCGACGATCTTCGTCGACGCATCCGCCGCGAATTTGTCCGCCAGCACGTGATCCACCGGCAGCACGAACCGCACCTTCCTTGCCGCCGCTTGCGCCAGCGCTTCCTTTGCCACCTCGACCTTGTCCGCCTCCACCAGCGATTTGCCCACCTCCTGCCCTTTCGCCTTCAGGAACGTGTAGGCCATCCCGCCGCCGACCAGCAGCGCATCCACTTTGCCCAGCAGGGTGTCGATCACTTCAATCTTGTCCGACACCTTTGCCCCGCCCAGAATCGCTACAAACGGCCGCGCCGGCGCTTCCAGAGCCTTCCCCAGGTACGTGAGCTCCTTCTCCATCAGCAGACCCGCCGCGCTCTTCTGCACAAAGTGCGTGATCCCTTCCGTCGAAGCGTGCGCGCGGTGCGCCGACCCGAACGCGTCATTCACATACAGCTCGCACAGCGACGCCAGCTTCCTCGCAAACTCCGGATCGTTCGCCTCTTCCTCGGCATGAAAGCGCAGGTTTTCCAGCAGCAGCACCTGCCCCGACTCCAGCTGCCGCGCCAGCTCCTTCGCAATGTCCCCCACGCAGTCCGGCGCGAACGCCACGTTCGTTTTCTCCCCCAGCCGGTGATCCAGCAGCGTCCGCAGCCGATCCACCACGGGCCGCAGGCTGTATTTGAGATTGACTTTGCCCTTCGGCCGCCCCAGATGCGACGCCAGGATCAGCTTCGCCTTGTGCCGCAGCGCGTACTCAATCGTCGGCAGCGTCTCTTTGATCCGCGTATCGTCCGTGATCTCCGAGCCGTCCTCGGTCAGCGGTACATTAAAGTCCACGCGCATGAACACATGCTTGTGGGCCAGATCCAGGTCCCGAATCGATAGCTTCGTCATAACGCCTTCAGTTTCCACTGCGCTCGCCATTTCCTGTCCCCCTTCTTTGCCTCTTGCTCCTCTGCACCCGTAACCCGTCACCCGTAACCCGTCTTTTTCACTCCCGCGGAGCCGAATGCACCACCGCCTCCGCCTCGATCTCCACTTTCCACGTCGGCTGCAGCAGCCCCGCCACCACCACCATTGTCGCCGCCGGCCGGATGGTGCCGAAAAACTCCCCGTGCGCCTTGCCCACCGCTTCCCAGTCCTCGACATGGGTGATGTACATGCGCGTCCGCACCACGTCCTCCAGCCCCGCCCCCGCTTTTTCCAGCGAAGCGCGAATCAGTTCCAGAATGTGTCGCGTCTGTGTGGCCGCGTCCGCCCGATCGGCGCCCACCGGCCCTGTGCCCGAAACGTACACCGTCTCTCCCGCACGCACCGCGCGCGAGAACCCAATCACCGGCTCATACGGAGATGTGCCCGGAATATTCTGCCGCATCGGTTTGCTCACTCTCTTCGCGCTCGGCGCTCAGCCCCGAAAACCACTCCGGCAAGCTGAACGCCGACGCTGAGCCCTGAGCTCTGTGCTTTGTTACAGTCCCTTCTTCGCCACGAAGAGGATCAGGTCGCGCACCCGGCAGGAGTAACCCCACTCGTTGTCGTACCAGCTGATCACCTTCGCCGTGTTCCCGACCACCTTGGTCAGCGGCAGATCCGCAATCGACGAGCGCGAGTCGCCCTTGAAGTCGCTCGACACCAACTCGTTCGAGTCGACCCCGAGGATCCCCTTCAGCTCGCCCTCAGCCGCCGCCTTCAGCGCGCCGTTGACCGCGTCCTTCGTGATGGGCTTCTCCGCCACAAAGGTCAGATCCACCACTGACACGTTCGGTGTGGGCACGCGGATCGCGAATCCATCCAGCTTGCCCTCCACCTCGGGAATCACCAGCTTCAGCGCCTTTGCCGCGCCCGTCGACGTCGGAATCATCGACAACGCCGCCGCGCGCGCCCGCCGCAGGTCCTTGTGCGGAAAGTCCAGAATCACCTGGTCGTTCGTGTAGCTGTGGATCGTCGTCATGATGCCCGACACGATTCCGAACTTCTCCACCAGCACCTTTACCACCGGCGCCAGGCAGTTCGTCGTGCACGAGGCATTTGAGATCACGTTGTGTTTCGCCGGATCGTACTTCTTCTCGTTCACCCCCAGCACCAGCGTGATGTCCTCGTTTGTTGCCGGAGCCGAGATGATCACCTTCTTTACCGGCCCGCGCAGATGCGCCTTCGCCTGGTTCGCGTCCGTAAACCGCCCCGTCGATTCCACCACGATCTGCGCGCCCACCGAGTCCCACGGCAGCTTCGCCGGGTCCTTCTCCGCGAATACCTTGATCTTCTTGCCGTCGATCGAGATGAAGTCCTCGCCCGCGGTGATCTCGTTCTTCAGATTCCCCAGGATCGAGTCGTACTTCAGCAGATGGGCCAGCGTTGCCGGGCTCGTCAGATCGTTGACTGCCACAAAATCGATGTCCGGATTGCCCAGCGACGCCCGCAGCACGTTCCGTCCGATGCGTCCGAATCCGTTGATGCCAACCTTCACGGCCATAAAAGATCGTCTCCTTGCCTCAATTTTTCAGCCTCAGTGCCACAATTGGCGGTGATCCGGATCACTCTGATTCTTAACGGTCCAAAACGCCCGGAACCACCCATTTACCGATGCTAGCACCGCAGTCAACGGAAAAGTGAAATCCCCTCTCCCCTGCCCACATTTCCCCTCCGGGCGTTACCTGTTTTTTCACAGAAAACCGTGCCTTTTCCGGCACATATGACCGTCGTGCGTTTGCTCCGCGCCGCGCTCTGTGTTACATCCTGGATATGCGCTTGTGGATGCGCGACCGCATGAGACGTCGCTCGAAGCGTGGGCCGAACAATTCAGAGTCCACTGGAAAAATCGGGCAGGAATTGCCCCAGAATCAGCTGGCTCCCCTCCAGCCCTCCTATCACAGCGAATCGCCCTCCGCCTCGGCACCGGACAGCGAGCCCGAAGCCGTCGAGGCCGGTCTCCCCGCCCAGCCCGTTGCCCCTCTCGTCGCGGCCCCGGAGCCTGAGCCCGTCGGCAAAATGGTGGTCGAGACGCAGCCTGAATCCCTCTCCACCCCGCCGCCCGAGCCCGTCGCCGGCACCTCCAAAGGCGCCCGCGGATTCGTCGTCCTCACCATCGGCCTTCCCGGCTCGGGTAAAACCACCTGGTTCAAGCGCCGCGGCGTCACTCCGCTTTCCAGCGACCTCCTCCGCTCCCTCCTCTTCGACGACATCACCGAGCAGCGCTGGCAGGGCCTGGTTTTCTCCACCCTCCGCTCGCTCCTCCGCGCCCGCCTCATCGCCAAAATGCCCTGGAACTACGTCGACGCGACCAACCTCTCTCCCCACGAACGCCGCCAGTGGATCAAGATGGCCAAAAGCTTCGGCTACGAGGTCCAGGCCGTCTTCTTCGACGTGCCTCTCGAGGTTTGCATGGAGCGCAATAAGCGCCGCGAGCGCACCGTCTCCGACGACGTGATGAAGAAAATGGCGGAACGCCTCCGCCCCCCCGACTTCAAGGAAGGCTTTTCGAAGATCACCGTCGTGCGCGTCAAAGGCGCCCCCGCCGGAGGAGCTTCACCCACATCGGGGGAAGAATAAGCCTCGGGTACAAAAAATCGGCTCCGGTGCTGCTGCGTTCCTGATCGTTCAGGGGCCGGCGCCGTTCGATAATTTTTTCTACTCCGCCTCATTCCTCAGGCCAGGTTCACCCCACAGCAAGAAGCAGACTCCCTTCGGGCCCAGGGAGCAAGATCGCCGCGCCTCCCGCCGCAGTACCTCGGTGCCCTTCCTTCCCATTCCGGAACTCCCCCTCCGCAGTGCCCCTCGCCAAAACCGGCACCGGACCAACCACCAGGCCGCCGCGACTTGCCCTTCCGGCTCGCTTTTCATCGAAATCCGCACCGTTTCGGCGATCCTGTTCTCATGCTCCCGGTCACCATCCACTTCGTCTGCACCGGCAATGTCTACCGCAGCCGTCTCGCGGAGGCCTGGTGCGTTTCCCGTCGCATCCCCGGAGTCCACGTCTCCTCCAGCGGCATCGCCGCCGGACGCGACAGCGCCGACCCCATCTCCCCCTGGGCCGCCGCCGCGCTCAACCGCCACGCCCTGCTCCCCTTTGCCGCGCAACACTGGCAGCCAACCACCGCCGCCCTGGTCCGCGCCAGCGACGTCCTCGTCTTCATGGAGCCCGAGCACCACCGCTTCTGCGAAGCCTGGATCGAACCCGCCCGCCACCGCGTCGAAATCTGGCACATCGAAGACATCGGCCCCACCCCCGCAGACGCGATCCCGAATAAAGTCGAGCGTACCTTCACCCTGATCCGCCAGCGCACCGACACACTGCTGACCGCCCTCACTGTCCCTTAGTCCTCACGCGCCTGCCTCGCGGCCTGCCGCACGCAAAAAAGGCGGAGTCCCGAAGAACTCCGCCCTGGTGTCGCGTCGCTCCGCCGAATTCTGGCCGGGCGATCCGCAGTCCGGGTTAAAAGTCGATCCGCCCCCCGAACTCCATCTGGCGCGGCGCGTTGGTCTGTCCGGTCAGAACGCCCCATGTCGAAGCCGAGTTCAGGCTCATCGATGCGTCGGTGAACTGCCGGTGGTTGAGCATGTTGGTGGCGATGAAGGAGAACTCGAACGTCATCGACTCTGCAAGGCGAACATTCTTCTTCACCTCGCCGTCCAGGTTCCAGTACGGCATGCCCATGAAAGCGCCTTCCCCGGAATCCTTCGTGTCGATGCCGAGGATCGGAGCCCGCACCTGGTTCCAGATCGAAACCGGATTCGAGAACTCGTTCACCGGCGTCTTTGACGTATGCGTTCCGATGGAGTTGCCGTACGCGTCGGTTCCGCCCGTTACCCCAAAGTGGGCCGAGTGGCCGCCCGCGTAAGGCGTGTTGAAAACGCACTGCTCGATCGCCGCGTAGTCCACATCGTCCGCTTCGCCGAACGACTGCGCGCCGCTCACCGTGGAGCAGTTGATCGGCGATCCCGATCCGGCTGTGAAGATCGGCGCGAACGACCAGCCCCCCGCCGCGCGGCCCAGCAAACCCTGCTGGCCCTTGAACCACGGCTCCTGCGCCACCATGTAGGTGTTGTAGACGATGCGCCGGTCGAAGTCCTGCACGCCGTACATCGTCCCCAGGTTATACGGATTGTCCGCCGTGTATTCGCTGGTCGCCTGCGCTTCTGCCCCGGTCCCCAGCGCCTTGCTGTAGGTGAAGTTGTGCTGCATCGTCAGCCCATGCCAGTCGTGCGTGCTGAACGTGAAGAACAGCGCGTTGTAATTCCCGTAGCCCGTGCTGGCGTTCTCCGCGATGCCGCTGGACATCTGTCCCGAGGATCCAAACGCCGAACCCGTGATGGGTGTGTTTTCCATCGTGCGCGAGAAGTTGAACCCGCCGTTATCGAGATCCGACCACAGGTTCCATACCTGCTGCTTGGTCAGGTGGCTCAGCTCGTTGTCCAGGACCGCCGCCGTGCAGTTGGCGTAGGGTGTCCCCGATCCGTTGGAGACTTTTCCGCTGCAGTAACCGGTCCCCGCCAGCGCCGCTTCGAAGAAAGGCTGCGCTGCTACCGAGTTGATGTAGGCCGTGTAAGCAGGATTGGCGGTTCCGGAGATCGTCTTGGCCGGAACGCCCTTGCCGCAGGCCCCCGCTGTCGTTGCGCAGCCCAGCCCGCGTTCCAGACTGGCGTACGCGGTCTGGAACTGTTGCCCGCCGATCGACATCATGTACGGCACCGCGTTCAGGTCGTAGGGCTGATATTCGTGGTGGTCGAGCCGCCCGATGTAACCCACTTCGAACAGCATCTTCTGCCCGATCTGCCGCTGGATCGTCAGGTCGAACGAGTCGATGTCGTCGGGTCGGAAATGAGGATCCATTCCCTCGCTCGCCGCGCCCGCCGCAAAGTTATATCCGGTGTAGATCGGCTGCGGAGCCGTGGGCGTCGCCGCAGGCAGTGGAGCGCTGTTCCCGTCCACGCCGACCCGGAAAGCCGTCGCCGCCGTCGGAACCGTTGGCCCGCAGTTCCCGTTTGACAAGGCCTCGCGGCACTGCACTGCCTGGATCAGGCCCACGCCCAGCAGCGGCACCAGCACCAGATCCACGCCGTTCAGCCGTCCGTACAGCCGGCCGTACCCGCCCCGAATCACCGTCGCCTTCGAGAAGCTGGGATTCCACGCGATGCCGATGCGCGGACTGAACGACCCGTAGAACGGATCGTAGGGATACTTCAACCCGCTCCCCACATTCGCGACCAGAGCGAAGCCGAGTTCCGGATTGTAGCTCTCCCCCTGTTCCGCCGCGACTTCCCGCTGCGTGAAGTAGTCCTGCGTCTGAAGCGGTTCGTCGGCCGCATCCACCACGACCGTCTGCCTCCCGGCTGCTTCCGTGGGTGGCATTTCCAGCGTGTACCCCATGCCGTAGGTCAGCGTCACGCTCGGCTTCATGTGCCAGGTGTCGCTGAAGTAAGCGTTGTAGAACGGAATCGTCGACTGGTCGAAGGCATGCGTCAGCGGCGGGTTCAGCGCCAGGCTGGCTCCGCTGCGGGTGTACGCCACCTGCGAGTCGGTCACGATCCCCAGCACCTCGGCCGCCACGCGCCCCTCCTGCGTGGTTGCGGTTGGATAACCGCCGCCCAGATCGGAGAAGTTCACCAGACCGCCCCCCGACGAGTCGCCCAGCTGATACGTCGTCGTGAAGTTGATGCCGCCGCCGTTGTCGCTGCGCTGATGGTAGTCGTAGTCGTGCTGGTATTGTCCTCCGAACTGCAGCAGGTGATTGCCCTTCAGCACCGTAACGTTGTCGCTGAGAAAGTGATCGTCGCCGTCCCAGAAGCGGGTACGGATCGACTGCGTGTTGACGTTGAACGGAATCAGAGCGTAATTGATGCTCGCCTCACCGCCCGGCTCCACCGCCCCGCCCAGCCCCGGAATCTGCGTCGGCGCGTTGTTGTCCGTCCACAGCCAGTAGTTGCGCAGGAAGCTGTAGTGAAAGTCGTTGGTCGTGTTCGGAGTGATGTTGGTGGTCAGCCCTGTCGTGATGTACCACGGGTCCTGGGGCCGGCTCGAAACCGCAGCCGGGACGCCCAGCTTATCGCCGCTGAAGAACCCGCCGATATCCACCTGATCGTTCACCTTCTGCGTCAGCTTGTAATAGCGATACGTCGTGTACCAGTTCCACTTCGCGGAGAAGGCATGGTCGATGCGGAACGCCAGGTCGTTGCTGCTCAGCGGCAGCGCCAGATTCGCCTTGAAGCCGATCTCGTTCACGCCGTCGCAGTACTGCCCGCTGATCGTCCCGCACGTCGTGTCGTTCCCCGCCGGTTCGTACTTCGCCCACATCGCTGCGACATCCGGGTTGATTCCGATCCCGCGCGGATCCACGCTGGCCATGTTGTAATTCGTCCCGTTCCACCCGACAATCCCCGCCCGCAGATTGGCCGAAGGGACTGCGTGTTCGATCGTGACCGCCTGCGGATAGCGATAGCCTTCGTAGAATCCGAAGATGTAAGTTCTCCCGCCCCAGAATGCCGGCAGAACCCACCCGCCTGCCTTGGCCCCGAAGCGGCTGTAGTGGTATTGGGTAATCGGCGTGTTGGTCTGGTTGTTCTGCCACGTATTCGCGTCGAATCCGTTGTCGAGATAGTACTCGTACACGCCGCCATGCCACCGGTTCGTGCCCCGCGGAGTCACCAGCTCCACCTGGGCCCCCGCCGAGTTATCGAAATCCGCCGTCTGGTTCGTGGTGTTGACTTTCACTTCCTCCACGCTGTCCTGCGGCGTCGGCATCACTCCCGTCGGGCCGGTGTAGAGCATTCCGTTGGCAGACGCCACTCCCGTCGGGTCGCCTGAGAACGTGCTCGTGTAAATGGAATTGCTGCCATCCATATCGTTCGAGTTGTTGCCGCCGTCGAGCAGGAACATGTTCTGATCGTTTACCGCCCCCGCCACGGCTCCGTTGGGCGCAACCCCCGGCTGCAGTTCGGTAAAGGTTCCCACATCGTGGTTCAGACTCGGCAGCGAGGAAATCGCCACCGGTGCGATCGTGCTCCCCACCGTCGAGTTCAGCGTCTGCAGCTCCGTCCCCAGCACCTGGACTTCCACCGTTTCCGCCGTGCTTCCGACCTTCAGGTTCAGGTTGACCGTCGTCTGCGTGCCCACGCTCACCAGAACGTTATTGGCGCGCGCTACCGAGAATCCCTGTTTGCTCGCCGTCAGCGTGTACGTGCCCGGCGGCACGTTCTGGATAATGAACCCTCCATCGCTGTTGGTCGCGGTCTTGATCGCCGTCCCGGTGGTCGAGTTACTCGCCGTCACCGCCGCCCCGGGGATCACCGCCCCGCTCTGGTCCACGATCGTTCCCACCACGGTGCCTGTGTTCGTGGCCTGTCCCAACGCCCACGTAACGGCCACTCCCAACAGTGCGGCCATCGCCAGGCCGCGCCGGCCCACGCTGACAATATTCATTGACTTTGCTCCTCTGTGCACGTCCGACTCGGGGAATCCCTGCCGTCGGATCGGTTCCACTGCGTGAACTGGCGTTAGCTCGGGAGAGCCGTAGGACCACAGCAGGTGCAACTGCTACCGCATCTCAGGCTGCGATGAACAGGGACAGCACTGAGCGTCATACTCAACGACCGATGTTTGAGGAAAGCCCTGGAGAAGTGGATGGACTTTGACGGATGCGTGAAGCAATTCAAAGCCCATTGCGAAGATTTCGGGTTTTCCCAATAAATACGCGATCAAAACCGGATGAGCAGCTGAGCCCCATCCGGATTGCCGTAGGACCCAGGGGATCGACTGTACGATTTTTAGAATCGGAGAGCTTTTCGGTTCACTGTCCATCGCTGGACAATCGATCGTCCGCATCAGCGTAGGTTATGCGCGGTATCAAACCTATCGTCGAGTCCTATCTTTTTATAGGTCGACTTCAGTCTTTTTATGGGTTGTTGCGAAAGCTCGCCCTGAAGATGGCTCGGCCTCACCGCCGCGCCGAGCGAACAAATTCCTCTTTGCTCACCATCGTCCATGAGCGCGATGGCGGAACCGGAGCCAGCGCATACTCTCCCGCGGACCAGCGCGAGCCGTCCGCGAAAAAGACTGTCTCGAACGTCAGCATCGCCTGAACCGCCCCACGGCCCCCCAGCCACTTCTGGATCGAGTCGTTCCTCCCGGCAAAGGACACCTGAAGGACACCGCCGGGGACCAGCTGCAGAGGCGCATCCCGATCCCACCTCGGCGGCAGATGATATCCGTCCCGGCCCAGATACACAATCTTCGGCACTCTGCCCTTCGCCGCTTGCCAGCCCAGATACGGATGGTCAGAACTGCCATCCCCCGACTCCGGGAAAGTGATGTCCATCCCCGTGCGTACGATCGTCTTCGGCGAGACGTTCACCAGCGTAATCACGGCCGTCTGCATCCAGTTTCCCTCGAGGCGAACCGGCCGATCGAACGGCACCGTCCGTCCCGCGATCGTCATGCGCCGGACCGCTACCGGCCACTCGCTGCTCCGGCTGTTGTTTCTCAGCGTGAACGTGATTGCGGCCGGCGCCTGTCCGTGCGCGGGCTGCGCTGGCCACGGCCCCGGCAGGCAAAGAAGCGGCAGAACGACGGCCCAGGCGAGCATCCGGCAACGCTGCATGAGGAATCTCCGCAAGGCAACTGGATTTGGCTGAGCTGGCGGAACGTTGCCGATCAGTCTACAGCGAGTCGTACACCAGGGCCACAAACGTTCCCGCCTGAATGCTCCCCTTCGCCCACTCCGCATCCAGATCCGCCGTCGGCTTCGCCGCCACAGCTTCCTCCACCGTTTTCCCCTGCGCCTTCAGCTTCTCCACCCGGTCCGCCACCGTCACCAGCATCTCGCGATATCCCTGCAGTGCCGGCTTATCTCCCAGTGGCCCATGTCCAGGGACAATCTTCGTCCGTTCGTCGGCGCGCTGCAGCACCTGGTCCACCCCGCGAATCATCCCGTTGATCGTTCCCCCCGTACCGATATCGATCAGCGGATACATCCCGTTGAACCACAAATCTCCGGTATGGATGACGTTGCCCTTCACGAAGTGAATAAAGATGTCCGAGTCCGTGTGAGCATCCGGCGTATGCACCAGATCCTCTTCGTCGTTGTTCACCCACAGCGTCTCCGACTCCGGAAACGTCTCCTGCGGCAACCCCGCATCCGGCGCGGCAGGGAAGTGCGCCGCATACGTCTCGATCAACTGTGGCTTCAGCAGTCGGCTCCGCGTGTTGTCCTGGGCGATGATGAACGCCCCGTCCAGATGCAGCGCCGCGTTCCCGTCCGTGTGGTCGAAATGCCAGTGCGTATTGATCAGCAGCTTCAGCCGGTGCTCGTCCAGCTTCTCCAGCGCATCCCGCAGATGATCGGTTCCCGTTGAGATGCCCGAGTCGATCAGCAGCTTCCCGTCCGGTCCGATCTGGCACACGATGTTCCCGCCCACGCCCTGCAGCAGAAATATCGTGTCTCGCAGCTTCGTCGTCTTGATGGTTTCCTTCGCCGCCGCCGTTCGCAGCGTCTGCGCCAGATCCGGATTCGGCTGCACCGCCGGATTCGCATTCGCCGCCTCCGCCTGCCCGGGCTGGGCATTTTGTGCGGCCGCCTGCGCCAGCAGCGTCCCGGCCGACAGCCACGCAGCCGTCGCCATCCCCGACCCGATCAGAAAATCCCGGCGTGTCTTCAACTCGCCTTTCCCTCGTCTTCCATTCGCCTTTCGCTCTTAACTCATCGGTCTTCACTCTTCACTCGTCTACAGAAGCCCCGGCGGCAGATTCAGTCCGCCCAGCATCCCCTGCACATTCGACTTGATCAGCTCGTCCGCCCGTCGGCCCGCCTCATTGAACGCCGCCGCCACCAGATCCTCCAGCATCTCCACGTCCGGATTCGCCCCGGTCAGGCTGCTCACCGCAGCCGCGTCGATGCTCACCTTCAGGACTTCTTTCTTCCCGTTCATCTTCACCGTGACCGCGCCGCCTCCCGACGACGCTTCCACCACCGCTGCCGCCAGCTTCTGCTGGATCTGTTCCTGCATCTGCTTCGCCTGGCCCAGCATTTCCTGGAGTTTCAGAGGATTCAGCATGGATTTCTTCTTCTTATCTTTCTGATGTATTTTTCTGCCCTGCAGATCCGTCAGTTCTGGTCCCGCAGATCCAGCACGCTGCGAATATCCGCCTTGAACAACTCCTGCGTCTTCTTCACCAGCGGATTCTCCATCGCCGCCGACTGAGCGCTGCCCGCTGTCGGCGCCGGTCCTTCCCTGCCTGGCCCCTTCGTCCCGTTGGCCCCGTTCTCGCCCGGTACAAACGCGATCTTCTGCATCGCCCCCATGGCTTTCATCGCCTTCCGCACAATCGCTTCGGCTTCAGCGTTCACCGTCAGCGTCAGCATCGTCTTCCGCACCGCCAGCTCGACCTGAATCGCGCCGCCCTGCTCGCTCCACCTGCCCTGGTGGACCAGTCTCGCCGCCGTCTCATGTCCGGCGGTTGCCAGCGCCGTGCTCACCGCCTCGCGGATTCGATCCAGGTCCGGTGCGCCTTCCGTCGCCGCCGCCAGTGCCAGCGCGCCTTCGGTCGCCTCACCCGTCGTTTCCGCGACTCCCACCGTCGCCGGCCGTTTCGGCTCCGTCGCACCCGGCGTCCCCGACGTCACTGAAGAGGACGGCCTTCCCTCAACCGTTGCCCGCGCCACGCTCTCTGCCGGCGACAACGCCCGCGCTGCCGCTTCTGTGTTTTGTTCGGAACTTCGATCTGCACTCGGTTCGCCGCCGCGCTCCGAACTCTCACCCACCACCTTCCGGTCCCGATCCGCCTCAAACGGCGACCGCCGCGGCGCACTCGGTGCCGTCGCCCGCACCTGCCCCGCAACCGGCACAGCATTCCCCGCCTGTGCCCTGAGCCCTGCAACCTGTCCCGTGCCCTGAACCCTTTGCTCTGTTCCCGGGGTGGATCCGGAGGCCCCGCTCAGGATCTCCTCCACCGGCAGCAGCCTCTGCAGATGCACCAGCTTCACCAGCCCCAGTTCCAGGTGGAACCGCTGCTCCTGCCGGTAATTCAGCTCATCGAAGGTCCGCAGCATGACTTGCAGGAATCGTGTCAGATCCTCTTCGCCGAACAGCTGCGCCGAACGCATCGCGCGCGCCCGCTCATCGGCGGAAATCTGCAGCAGATCGGTGCCCTCGCCGCCCACCTTTGCCATCAGCGCATTGCGCAGATACCGCACGAACTGCCGCGCCAGCGCCGCCGGGCTGTTGCCCGCGTTCAGCAGCGTGTTCAGTTCTTCGATCACCGCCGCCGTCGTCCCGGCGCTGATCTGTTCCATCAGGCGCTCGAAGACCGCATTCGGCACCGAGCCCATCAGCTCGCGGATCTGTTCCGCCTCAAGATGCGGCTGCCCCGCTCTTACCGGCGCCGACGCGATCGCCTGATCCATGATCGAGAGCGCATCGCGCATCGACCCGTCTCCGGCCTCCGCCAGCAGCGCCAGGGCCGCAGCCTCCGCGTCAATCTGCTCCTGGGCCGCAATCGACCGGAGCTGCGCCAGGATGTCGTCGTACTTCACCGCGTGGAAGCTGAAGTGCTGGCACCGCGACCGGATCGTCTGCGGAATATCCTCCGGCTGCGTGGTCGCCATCATGAAGATCACATGATCCGGCGGCTCCTCCAGCGTCTTCAGCAGCGCATTGAACGCCGCATCCGTGATCTGGTGCGCCTCGTCCAGAATCCAGATCTTGTACTTATCCCGCGCCGGCCGATACCGCGCCGCCTCCCGCA
>DATJNE010000136.1:0-16429 GCA_035508305.1 Acidobacteriaceae bacterium | reverse complement strand
AAGAACACTGCGCGGCGATGTTTGGTAGGCTCGGCACATGCGCGTTCTGGCAGCAACCCTGTTCATCAGTGCGGTGTCGGTCCTTTCGGTCAAAGCTCAGCCAGCGCGTGGCTCCGTCGACGTTCCGGCGGGAGCGCGCGTTGTGCTGGAAGCGAAGGGCGAGGGAGTGCAGATCTACGGCTGCTCGGAGAGCGCGGGCGGATTCCGGTGGAAACTGCAGGCCCCGGATGCGCGGCTGGTGGACGATTCCGGCCGGCAGATTGGGGTACATTTTGCGGGGCCGACGTGGAGGCTCACCGATGGCAGCCAGGTCGTCGGAGAGCTGATGGCCAGTCAGCCTTCACCGCATGCCGGTTCGGTGGCGTGGCTTCTGCTGCGAGCGAAGCCAGGCACGGCGACGGGAAAACTGGCGGATGTCGCCTATATCCGGCGGACGGAGACCGAGGGCGGAGGCGCAGACGCGTCGACATGCGCGTCGAGCAGGGACGCAGGGAAAACGGTGCGGGTACCGTATCGGGCGACGTACACCTTCTACGCCGAGAAGTGACAGCAGCGGCCAGCCGTTCGCGGCTAGATTTCGAGAATCACCGGCATGATGAGGGGACGGCGGCTGGTGTTTTTCTGGATGTAGCGTTTGAGGTCGATGCGGATTTTTTCCTTGATGACACCGTAGTCGGCTTTTTCTTCGGGGCTGGAGGTGTCGAGGGTCTGGGTGACGACCTGGCGGGCGCCTTCCATGAGGCCGGGCTCGGCGCCGACGAAGCCGCGGGAGACGAGCTCGGGCTGGCGCTCGACCTTGCCGCTTAATTTATTGATGGTGAGGATGGGCAGGACGAAGCCGTCTTCGGAGAGATGGCGGCGGTCGCGGATGACGAGATCTTCGACGACGTCGGTAGAGGAGCCGGAATCGATGCAGATGCGGCCGGCGGTAACTTTTCCGTTCTTTGCGGCGTTGTTGCGATCGACCTCGAGAATGTCGCCGTTTTCGATGACGAGGGCGAGATCGACGACGCCGAGACGCTGGGCGACCTCGGCGTGTTTCTTCAGGTGGCGATAGTCGCCGTGGATGGGGATGAAGAACTTCGGGCGGAGGAGGTTAATCATGAGCCGCTGTTCTTCCTGGCTGGCGTGGCCGCTGACGTGGATGAGGCCATGGGAGCCGTCGTCGTAGATGACGTCGGCGTCGCGGCGGCAGAGGTGGTCGATGACGCGGAAGATGGACTTCTCGTTGCCGGGGATGACGCGGGAGCTGAGGATGACGGTGTCGCCGGCGGCGATGCGGGCGTGTTTGTGGTTGTCGACCGCGGCGCGGCTGAGGGCGGACATGGGCTCGCCCTGGGTGCCGCTGATGAGGATCATGATCTGTTCCGGCGAGAAGTCGGCAACCTGGGAAGGATGGATGATGAGCGAGGGAGGCAGGTCGAGATAGCCGAGGTCCTGGGCGATCTCAGTGGACTCCAGCATGGAGCGGCCAACGATGGCGACCTTGCGATTGTGGTGGCGGGCGAGCTCGCAGGCGATGCGGATGCGGTAGATGGAGGAAGAGAAGCAGGCGAAGAAGAGCTTTTTCTTCGTACGGGAGAAGATTTCGTCGAGGCGGGGCTTGACGGCCCACTCCGAGGGCGTGTAGCCGTGGCGGTCGACGTTGGTGGAGTCCTGGAGAAGGGCGAGGACGCCGCGCTGGCCGTATTCGGCGAAGCGGTGGAGGTCGAAAGCCTTGCCGTCGGGCGGGGAGAGGTCGATTTTGAAGTCGCCGGTGTGGACGACGATGCCGACAGGAGTTTCGATGGCCAGGGCGACGCAGTCGACCATGGAGTGGGTGACGCGGATGGGCTCGATGGTGAAGGCGCCGAGGGAGAATTTCTCGCCGGGGACGATTTCGATGAGCTCGGCGTCGTCGAGCAGGGCGTGCTCTTCGAGCTTGCCTTCGCAGTAGGCGAGAGTGAACTCGGTGGCGTAGACAGGGACGTTGAGCTCGGAGAGGATCCAGGGAAGACCGCCGATGTGGTCTTCGTGTCCGTGGGTAAGGATGATGGCGCGGACGTGGGATTTGTGCTCGACGAGGAAGGAGATGTCGGGGACGACGACGTCGACGCCGAGGAGTTCGGATTCGGGGAACATGAGGCCGGCATCGATGACAACGATGTCGTCTTTATAGCGGAGGGCGAGGCAGTTCATGCCGAATTCGCCGAGGCCGCCTAAGGGGATGATCTGCAGTTTTGGGTCGGGCATTGAATTTGGGACTCGCGCCGTCGACTTTCGTCGGTCAGGCCAGGCTGACCAGGCGTACGCGCATTGCGGCGCACGAGGCTGGACAGGAGTGGAAATTACGGAACAGAGGCATTCACAGGATAACAGCGAATGAGCAACGCTGTGCGCGGGCACCGGCGGCGCCTGGAGCGAAGCCCGCTCCCGCATGAACCCTCGCCATGAATCGGGGAATCGGGCAGTCCCCCCGGAGGCGAGGCGAGAACCTATTCTTCCGCGGCGGAGGGGTAGTAGCCCTGTTTGGCGTCGACCTCGAGGCCGCTGAGTCCTTCGACGCGGACGTCGATGGAGTGGTACTTGCCACTGATGCTGGGCTGGTGGCTGTTGTAGATGAGGGTGTAGGCGCTGCGCAGCGAATCGGTGATTTTGACGAAGGCGGACTGGATGCCGTTCTCGCTGAGTTCGTGATCGACGTCGCCGCCGGTGAGGATGGCGTAACGGGGGAGAACGTCCTCGGGCTGGAGGAAGGGCAGCTTGGTGCGGTCGAGGTAGCCAATGCCCCAGAGGGCGGAGTCGCCGACGTTGGTGCCGTAGACGGTGATGTTGTTGCTGAGCAGGTACTGGAGAACTTCCTTGAAGCCGGCTTTGCTGCGGGAGTTCTTGCCGTCGCTGATGACATAGATCACACGGCGGCGGCCGCGCGGCTGGCTGGCCAGCTGCTCGGCGGCGTAGAGGATGGCATCGTTGAGGGGATGGATCTCCCGGGGCAGGACGAAGACGCCGCTGGCGTTCCCGCGCTGCGGGGCGAGGGTGGGATCGGCCTGCAGGCCGTTGACGGTGGGACCGCTGGCAAAGGGGCCGTCGGTGAGGGGGACGCCCATCTGCTCACCGGGCTTTTTGGCCATCTGCAGGGCGACGCTGAGGCGGGGGCCCTGGGCGGCGGTGAAATCGGTGACCATTTCGGGGCCGGTTCCGGCGTAGGTGATGACGGAGACGGTGTCAGCGGGAGTGAGGCCGTTGCTGACGACGGTGAGACTTTGGTTCACCTTCTGCATGATGTCGGCAGGAAGGGTGGCATCGATGACGAAAGCGACGGAGAGAGGGTAAGCGTCGGTGGTGAACCAGGTGATACGCTGGCGGACGCCATCTTCATAAACGCGGAAGCGCCACCAGGGCAGGCCGGCGATTTCGCGGCCGTGCTTGTCTTTGACGGTGACCGGGACCACGACCTCGGTAACACCCGTAGTGATCGTGTACGGTTGATGGCTGGGCGTGCCGATTTCCGGAGGCGTTTGCTGGACCGCGTCTGGTGGCGGAGCCTGCTGGGGGCCCTGCTGGCCGACGGTTCCATTTTCGATGGTGGGAGCGGGCTGGCCGGCGGCGGCAGCACCCTGGTCGTCTGGGTTGGCGGCGCCTTTGCCGGGAGTAACCTGATCGCGGAGATCGGGGAGGACGGGGGTCTGCGGTGCGGGAGCGTTGGGAGGCGCGGTCTGATTCTGCGCGGCGGGGGCGGGGGCATCGGGAACATTCTGCTGCTGTTGGGCGAAGGCGGAACAGACAAAGAATGCCGTTGCCGGTACGAGTGAGAAGAGAGCGCTGAGCCGAACAGCCCGCATCACGCTGAAACCCCCTGATCTTTCCAAAGAACGTCCTGAAGCGCGCCCGTTTCCCTGGATTTTGCGAGTCGGAGTGCCGGGCAACGATGCGCGAGCTTCCAATGCATTGGATGCGCAACACCGGAGAAGATCGGGCGTATGCTTAAGATTAACAGAGCGAGAAGCGCGCTGTTGCGAATAACCCATTCTTGTACCGATCCGTCTAAGGAGACATGGCCGTGCGCTGGCTGCGTATTTTGAGCATCCCGGTCCTGATGGCGGGAGTGGCTATCCCTCTGACGTGGGGGCAGTCGGCTCCGTCACCTGATGCGCCGCCGGTCAGCAATTTTCCGTCGGATAACTCGACGACCGAGACGTCGCCGCGGGAGACGCTGAAGGTGACGTCGAACCTGGTGAGCGAGTACTTCACGGTGCGGGACAAGCACAACGCGCTGATTCCGTTTCTGACGAAGAACGACTGCTCGGTATTCGAGGACAAGGCGCAGCAGAAGCTGACGAGCTTTGTGGCCGAGGCGAAGCAGCCGCTGACGCTGGGAATTCTGATCGACACGAGCGGCAGCCAGCAGTACGTACTACCGCTGGAGAAGCAGTCGGCAGAGGCGTTCCTGAAGCGGATTTTGCGGCAGGAGGACGAGGCGTTTGTGGTGAGCTTCGACGTGAGCGTGAATCTGGAGCAGGATTACACGAACAACGTGCGGGAGCTGGATCGGGCGATCAATAAGGTGCAGATCAACACGGCGGCCGGCGGCGGGTCGGCGGGGATACCGGGGATCGGGGAGGGGCCGGTGCCGACGATCGGAGCGCCAAAGGGAACATTGCTGTATGACGCGGTGGAAGAGGTTTCCGACCACAAAATTCGTTCGGAGACAGGGCGGAAGGCGCTGATCCTGCTGACCGACGGCGAGGATGAGGGCAGCGTGACGAAGCCGAAGCAGGCGATTGCTGCCGCGCAGGATGCCAATGTGATCATCTACAACATCCTCATCGCCGATCCCCGCTACGACGGTTTTGGCTCGGGTTATACGGGCAATCTGCAGATGGCCCGGCTCACCGAGGCCACGGGCGGACGCGTCATCAATGTGGGTCATAACGGCCAGAAGCTGGAGGATGCCTTCGACCAGATCGAGCAGGAGCTGCGCACGCAGTACGTGGCGCAGTACATTCCGCAGAACAAGAACATGGACGGGTCGTTCCGGAGGGTGGACATCTTCTGCAAGGATCAGGACGGGGACCTGAAAGTGCAGGCGCGCAAGGGATATTTTGCGGTACCGGACGAGGATGACTAGCTCCTCGCGAATCCCGGCGGTGGGCTGCCGGGATTGGTGACGCCGGGGAGGTCATTGGACTGTGTCCGGATGGGAACCGGACTTCGCTCAGGACGATCAGGGGAAGGAAAGGCGCCGGCTAACCGGCGCTTTTCTGTTTGCGGAAGGCGCGCCATTCTTCGGCGGTGATTTCCCAGACTTCACTGGGAAGGCGGCCGGAGACGAGGTTGCGGTCCTCGTGGCCGATGAGGCGCATGCCGGTTTTTTCGGAAATGCGGCGCGAGGCGACGTTGGCGACGGCTTTGGGAGCGCGGAGGACCGGGAGGCCGAGGACATCGAACCAGTAGTCGTTGACGGCGATGACGGCTTCGGTCATCAGGCCGCGATCGCGCCATGGAGGGGCGATCCAGAAGCCGCGATTGTCTTTGTCGCCGCGTACCAGACCGATGGCGCCGATGATCTGGCCGGGAGCTTCCTTCAGGCGGAGGGTCCAGTGCCACTCTTCGACGCGGGCGGCCGCGGGCAGGGCGTGGTCGCGAATCCAGGTGAGGGCGCCATCCGCGGGGTAGGGCCAGGGGACCACGGCGTTGAGGTAGCGGACGATCTCCCACTGCGGAAAGAGGCGCTGGATCTGGCCGGCGTCGTCGAGGGCGAGCGGGCGCAGGAGCAGGCGCGGGGTGTGGAGGGCGGGTGTCACGCGAGAACAGGTGCGGCGGGTGACAGGTTCGTGAAGACCGGCTACGGGTCGCAGGAGACAGGCGATCACGAGCGGGCTTCCAGGTTCGGAAGACCGGTGAACGGATGCCACGGGGCCGGGAGGGTCGAGCGGAGTCGGCCGCCGGGCCCCTGGGTCACTGGCGAATCGTCTTGCCCTGGCCCGGCTTCACGTCGCCGCAGTCGGAGCTGAGGAATTTGGTTTTCATGGTCATGTGCATGGTCATGCCGTCGGGGAAGGCGGGTCCGGACATCTTCATGTCGACGTGGCCATGGCCATTCTCCGGATCGTCGATGAGCATTTCGAAATGGCCGTCGCTGGCGTAGCCGCCCTGCCCGGCGCACTTCACGTCGAAGGCGACGTGGTGCGCGTCCTGCTCGAAGTTGGCGGTGTTGCAATCGGTCTGGCGCTGGCGGTTCTGCATGCCCTGAATGTCTTTCTTCCAGGAATCGGGGGTGAGGCAGCCCTGGGTGACGGTGGTGTGGTTGCCCATGGAGCGGGCCATGGGGGACGCGGCGTTGGCTGCATCGGTGATGGTGACTTCCGACTGCCACAGACCCATTTTGATGGGCGGGGGCGCGTTGGGGTCGAGTTGGGCGGAGGCAACGGTGGCGAAGGTCAGGAGCAGAGGCAGCGGAGCCAGGAGGGTGAATCGGAGTTTCATGGGAGGCTTCCTCGTGGGTGAGATGGCCAGGTGAGGAGGGTTATAGCACGAGGAGCGTGAGGGTGGGAACCGGAAAGCGGTGCTGGGAGCGGGGAGCTATGGGTCGGCGGGAGTTTGCACGGCGCCGTTGCGGAGCGCCCAGGGGAGGAAGCCAGCGGGGGGATTCTTGACGCCGGCGATGTTGGCCCCGAGGATGGCGGCGATGTGCTGCCAGGCGATGCCGCGGAGATCGGCATTGCGGAGGTCGGCGTTGGTGAGGTCCGCGGAATCGAAATGCGCGGCGGAAAGGTCGGCGGAGGAGAGGTCGGAGTCCTGGAGATTGGCGTGGTCGAGGAGGGCGTGCCCGAGGTTGGCGTGACGGAAATTGGCGTAGTGGAGATCGGACCAGGTGAGATCGGCGAAGCGGAGGTCGGAGTCGCGCAGGTCGGCGGAACTGAGGTTGGCGCGCATGAGGTGGGCGTGGGGCAGATGGAGGGACTGCAGGAAGGCGGAGGAGACGTCGACGCCAGTGAGAGAGACGCGGTCGGCGTTCAGCTCTTCGAGGGCTTCGATGCGGCCGCCGCTGCCGCCCTTGCCCTGGGCGGTGTTGATGACCTGCCAGGCCTGGTAGTGGCGCTGCTGGACGCGGGCGCCGGACTCGGCGAACCAGAAGATGACGCCGATGAGGATGGAGAAGCTGCCGAGGTATTCGAGGACTTCGAGGAAGCTCCAGTTGCTGAGAAAGAAGGCGAGCCATTCCCAGAGCCAGTCGACGGCGAGGAGGGGGATGAGCCAGCGGTGGCGGGTGCGGGCTTTGCGCTCCGGCCAGGGTTCGGGGCGGGTGCGGGGCTGATGGATGATCATGAGGATGGATCGAGTTGGCGGCCGATCTCCCAGTGGTGGCCGAAGGGATCGACGACGCGGCCGATGCGCCAGCCGTGTTCTTCGCTGACGGGATAGACGACGCGGGCGCCGGCGGCGCAGGCCTGGGAGAAGAGGGCGTCGGGATCGGGAACGGTGAGGATGAGGCGGACGGTGCTGCCTCCGAGAGCCTGGGGGCTGAAATTGAAGTGCTCGGGGGATTCCTGGCCGACCCAGAATTCGGAGGCGCCGATGGAGAGGCGGGCGATGATGCTGCCGGCGTCGAGGCGCCAGGTTTCGACGGCGCCGAAGGCAGATTTGTAGAATGCGACGGCACGGGCGCTGTCACGCACGGAGAGCCAGGGAGCGAGCGCAGGGCGGGATGCGATCGACGGGGGCATGGGAGGGATCGTAGCAGAGGAAGCCAGTGCCAAAGCGGCACGCGAACGGATCCGGGAAGTCAGGCGGCGAGGCACCGGAACTTACGCGGCCGTATCATCCTGCCGATAAGGACCGCGCAGATGAATTTTTTCAGCGTGTTTCGGAAGGTGTTGGGCGGGACCGGGGACCGGCAGGAAGGCCGGGCCGGGCCGGAGGTGGACTATCGCGCTCTGCTGGAAGGCAGCCTGGACATGATCTGCCTGGCGGAGCTGAAGAGGGATGGAGGCCGCCGTTTTGTCTACGCCTCGCCGTCGACCCGGGATGTGATCGGGTGGAGCAGTGCGGAACTGCTGCAGCTGACGCCGCGGGACATCTACACGCCGGAGTCGATTGCGCTGATCGCACAGGAGATCGGGAAGCTGCAGCGGGATGGGACCAGCCACGTAATGCTGGAGGCCATTCGCAAGGATGGGCAGCACATCTGGGTGGAGAACAAGGTGAAGGTTCTGGAGCGGGGCGAGGGTGGAATGTCGGTGGTGATCTGCACGCGCGACATCACGGAGCGCAAGCTGCTGGAGGACGCGCTGGCGCAGCAGGCGCTGGTGGACGGACTGACGGGGATCCACAACCGGCGAGCGTTCGATGCGGCTCTGGAGCGGGAATGGAAGCGGGGGGCACGCGAGGGAACGATGCTGTCGGTCGCGTTGCTGGACGTCGATCATTTCAAGCGGTTCAACGATTCGTACGGGCATCTGGCGGGGGACGATTGTCTGCGTGCCATTGCGGCGGCGGTGAAGGACGCGGTGAAGCGGCCGGGAGACATGGTGGCCCGGTTTGGCGGCGAGGAGCTGGCGATCCTGTTGCCGGCCACGGAACTGGAGCCGGCGAAGATGGTGGCGAACCGCTGCTGCCAGGCGGTGGCGGCCCTTCTGATCCCGCATTGCGGCAATGCCGAGGGCATGGGACTGGTGACGCTGAGCGGCGGGGTATCGGCAGGGCGCGCAGCGATCCCCGGTGAGGCACGGATGCCGGAGGGTCTGTTGCTGGCCGCGGATGCGGCGCTGTATGGAGCCAAACAGAAGGGACGGAATCGCGTGGAGTCTCTGGTTCCGGGAGAGGGGGAATGAGACTCAGACGATGACGGAGGCGCGGGCGGCGACGGGGAGGAGAGCAGCGCCGAGGAGGCCGGCGTCTTTGACCTGGGCGGGGGCGACGTGGGTTTTACCGGGCTCGAAGAGGGCGGGATCGCGGGGCATGGACTGGCGATAGACATAGCTGCCTTCGCGGAGGGTGGAGAACATGCGCGGGGCGAAGAGGGGCCAAGCGGCGGCAGCTCCTCCGCCGATGACGTAGAGGGGCAGGTCGAGCGCGTTGACGAGGTGGGCGAGGGAGAGGCCGAGGGCCTGGCCGACCTGATCGAAGACGCGGAGGGCACGTTCGTCGCCGGCGGTGGCGAGTTCGGCAACGCGAGAGGCGGTGAGGGGGGGCGTGCCGTTGGAAGGCTCCTCAAGCGCCGGGCCGAGGCCGAGCTCGCGAGCGATGCGCACGATGGACGTAGCGGAGGCGTACATCTCGAGGCAGCCGCGCGCGCCGCAGGGGCAGGGGATGCCGTCGGGAAAGATGGGGCCGTGGCCGGATTCGCCGGCGGAGCCCTTCATGCCGTTCCAGATGCGGCCGTCGAGGACGATGCCGCAGCCGACACCGGTGCCGAGGGTGAGCATGAGGAGGGAGTTCACGCCCTGGGCGCGTCCGGCGCCGAGGAGACACTCGCCGTAGGCGGCGAGGGCGGCGTCGTGCCCGACCTGGACGGGGCGGTCGAGGCGGCGCTCGAGTTCGGTGCGGAGGTTGAGGCCGTCAAAGCCGGTGAGGTTGGGGGGGTGATGAAGGAGACCGAGGGGCAGCTCGATGGGGCCGGGGCTGCCGACGCCGATGCCGATGAGATGATCGCCGGGGTATTGGCCGATGAGCTGGCGGATCGCCCCGGCCATGTCGTCGAGGACGGCGTGTGGACCGGCATGGAGGCGAGTGGGGAGATGGATGGTGTCGAGGGCATCACCGTGGGGGGTGACGGCGGCGATGCGCAGGTTGGTGCCGCCGAGATCGACGCCGATCGAGAAAGAAGTCATGAAAGCTCAATGATACGTGAGGGGAAGAGAGCGAAGGCCGCGCGGCAGAACCACTGATAAGACGAGCGGAAACGGGCAAAAGACGAGTGCAAAGACGAACAAAAGGCGTTTTGCGGGAAAGGGAGCGAAATTTGTGGCGCTGAGGGCGCGAGGCGCGGGAGCCAGGCAAATCGCATATGATGGTGCGGGCGGCGCGTGCGAGACGTTGTCCCGCGCAGGCGGGATGCGCACCGCGACACCGAGAAGCGTCATCCAACGGACGTACTGATCCGGGGATCGAGAAAACCCACTACAGAAGGAGAGACGTATGCAGCGGACGGCGAGCGCCGTGTGGCGCGGAGGCCTGAAAGAAGGCAAAGGGACGATTTCCACGCAGAGCGGCGTGCTGAAGGAGACGCAGTATTCGTTTTCGACGCGATTCGAGAGCGGGATCGGGACCAATCCCGAGGAACTGATCGCAGCGGCGCACGCGGGGTGCTTCACGATGGCACTGAGCGCGCAGCTGGGGAATGCGAACCTGACGGCGGAGTCGCTGGAGACGACGGCGGAAGTGAAGTTCGAGAAGACCGACGAGGGTTTTACGGTGACGGCGATTCATCTGACCACGCGGGCGAAGGTACCGGGCGCAACGGCGGCGAGCTTTGAGACGGCGGCGAACAATGCGAAGAACGGCTGCCCGATTTCGCGGCTGTTCAAGGGCAACACGCAGATCACGCTGGATGCGAAACTGGTCTAAAGACGGCTGCCAGCGAAGGCACAGGCTGGCGTGGGCTTGCCAGCAGTTCGACGACTCACAGCAAGCGCTTCGGTTCGCCGGGGCGCTTGGTTTTTAGAGGCAGCCGCCGGCAGTGAGCGAAGCGAGGAGCCGGGAGCGGGGCGCCGGAAGCCGAAAGAGGGCATGGAACCTGTAACGCACTTTCTGACCGGGGCGTGCCTTGGGCGCTCGGGATTCAATCGCAAAACGGCCTACGCGACGCTGGCGATGACACTGGCGGCAGAGGCGCCGGATCTCGACATTCTGTGGGGTTTTCGCGGGCCGGTGGCGGGGCTAGAGCATCATCGCGGGTGGACGCACTCATTTGTGGGCGCGCCGGTGGTGGCGCTGGCGACGGTGGGGTTCGTGTGGTGCGTGCATCGGATGACCACCCGATCGAGCAGAAACGGCTCGCCGGGGACCCCGGGAAAGCAGCGGAAAGGACCGGCGATTCCGCCACGATGGGGATGGCTGTTTTTCGGCGCGTGGATTGCGGCGATGAGCCACATCCTGCTGGACTACACGGTGAACTACGGAGTGCGGCCGTTCTTTCCCTTCAGCGAGAAGTGGTACGCGTGGAGCATCGTGTTCATCGTCGATCCGTGGCTGCTGCTGGCGCTGACGCTGGCGCTGGTGGCGCCGGCGATTCTGGGCCTGGCGGATCGGGAGATCGGGGCGCGGAAGAAGCCGTTTCGGGGAAGAGCGTGGGCGATTGCGGCTCTGGTGTTCATGGTGATGTGGTGGGGGCTGCGCAACGCGGAGCGCGAGCATGCGCTGGCGCTGGTTCGGACGGGGAACTACACGCGGGAGCCGCTGCTGCGCGTTTCGGCCGAGCCGCACATCCTCGATCCGTTCCGGTGGCGGGTGGTGATGGAGACGCCGGACTATTTTCAGACAGCGGAAGTAGAGACGATGGGCGATGTCGTGGAGACGGACCGGTATGCGGATGTGATCTATAAGACGCCGGTGACGCCGGCGGTCGCGGCGGCGGAGCAGTCGTATCTGGGACGGGTGTATCTGGACTGGGGGAAGTGGGCGGTGGTGCAGGATGAGGGGACGGTGCAGGCGCCGGGCGCGGAACCGCCGCAGCCGGGATGGCACGCGGTGGAGTTCCAGGATTTGCGGTTCGGGTACACGCCGGCGGGATCGGGCGAGAGGTCGTCGCTGAGCGGATGGGTGGTGGTGGCGCCGGGCAGGGCAATCGAAGGGATGTATATGGGGGGAGAGGAACAGAAATGAGAAGACGGCGATAAAGCGGGTAGCCGAAATGCGGTTAGCAATGGAGCGGTTTAGCCGTGAAGCTGTCAGCGGGAGATTCTTCGCGGGCGCGGACATTGCGCGCGGCCATCGCTCGATTGTTGGCGGGATCAACGCTTCGATTGACGGGATTGCAAGTTGGCCTTGACCGGAGGTTTCCCCGGTCCGCAGAATGGGAGCAGGTTTGACTTTGGACGGAATGAGGGAATGATGGCGGCGTATCTGCTGATGGTGCTGGGAGTATTGAGCCGGGTAGTGCCGTTTCCGGGGATGAACTTCACGGCGGAGGGCGCGAGCCTGCTTTACTTCGGGGCGCGGCGGCCGCTGCGCGAGATGGCGCTGCCGATGCTGGCATTCATGGGGACGGATGTTTATCTCACGATCTTTGCCTATCACTATCCGTGGCACACGAGCAGCTATCTGGTGACGTGGGCGTGGTATGCGGCGGTCCTGGTGCTGGGGCGGATCCTGCTGCGGAAACAGGTGACGGTGACGCGGGTGCTGAGCGCGTCGGTGCTGGCATCGACCTCGTTCTTCCTGATCAGCAACTACGCGGTGTGGGTGGGAAGCGTACTGTATCCGCACACGCTGGCCGGGCTGGGGGCGTGCTATGCGGCAGCGCTGCCGTTCTACCGGAACGATCTGCTGTCGACGACGCTGATTACGGTGGTGGCGTTCGGCGTGCCGGCGATGGTGGCAAAGATGACCGAGCATCGGGCGCAGAAGATGGCCGCGTAGGGCTGGGCAAGCGGGCAATTGCGCCTCGCGCAAAGGCAAGTCAAAACAGGGCGGCCACCTTCGGGTGGCCGCTGGTCTTTCGGGCAGAGTTGCAGTCAGGCCTTCGCGGGCTGCTGCCAGGCGGGTACGGGGCGCTGGCTCTCGGGCAGATCGCGGCCTTTGACGCGGTCGTAGAGGTAAGCGTCGCTGACGGTGCCAAGGGCTTCGTTGTAGAGGGTAACGGAGCCGGTGACCTCTTTGAGCTGCTCGACGAAAGAGTGGAGGGTTTTGAGGCGGTCGGCGGTGGCGGCGACTTCGACCTTGCCGGTGTGGAAGAACTTCTGGAAGCCGTGGTCGACGAGGTGAGCGATTTCGCCGCCGATCACCGGGCCAGGGCGCACGGCCATACGGAGGCCGGCGGCGTTGTCGGCTCTTTCGAGGACGATGGCGCAACCGTCCTTCGCAATGCGCTGACGATCTGCGACTCCGCCGAGGGGCTGAACATCGAATTGCAGGCGGCGAAGTTCGCCGAGAACTTCGTCCCAGGTGCGCTGGCGTGGCTTTTTGAGCATGGCGGCAATTTCCCCGGAGTTTCGGCCAGCCGCTACACTGAGGTAGAAGCGGGCTGATTTCAGGTTCGCACAGGCGCGGAACGGCTGCAATGGAGCGCCGGCACTACTGGTAATGGATTCAGGATGGCGACTTTGGCCGCAACAAGAACGGAACCCGGGCCGGATCTGCCGGGATCGACGCTGCTGGACCGCATCGGGGACACGCCGCTGGTGCGTCTGGAGCGGATCGCGGCGGAGCTGGGCGGGGTGCAGATCCTGGGGAAGGCGGAGTGGACGAATCCAGGGGGATCCGTGAAGGATCGCGCAGCGGCGTCGATCGTGCTGGAGGCGATGCGCGAGGAGAAATTGTGCCCGGGGATGCGACTGCTGGATGCGACCAGCGGGAACACAGGGATCGCCTACGCGATGCTGGGCGCGGCGATGGGGTTTCCGGTGACGTTGTGCATGCCGTCGAACGTGTCGCCGGAGCGGAAACGGATTCTGCAGGCGTACGGGGCGGAAGTGGTGTGGACCGATCCGGCGGAGAGCAGCGATGGCGCGATCCGCAGGGCACGGGAGCTGGCGGCGACGGACAAGAAGTACTTTTATGCCGATCAGTACAGCAATGAGGCGAACTGGCGGGCGCATTACCGGACCACGGGGAACGAAATCCTGCGCCAGACGGGCGGGCGGGTAACTCATTTTGTGGCCGGGCTCGGGACGAGCGGAACGTTCATGGGGGTGACGCGGCGGCTGAAGGAAGCCAACCCGGAGATCACGTGCATCGCGATGCAGCCGGACTCGCCGTTCCACGGGCTGGAGGGGCTGAAGCACATGGCGACGGCGATTGTTCCGGCGATCTACGATGCGCAGCTGGCGGATCGGAACGTGGAGGTGGAGACGGAGGCGGCGTATGCGATGGCGAGGCAGCTGGCGCGGACGGAGGGTCTGCTGGTGGGGATTTCGGCGGCGGCGGCGGTGGTAGCGGCGCTGCGGATCGGCGAAGAGGCGGCAAGGCGAAGGAAAGCCGGGGAAAAAGAAGCGGTGATTGTTACGATTTTGCCGGATGCGGCGGACAAGTATCTGAGCGAGCGGTTCTGGGAGGAGTGAATTGCTGCGCCTGAGCCAGCAGATGTACGACGCGATCCGGGAGCATGGCGAGGAGACGTATCCGCACGAGTGCTGCGGGGTGCTGCTGGGGCGGTTTCTGACCGAAGAGGGCGACGCGGTGAACGAGGTGGAAGACGCAATCCGCGCGGAAAACACGCGGACGGATTCTGCGCACAACAGCTATCACATCGCGCCGCAGGAGCTGGTGAAGATGCAGCGGATGGGGCGGGAACGGGGGCTGGACATCGTTGGGTTCTACCATTCGCACCCGGATCATCCGGCGCGGTGGTCGCCGACGGATTTTGCCGAGGCGCACTGGATCGGCTGCAGCTACGTGATCACGGCGGTGGAGAAGGGCGCGGCGCGGCAGACGAACTCGTTTCTGCTGACGGGATCGACGGAGGACGACAAGACCTTCGGGGACGAGGCGATCGAGGTGACCGGGCAGCTGGATCCGGGGCTGGAGCCTTCACCCCAACTCAGAACCGGGCTTGCCGGGGATGGGGAAGGAGAGGCCGTACCCGGACGAGACACTGCCGAGGGTTTTGTTGCACAATAAGAGATGAAGATGGTGAACGCCTCTCAGACCGGCTTCGAGCGCACGCTTTCGATGGCGCTGTGTTGCTGTCTCTGTACCATGGCACGACGCCCGTCGTGCCGCTAGCGCCTCTTCGTCTCGTTTTTTCCCGATAAGAATCGCAGTCCCAACCCAAGGACAAAGCTATGATGATCGAAATTCCTACGCCTCTGCGTGTCTATGCCGGCAATCAGTCGAGCGTCAGCGTGGACGGTGCGACGGTTTCGGACGCTGTTTCGGCGCTGATCAGCCGCTATCCGGACTTCAGGAAGCATCTGTACAGCCCGGACGGGAAACTGCGCTCGTTTGTGAATTTGTATCTGAACGACGAAGACGTGCGTTATTTGCCGGAGGGGGCGGGGAGCGCGGTGAAGGCGTCGGACACGCTGACGATTATCCCGTCGATTGCGGGCGGGCGGGAATAGCCGTCCCGGCGATTGCGTTTGGCGCGCGAGGCCGCACGGACTGGCGCTGCGCGGCGTCAGCGCAGATTGACGAATCCGCCATCGAGCGGATAATTCGCTCCGGTAACGAACCCGGACGCGTCGGAACAGAGCCAGACGGCCAGGCTGGCCACTTCGTCGGGCTCGGCCATGCGGCCGATGGGCTGCGACTGGCCCAGCTTGACCATCATTTCGGCCTCGCGACCGGGATAGTTCTTCGCCACGAAGCCATCGACAAACGGCGTGTGCACGCGGGCGGGCGAGATGGCATTGCAGCGGATGCGATCGCCGAGGTAGTCGCGCGCCACCGAATAGGTCATGGCCAGCACGGCGCCCTTGCTGGTGGAGTAAGCGAAGCGGTCAGGCAAACCGGCCATGGCGGCGATCGACGCCATGTTGAGGATGACGCCGCCGCCCTGCTGCTTCATGGGCTCGAGGACCGCGCGGGTACAGAGGTAGACACCACGGACGTTGATCCGCATAATGCGGTCGAAGTCGTCTTCATTCGTACTGGCGGCGGTGCCCACGTGGGCGATGCCGGCGCAGTTGACGAGGATTTGGGCGCGGCCGCGGGCGAAGATGGCCGCGAAGGTGCGCTGTACGCTTTGCGCGTCGGCAACATCGCAGGCGAAGGCCTGAGCTGTGCCGCCGGAGGCCACGATGGCCCGCGCGGCTTCGGCGGCACCATGTTCATTCAGATCGACGATGCATGCGGCCGCGCCAGCCGTGGCGAAGGCCCGCGCAATCGCCAGGCCGATTCCGCTGGCGCCGCCTGTAATAATGGCTGTCTTGCCGTGAAGCACCTGTGCCACCTGCATTGGTTTGCCACCATGAACCGCAACAAATCCGAAATTCCGGTCGTGAAGATTGTAGTGCTCCGGGAGTATCGCATCGACCACAATGCGGGACAAACGATGTGCGGCTGTCGTTATGCTCAAAGGGATTCCGATCTGTGACTGACCTCCGCATCACCGGCGCCCGCGTCATCGATCTTCGTTTTCCCACGTCGCGGGAAAGCATCGGCTCGGACGCGGTCAACAAGGACCCGGACTATTCCGCGGCCTATTGCATTCTGGAAACGAACCAGGAGCTGCGCGGCTTCGGCCTGACCTTTACCCTGGGGCGGGGCAACGAGCTCTGCTGCGAGGCGCTGCGTTATCTGTGCCGCTTCGCGACCGGACGCACACTCGACTCGATCACCGAGG
>DATJNE010000135.1:0-8388 GCA_035508305.1 Acidobacteriaceae bacterium | reverse complement strand
ATGAGCGCGACGGCCCCGGAGAGCCGATTCCAGGTGGCTTCTTCGGCGGCCAGCTGGCGGCGGCCCCTGGCGGAGAGCTTGTAAAACTTCGCCTCGCGGCCATTTTCCGAGTCGCCCCATTCGGCGGTGAGCCAGCCGCGTTTTTCCAGGCGATGCAGGGCGGGATAGAGCGAACCCTGCTGGACGATGAGGACTTCTTTGGAAATCTGACGGATGCGCTGGGAGATGCCGTAGCCGTGGACGGGACCAAGGGCGACGATTTTGAGGATGAGCATGTCGAGAGTGCCCTGGAGCAGGTCGGTGCGTTCGATGGAAGTCATGCGAGTCTCTCTATGATGTTCTACCTATTCTGAGCCGGATAGGTAGATTGTCAAGGAGAGAGTGACGAAGGGCGATGGGTGAAGGTCCCATTGCAGCGGATGACGGGTTGCGGGGCACGGCGTCGCCGACGCCGGGGAGGTCCCCTCGACTGCGTGCGGATCGCAGCGCGATCCGCACATCGCTCAGTATGACGGCTCGTCACAAAGCCGTTGATTCTCTATCCATAGATGGTCTATGGTTCGAACAACATGGCCGAGAAGCCGGAACTGATGCCGGGGACGCTGGATCTGTTGATCCTGCGCACGCTGAAACGGGCGCCGCTGCACGGATACGGGATCGCGCAGTCGATCAAACGAACTTCGGACGATGTGCTGACGGTGGAAGAAGGCTCGCTCTATCCGGCCCTGCAGCGGCTGCTGCTGCAGGGGTGGGTGAAGGCCGAGTGGAAGATGACGGAGACGAATCGGCGGGCGCGCTTTTACACGCTGACAGCGGCGGGGCGGAAGCAGCTGGGGATCGAGTTGTCAAAATTCGAGCAGATGGTCGCCGCGATGGGGCGTGTGCTGCGCGACGCCGAGGAGGCGGGATGAAGGGGCCCGGTTACTGGTGGCGCAAATGCAGGCTGCTTTTCGGAAGGGCGAGATTCAGCAGCGAGCTGGACGAAGAGATGGCGTTCCATCGCGAGCAGATGGCGAAAGAGCTGCAGAGCGAGGGGATGACGCCGGGGGCTGCGCGTTCGGCAGCGATGCGGCAGTTCGGGAATGCGATGCGCATGCGCGAGCGGAGCCACGAAGTGGTGGGCTTTCGCGCCGAGACCGTTGCGCATGACCTGCGCTATGGGATACGGCAGCTGCGGAAGAGTCCCGGATTTGCTGGCGAGTTTCATTCCGGCGCGACGGGCGGCGGCGGTGAATCCGGTGGAAGCGCTGAGAACGGAGTGAAGCGGGCCTGCCTGACGGGAGACAGGGTGGCACTATTCGATGCGGAGGGCCTGCTGGGGGTCGAGTCGGGAGGCGCGGGTAGCGGGCATCCAGACAGCAAGGAGCGCAACGGCGCTTAATACCACGGGCACAGTTACAAAGACGAGGGGATCCCAGCTTTTGACGCCGTAGAGGAAGCTGGCGATGAAGCGGGTGAGTCCAAAGGCGGCGCCGATGCCGATGACGACGCCGACGATGGCGAGGCGCATGCCCTGCCAGACGACCAGGGAGCGGATGCGGGAGCGGTCGGCGCCGAGGGCCATGCGGATGCCGAGTTCCTGGGTGCGCTGCTGCACCGAGTACGCCATGAGGCCGTAGATGCCGATGGCGGCGAGGACGAGCGCCGAAGCTCCGAAGATGGTCAACAGCAACATGTTGAAGTCTTCGCGCGCGGTGGACTCTGTGACGACTTCGGTCATGGGACGAACGCGGGCGACGGGAAAGCCGCCGCTGGCCTGGCGGAGCTGTTCGGTGACGACGGAGATGAACTGGCGCGGGTCGCCGTGGGTGCGCACGAGCCAGACCATGGGGCCGATGTTGGCATTGAGCGCGGTCATGCCGTCGGTGACCTGGGCGGCGGGGACGATCATGAGCGGGCGCGGATCGCTGTTGAGGCCGCCGTCGCGGATGTCGCCGACGACGCCGATGATCTGGCGGGGACCCTCAGTGAATTGCGGGCCGATCCCCTTGCCAATGAGGAGCTGCTGGCCTACGGGATTTTCTTTGGGGAAGTATTTTTTGACGAAGGTTTCGTTGATGAGAACGACCAGAGGAGCCGAGCCGGTGTCCTGCTCGGTGAAGTCGCGGCCGCGCAGGATGGGAATGCGGAAGACGGAGAAGTAGCCGGGCGAGGCGCTCATCCAGCCGGCGCCGCCGGTCCACGGAGATTTAGGAGCGGGCGGCTGGCCGACGATGTTGAAAGGCAATCCGTAGCCGCCTTCGAGGGGAAGGCAGCAGGTAAAGGCGGAGGCTTCGATGCCGGGAGTGGCATTGAGGCGTTCGCGGCCGTCGTGCGAAACCTGGGCGATGCCGGCGGTTTTTTTGAACTGGTCGCCGGTGAGGGACATCTCGAGGGTGAGGACGTTGCGGGGATCGAAGCCGGGGTTGACCTGGCGGAGCGCCAGATAGGTGCGGATGAGCAGCGCGGCGCCGACGAGCAGGACCAGCGCGAGGGAGACTTCGCTGACGACGAGCAGGGAGCGGGCTTTGTTGTGGCGCATGCCGGTGCCGGAGCGGTTGCTGCTTTCCTTGAGGGTGGCGTTGAGGTCAGGACGGGAGACGCCGATGGCGGGGAAGAGACCGAAGAGGATGCCGGTGACGACGGAAATCGCGAGGGTGAAGGCGAGCACGCGCCAGTCGATGCCGATGTCGGCGCCGTGTTCGCCGATGCGGGGCAGGCCGGCGGGGCTGATGGCCAGCAGGGCGCGAACACCGACATAGCCGAGGATGAGGCCGAGAATCCCGCCCACGACGGAGAGCACGACACTTTCGGTGAGCAGCTGGCGAACGATGCGGATGCGGCCGGCGCCCATGGCGGCGCGGATGGCGAATTCGCGCTTGCGGCCGGTGGCGCGGACGAGCAGAAGGTTGGCAACGTTGGCGCAGGCGATGAGGAGAACGAAGCCGACGGCTCCGAGGAGCACGAAGAGCGATTTGCGCGCGCCGGCGACGACAGAGTCGCGCAGAGGCTCAACGCCGAAGCCGTCTTTGGGGCCCATGACGTCGGGATGGAGGCCGCGGAACTGATTGGCGGCGAGTTTGAGCTGGGCGTTCGCCTGGGCGAGGGTCACGCCGGGCCTGAGACGGCCGGCGGCGAGGAAGTAATGGCCGAGGTTGGTGCTGTTGGGGTCGATCTGAAAGGGAACCCACAGATCGGCTTCCGGGTCGGTGTGGAAGGATTTGCCGAGGACGCCGACGACGGTATAGGGCTCGTTGCTGAGCGAGATGCTGGTGCCGACGATGTGGGGATTGCCGCCGAATTTGCGCTGCCAGAAGCCATCGCTGATCACGACCACGTGGCCGCCATTGGGGGAGTCTTCCTGGGGCGTGAAGGTGCGGCCGAGAATGACAGGCGCGCCGAAGAGGCGGAAATAGGCTTCGCTGGCGTGGATGCCGTGCACCTGCTCGGGGACCGCTCCGGTGAGGTTGAATCCGGGACCGCCGAAGTCGTAGGCGGCGACATCCTGGAAGACGGAGGTTTGTGCGCGCCACGTATTGAAGTCGACGGGGGAGGCGGCCGAGCCGTTGCCCTCCGGGAAAGTTTCCACGAACTGGACCATGCGGTCGGGGTCGGGATAGGTGAGGGGCTTGAGGAGGACGTTGTCGACCACGGTGAAGATGGCGGTGTTGGCTCCGATGCCGAGGGCGAGCGCGGCGACCGCGGTGATGGAGAAGGCCGGGTTGGCGATGAGCATGCGCAGGGAGTAACGAAGATCGCTGAGGAAGTCGCCCATGAGGTGTGCCGCCTTCAGGAACCGGGTTGAGGCGCGGGGGGGAAAGAGGCGCCATATGTGTCATTCTACATAGCCAGCCGGAAGAACCGCCAGACAAGTGTGACTGATTGTAACAGTTAGACGGGCGCGAAGCAGAGGCGTGAGCCGCGCTCAGCCGAGGGTTCCGGTGGAAAGCGGGACGGGGATGGGTCCGGATGCCGGCGCGGCGCCGATCTTATCGAGCCAGGCGAGGGAGGGGAAGTATACCTGCGGGTTCTGCTCCATCACATCGAAGTAGCCGCGCAGGAATTCCTCGGCGATGGTTTGGGGATTCTGCTCGGTTTCGGCGGTGAGCACCTGGCGGGCGACGTCGAGGAGCAGGGCGTCGATTTTTTCGCCGAGATTCTCGGCCTGCAGGAGCTCTTTGCGGTCGATGAAGGTGAAGGATCCGCGGTTGGAGAGGACGATCATCTCCGTCTCCTCGCCGAGCGCGGGGTCGTATCGGCGGGCGAGCCAGGTGAGCCAGGTCATCCGCAGGACCGTGGAGCGGACGCTGAAGCTCTGGCCCTGGCGCGGGGTGAGCATCCTGAGCCAGGGGGTGAGGGGCGAAGCGGCGGCGCCGACGACGCTGGGGCCGAAGGTCTCGATGACGGTGGAGGGCGGCTCGCAGAGCAGGATGCGGCCGGCATGTTCGTCCGTGGAGTTGCCGGCGACGAGGAACTGCAGCGAAGGAATGCGGGCTACGCCGTAGGAGCGGAACCAGTCGCCCATGACGCGCTTGATGCCGGGGACGATGTCCTGGCGGCTGGGGGCGCTGCAGGCGACGGTAGCGATCTCGGAGGCGAGCATGCGGCCGGCGCGGGGATCTTTGGCGGCGTAGGTAATGGCGAAGATGCGCTTGCCGGAGGTGACGGAGATGAGGGCCGCTTCGCTCTCGGCAGCCGACGAGCCGTCATTGGCTTCGATCCGGGAATCGGCGCAGAGGATGGAACCGCCAGGAAACGGGACCGCGATCCCTAAAGTCATGCGTGCGGGCCTTTCCCAGCCGCTGGCTGAGGGTGGAGACAAATCAGGCCGCTCGCGTGGCGGCACTTGTTTTTGCCCGGTTGTCGCTACGGCTCCCGCAAAGGGTGTTGGGCCGGTGTGAGCCGTCTCCGAGACGACGGCAGCGACGCAACGGCCCAGTACCCATTCGATACGCGGCGGGAGAGAGGGTCAACGGCGCGGCGGATGAAATTTCCGTTTGAGAATCAACGGGTTCAACACGGGGAGAGGCGCCGGGCGCCGGGCCGGGGACAGGCCCAGGGGCGGAAGAGCAGGCAGGCGAGGCGCTTTTTCCGGGGAACCAGCATCCGGTATACAGCGTATACCTCTCCGTGGTATACACCGTAGACATGACGAAGACTCCGACAGCGCAGAGAATTGCGGCGGCAGCAGGACGGCTGCTCTGCCGGCAGGGCGCGGAGGCGGTGACCATGCGCCGGGTGGCCCGAGCTGTGGGCATCACGCCCATGGCGCTGTACCGGCATTTTGCCGATCGCGACGGTCTGCTGAATGCCCTGGCGGATGCGGGTTTCGCGGAACTGGCGGCGCGCATGGAAGGCGCCGCGCTGCCGGCGGATCCGGAGCGGCAGCTGATGGGGATTTTCGAATTGTTTTTCGACTTTGCCCTGGAGAAGCCGCGACTCTTCGAGCTGATGTTTCTGCAGCGCCGTTCGGGCGGGCGGCAGTACCCCCGGGACTTTCGCGCCGGGCGGTCGCCGACAGCGAAGTTCGCGGCGGCGGCTCTGGAAGCGGGGATGAAGAAGGGCGTGTTCCGGAAGGGCGACGTGTGGGAGATCACGTTTGAGCTCGGCGCGATGCTGCAGGGGCTGGTGATGTTGTACGTGGGCGGACGCGTGGGCGCGCCGGAAGAGGAGTTTCGCGCGATGTGTCATCGCGCCATGCGGAGGTATCTCGATGGAATCCGGAAATAGTTTGCGGAACTGGGTGGCGGCCTTGCTGGCGACGGCAGCGACGGCGGTGCTGGTGTTTTTCGGCAACGGCATGGAGCCGCGCCGGCCGCTGATGTGGCTGGCGCCGCTGCCGGTGCTGTGGTACGCGCTGCGCAGTGCGGCGTGGCGGGGCGCGGTGGTGGCGTTTGTTGCCTGGATGACCGGCGGTCTGAATCTGTGGAGCTACATGCGGGGACTGGGGGCGCATGGGCTCGCCTGGGTGCTGGATTTCGGCACGGGGGCTCTGATCTTCGCGGCAGCTGCGCTGCTGATGCGGGCGCGGGCGCGGCGGGGCGCGGTGTGGAGCGCATGGCTGGCGCTGCCCGCCGCGTGGGTGACCTTCGAATACGTGCGCAATTTGCTATGGCCCCATGGGTCCGCGGCCTGTCTGGCGTATTCGCAGCTGAACTTCGTGCCGTTTCTGCAGACAGCATCGCTGGCCGGTCCATGGGGCATGAGCTTCGTGCTCCTGCTGTTTCCGGCGGGGCTGGCGCTTGGGATCCATCGGTGGGGGACGGAGCGGCGGCAGGCGGTGCGGCTGCTGGGCGCCACGATGGGCGTGGTGGGCGCCTTGCTGTTGTTCGGCGCGGTGCGCATGAGCCTGCGGCAGCCGGGGCCGGAGCTGCGCGTGGGGCTGGTGGCGTCGGATACAAACGGGGGAGTCGCAAGGCCGGGCGCGCCCACGGAGCAGCGGTTCGCACTCTACGCACAACAGGCGGAGGGGCTGATTGCGCGCGGGGCGCAGGTGGTGGTGATGCCGGAGAACCTGGGCGTGGTGATCGATCCGGATGTGGCGAGGGCGGATGCGATCTTCCAGAACGTGGCCGACCGGACCGGAGCGACCCTGGTAGTGGGCATGTCGCATGCGGCGAGCCTGGCGCTGCAGCACAACGAGGCGCGGATTTATACGCCGGGAGCGCCAGTGCGCGCCTATGACAAGGAGCACCTGCTGCCGCCGTTCGAAAACATGTACACGCCCGGCACGGCGCGCGTGGTGCTGAGCGGCACAGCGAAGGCCGCCGGTGCGGCGGGCGGCGAGAGATGGGGCGTGGCGATCTGCAAGGACCTGGACTTCACCAATCCGGCACGGGCGTACGGGCGCGCGGGTGTGGGCGTGTTGTTCGCGCCGGCATGGGATTTCCAGGTGGACGCGTTCTGGCACGGGCACATCGCGGTGATGCGCGCGGTGGAGGACGGCTTCAGCCTGGTGCGTGCGGCGCGCGGCGGATTTCTGACGGTGGCCGACGATCGCGGGCGCATCGTTGCGGAAACCCGGAGCAGCACAGCGCCGTTTGCGACGCTGCTGGCCACGGTGCCGACGGGCCACGATGGAACCCTGTTCCAGTTGTGGGGCGACTGGTTCGGATGGGCCGCGATCGCGCTGCTGGCGGTGGTGCTGGCGAGGCTGGTGGCTGGCAGGCCTCGCGCGGCCTGAGGCAAGTTGCAGGATTCAGAGACCCATCCCTCGGCGGCTGCAGCCGCCGTCCCTGCGATCGGCCCTGCGTCACGGCTAAAGCCGTGACCCTTCAAGAACTGCGTGGCGCCTTCGAGGGCTCCGGCCTTGCAAAGCGGGGTGCTTCGGCAAAGTTTTCTGGCGGTGCGGCTGTGGGTTCGTCGCCATTTATCATCGAGATTTGGCGCACCGCACACATTTCTTCACAGGATCGCGATGAAAACCGGCATTATCGGCCTGCCGCAGGTCGGCAAGACTTCGTTGTTTCAGATTTTGACGCGGGTCAAAGTCGAGGGTGGCTATTCACGAGACGCGCACCTCGGCGTGGCGAAGGTGCCCGACGACCGGCTGGACCGTCTGGCGGCGCTCTACAACCCGAAGAAGGTGGTCCACGCGACGGTGGAATATGCCGACGTGGCGGCGATCGGGCAGGAGGCGCTGAAAGAAACGGCGTTCCTGACCAGTCTGCGCAACGTGGATGCGCTGATCCATGTGCTGCGCGCGTTTGAAGACGAGTCGATTCCCCATGCGGGCGCGATCGATCCGCTGCGCGATGCGAAGAGTGTGGAGTTCGACCTGATGCTCAGCGATCTGACGCAGGTGGAGAAGCGCCTGGAGCGCCTCGAAAAAGATCTGAAAAAGATGAAGACGGCGGATCTGGAGAAGGAGAACGCGCTGCTGCTGCGCTCGAAGGCGGCGCTGGAGGCGGAGACGCCGCTGCGCGAGCTGGAGATGACGCCGGAGGAAAAGAAACTGATCCGCGGCTTCATGTTCCTTTCCCAGAAGCCGGTGCTCTATGCGGTGAACGTGCCGGAGAGCACGACGCTGGGAACGGATCTGGAAGCAGCGGCGGCGAAGTACGGGCTGACGGAGATTGCATCGCGTCCGAATGCGGGGGTGACGGCCTTCTGCGGCAAGGTGGAGGCGGAGCTGGCGGAGATGGACGATGAGGAGGCGACGGAATTCCTGGCGTCGTATGGACTGCGGGAGAGCGGGCTGGTGCGGCTCATCCGCCGCAGCTATGCATTGCTGGGGCTGATCAGCTTCTTCACCGTGGGCGAAGACGAATGCCGCGCGTGGACGGTGCCGGCGAACTCGCGCGCCCAGGAGGCGGCGGGTGCGATCCATACGGACCTGGAGAAGCATTTCATTCGCGCGGAGACGATCCACTGGGACACGCTGCTGGCGGCGGGGTCGGAGGCGGTGGC
>DATJNE010000134.1:0-20472 GCA_035508305.1 Acidobacteriaceae bacterium | reverse complement strand
GGTGCGCGGCACGCGTGAACTGGTGATCAGCCAGACTCCTTTCATTGCTGTTTATCGGGTGCTTCGCGAGGAGGTTCTCATTCTGCGCGTTCTGCGCGGCGCACGACGGTGGCCTGCTCGATTCTGATCAGCTCAGCAGCGTCTCCAGCTCCGCTTCGTCGATGACCTTCACGCCCAGCTCTTTCGCTTTATCGAGTTTGGAGCCCGCTTCTTCGCCGGCGACGACGTAGTTCGTCTTCTTACTGACGGAGCCGGAGACGCGGCCGCCGGCGGATTCGATCCTGGCCTTCGCTGCTTCGCGCGACAAGGTGGGCAGTGTGCCGGTGAGCACGAAGGTGAGGCCCTCGAGCTGGGAGGTCTTCTTCCGCTTTTCGGCGGTCATGGTCAGGCCGGCTTTTTCGAGCTTGTGGACCAGAGTGCGGTTGCGCGACTCGCCGAAGAACTCGCGGATGGCCTCCGAAACGCGCGGCCCCACTTCGTTCACGCGCTCCAGTTCTTCGGCGGAAGCAGCCATGAGCGCTTCCATGGAGCCGAATTCCTCGGCGAGGAGCTGCGCGGTGCGGGCTCCGACGAAGCGGATGCCGAGGCCGAAGAGGACGCGATCGAGCGGGGCTTTCTTCGAGGCTTCGATTTCGGCGAGGAGGTCGGTGCGCTCTTTCGGGCCGAGGAGGGCCTGGGTGCGGGTCTTCTCTTCGCCGGTCTTTTTGTCTTTGGTAACGACCTCGTGCTCGAGTTGGGCGAGTTCTTTGTCTGAAAGCGCATACAAGTCGGCGATGCTGGCGACGAGTTTGTGTTCGAGGAGGCCCAGGACCACGGCGTCGCCGAGACCCTCGATGTTCATCACGCCGCGCGAAGCGAAGTGGAGGAGGCTACCGGCGAGGCGCGCGGGGCAGTCGATATTGACGCAGCGGTAGTCGGCCTCGCCTTCGGTGCGGTGAATCTCGCTGTTGCAGACGGGGCAGTGTTGGGGGAAATGGAAGTGTTTGTGGCCGCGCGGATGCTCCCTGTCTTCGACGACTTCAACGACTTTGGGGATGACATCGCCGCCGCGCGCGACTTTGACGTAGTCGCCGATGAGCAGGCCGAGGCTCTCGATCTGGTCGGCGTTATGGAGGGTGGCGCGGGAAACGGTGGTGCCGCCGATGGAGACCGGAGTCAGGACGGCGACGGGCGTCAGCTTGCCGGTACGGCCGACCTGAACCCTGATGTCTTCGACCTGGGTGATGCCGCCGCGGGCCGTGAATTTGAAGGCGACGGCCCAGCGCGGAGCGCGGCCGGTATAGCCGAGGCGGCGCTGGACCAGTGCGGAATTGACCTTGATGACGACGCCGTCGATTTCGTAACCGAGATCGGCACGATTGACCTCAGCTTTCTCGACGAAGGCGAGGACCTTGTCGATGGAGGCCAGGGCTTCGCGATGCGGGTTCACGCGGAAGCCAAGGGCGGTGAGGGCGTCGAGGGCTTCAGACTGCTCGGCGAGGAGGTCTTCGCCGGTTTCGGTAAGGAGAAAGTAAGCGTAGAAATCGAGGCGACGCTGGGCGACGATGTTGGGCTCGAGGGTGCGAATGGTGCCGGCGGCGTAGTTGCGAGGATTGGCGGCGGGCTCGAGCCCCTGGGCCACGCGCTCTTCATTGGCTTTGAGGAAGGCGGCCAACGGCATGACGATTTCGCCGCGGACTTCGAAGGTGGCGGGGACGCGGGCTTTTTTCAGGACAGCGGCGGGAATGGAGAGCGGGACGGAGCGGATGGTGCGGACGTTGGTGGTGACATCTTCGCCAATCGTGCCGTTGCCGCGCGTGAGGCCGCGGGCCAGATGAGAGGAGCCATCCGGAGCCGCGTGGTACTGCAGGGCCATCGAAAGGCCGTCCATTTTGTATTCGCAAACATAGCCGATGTCCGCCTTCTCGCCGGCGAGCGAGCGAACGCGGCGATCCCAGTCGCGCAGCTCTTCCTCGCTGGTGACGTTGTCAATGGAGAGCATGGGGCGGGAGTGTGCGACCTTGGCGAAGCCCTCTTTGGGCTTGCCTCCGACGCGCTGGGTGGGGGAGTCGGCGGTGATGAGGCCGGGGTGGTCCTTTTCCAGGCGCTGGAGTTCGCGCATGAGGTCGTCGAACTCGGCGTCGGAAATGGCAGGCTGGTCGAGCACGTAGTAGAGGTGCTCGTGATGGCGGATCTTCTCGCGGAGGGAGTCGATCTTCTTCTGGACGGCGGCGTCGGACATGCTTCGACCATGGTAAGACAGCCGATACCAGGGAGCGGGAGGCTGGAAGAAAGAGGCGGGAAGGGAAGAACGGGCGCGCGCCCGTGGCAGCGGTCACGCGCCCGAGGGTGGGTGAGGCGCTACGGGCGTACGGGAATGTAGCTGCTCTGGACGAAGCCGACGATGTCGCCGAAGTGGCGGTCGTAGTCCTTGTGCAGAGCGGCGTACCAGGTGGCGGAGCCGAGCTTCGCGTCAGTGTCCTTCCATCTGGGATCGATGATCCACTTCATGTAGGCGACGGTGGGATCGGCCTGGCCGGAGTCCTGCATGATGCGGATGGAGTTGCCGACGGCGAGACCGTTGTCGGTGACGATGTGGCGGTCGTCCGTGAACAGCCAGGTGATGTCTTTGGTGGTGGCGTCCCAGGCGATGGTGTAGCGGATGTCGGCGATGGAGACTTCCGTGCAGGGATCTTCGTGGGTGTCGCCGGTGCGGCAGCGTTTATCTTTTCTGTCGGCGCCGAGGATCCGGGCAGGAACGGGCGAGCCGATTTTGGGAACGACACTCAGTTGCGCACGCGCGGGAACGGGGCTCAGGAGCAAAGGCAGAGCGAGCAGCAAAGCGGCGGTGGGGACCAGGGATCGATGCATGGGATTCCAGCCTCCATAGGTTTTTGTGAAGAATTTTGGCAGACTTTTGACTCCGCAGAGCAGCTCCGGCAGGGCTGGTGAAGATTTATTTGAACGGTAAGACAGGAAGACGGCCGCCCCGTCGCCCGGAGCCGGTGGCAGGCAAGGGAAGCCATGGGCCGAGAAAGACTAAGGTAGAGGCAGGGAGCTTGTGCGCTGTGAACGTGGACGCTGCTGGGAGTGTCTTTGAGTGGTTGCAGGGAGAGTGGGCGTTTGTCCGGGAGGTTCCCGGTTACGCGAGCGTGCGCGGAGAAGCGCGAATTGCTCCGGCGGGCGACGATGCGGCGCGCTATGAGGAAACGGCGCTGGTGACGCTGGCGCGGGGCGGAAAGCTGCGGGCGAAGCAGTGTTATCTGCATCGCCGCCTGCCGCGGCCGGCCAACGGCATCGAAGTGCGCTTCTGCGAGACGGGGGAGTTGTTTGAGCGCCTGGAGTTTCGCGCGCGCAGGGATGGAGCGCTCGAAGCGCGGGCGCGTTACGTGTGTGCAGAGGATGTGTACGAGTCGGCCTTTGTGGTCCGCGGCGAGCAACTGCAGGTAGAGCACGTGGTGCGCGGGCCGAAGAAGGACTATCGCGTGGCGACGACCTACCGGCGGAAGGCGCGCAACCGCGTGAGGGCGGGCACAAAAGGGCATGCGGACGGGCCGCTATAATCCGAGGCGATGAACAACGATCTGGTGGAAGAGCTGGAACGGCGCAATCGCCTGGCCGAAGAAGGCGGCGGCGAAGAGCGGCGCAAAAAACAGCACAGCGAAGGCAAGCTGGGCGCGCGGGAGCGGATCGATCTGCTGCTGGACGATGCGACGTTTGTCGAGACGGACCGCCTGGTGACGCATCGCGCTACGGACTTTGGGATGGCGGAGAAGCGCTATCCCGGCGACGGGATTGTCACCGGATACGGGAAGATCGACGGGCGCACAGTGTTTGTGTTCGCGCAGGACTTTACGGTGTTCGGCGGATCGCTGTCGGAGGCGAACGCGGCGAAGATCGTCAAGCTCATGGAGATGGCGATGAAGGTGGGCGCGCCGGTGATCGGGCTGAACGATTCCGGCGGGGCGCGCATCCAGGAGGGCGTGGTGTCGCTGGCCGGGTACGCGGATATTTTTCTGCGCAACACGCTGGCCAGCGGCGTGATCCCCCAGATTTCGGCGATCCTGGGACCCTGTGCAGGCGGCGCTGTGTATTCGCCGGCGATCACCGACTTCATCCTCATGGTGGACAAGACCTCGTACATGTTCGTCACCGGGCCGGATGTGATCAAAACGGTGACCCACGAAGAGGTGACGAAGGAGGCGCTGGGCGGAGCGGCGACGCACAATGAGATTTCCGGCGTGGCGCACTTTGAGGCCCACGACGACGCCGAATGCCTGACCATGGTGCGTGAGCTGCTGAGCTTTCTGCCGTCGAATAACCTGGACGATCCGCCGCGGCGGCCGTGTACGGACCCCGTGGACCGCGCGGATCGCGAGCTCGACACGCTGGTGCCGGTGGATTCGGCCAGGCCCTACGACATCAAGCGGGCCATCACCCACATCGTGGATGACGGCTACTTCTTCGAGGTCCACGAGCACTTCGCCACGAATCTTGTGGTGGGATTTGCGCGGATGGGCGGGCGGCCAGTGGGGATTGTGGCGAATCAGCCGGCGGTGCTGGCCGGCGTGCTGGACATCAATGCGAGCCTGAAGGGCGCGCGGTTCGTGCGCTTCTGCGACGCGTTCAACATCCCACTGATCACCCTGGAGGATGTGCCGGGGTTCCTGCCGGGAACGCAGCAGGAGTACGGGGGAATCATCCGCAACGGAGCGAAGCTGCTGTTTGCCTTTGCCGAGGCGACGGTGCCGAAGATGCTGGTGATCACACGCAAGGCTTACGGCGGCGCCTATTGCGTGATGAGCTCGAAGCATCTGCGGACGGACGTGAATCTGGCGTGGCCGACAGCGGAGATCGCCGTCATGGGGCCGGAGGGTGCGGTGAACATCGTGTACGGGCGCGAGCTGGCCCATACGCTCAGGCTGGCGGAAAAGAGCGAGGGTCCGCTGACCGAAGAGCGCAGGGCGGAAGTGCTGGCGGCCGCGAAAGCGACACGGGTCCACGAATTCCGGGAGCAGTTTGCCAATCCCTATGTCGCGGCGGAGCGCGGTTACGTGGACGCGGTAATTCTGCCGCACGAAACGCGGGGCCGGTTGTGCTCGGCGCTGGAGATGCTGGACGGCAAACGCGAAAAGTTGCCGCCGAAAAAGCATGGGAATATTCCGCTGTAACGAGCCGGTAGCCGGGGGCGAGCGGAAGGCGAGCGGAGGGTGGGAGTGTCGATGAATCATCCGGTCAGCACGGAGACGGCAGAGCATTACACCTGGGGCGAGGTGTGCGACGGGTGGCATCTGGCGCGGAGCGAGGGGCTGAGCGCGATCGAGGAGCGGATGCCGCCGGGGGCGAAGGAGCAGCGGCATTTTCACACGAAGGCGCGGCAGTTTTTCTACGTGCTGGAGGGCGAACTGACGATGGAGATCGAGGGGCGTCTGCACGCGCTGGGAGAGCGGCAGGGCCTGGAGATCGCGCCGGGAGAGAAGCACCAGGCGCGCAATGAATCGAGCGGCGACGTGCGCTTTCTGGTGATGTCCGCGCCGCCGGCGCAGGGGGACAGAGTGCGGGCAGCAGAGCAGGAAACCGGGCAGGGGTGAGGCCAGGGTTACGGGTTGCGCGCGTTCATGCGGGGTTGGACGGTTTGCGGTAGGATGACGGCACATCCCGTGGAGGTCAGCCATGAGTTCCCCCGCTCAGAAGCGTGTCGTCCTTCCCCGCTCGGAACGAGCCGTTCCCACCAACGCAACCGAGATAGGACGGACCGATCCGAAGCAGGTCGTAACCGTTTCGGTCATCGTGACAAGAAAGAACCCCCTGGACCTGCGCGCGCTGGGCGGGCGCAGAGTGTCGCGCGCGGAATTCGACGCGCAATATGCGGCCGATCCGGCGAGTTTTGAGGCGCTGCGGACCTTTGCCCACAATCATGGACTGACGGTGGATGAAGCGGCGTCGAGTCTGTCGCGGCGGACGCTGGTGCTGCGCGGGCCGGCGCAGGCCATCGAGCAGGCTTTCGGCGTCGAGCTGCACGACTACCGGCAGGCGAAGACCAAAAAACGCTACCACACGTTCACCGGGCAGGTATCGCTGCCGGAGGCGCATGCGCCGCTGGTGGAGGCGGTTCTGGGGCTCGACGCGCGGCCGATCGCAAAGCCGCACTTTCGCTACCTGAAGAATCTGAAGAAGAGCGGGAAGGCGCGGGCGGCGTCGTCGGCGCAGCCGGCGGCCTTCAATCCGCCACAGGTGGCGGCGCTGTACGACTATCCGACGGGCGTGAACGGCGCGGGCGAGACGATCGGCATTATCGAGCTGGGCGGCGGGTACAACACGAGCGACATCACGACGTACTTTGGCGGGCTGGGGATCACGGCGCCGACGGTCGTCGCCGTTTCGGTGGATGGCGGGACGAACTCGCCCGGCGATCCGGATGTCGATGGCGAAGTGGCGCTGGATATTCAGGTGGCAGGGTCGATTGCGCCGGGCGCGAAGATCGCCGTGTATTTCACGCCGAACACGGATCAGGGATTCATCGACGCGATCACGACGGCGGTGCACGACACGGCGAACACGCCCTCGGTGATTTCCATCAGCTGGGGCGGGCCGGAATCGAGCTGGGCGCAATCGTCGATCACGGCACTGGACAATGCCTGCCAGAGCGCGGCGGCGCTGGGTGTGACCATCACAGTGGCATCGGGCGACAACGGATCGTCGGACGGGGTGAGCGGCGGCGGGAATCACGTCGATTTTCCTGCGTCGAGCCCGCATGTGCTGGCCTGTGGCGGGACCGAACTGATCGCGTCGGGGACGACGATCGCGTCGGAAACGGTGTGGAACGACGGCAGCCAGGGAGGCGCCAGCGGCGGCGGGTACAGCGCGAGCTTCGCGGCGCCGACGTGGCAGACGGGCGTGCAGGGGTTTTCCGGCACCATGCGGGGGGTTCCGGATGTGGCGGGCGATGCGGCGCCGGAGAGCGGCTACAACATCCTGGTGGACGGGCAGGCCGAGGTGGTGGGCGGGACGAGCGCCGTCGCTCCCCTGTGGGCGGCCCTGGTGGCGCTCATCAACCAAAAGAAAGGCACCTCAGTCGGTTTCGTGAATCCAAACCTGTATGGGGATGAAGCGGATTTTCACGACATCACCCAGGGCAACAACGGAGCGTACAAAGCGGGACCCGGGTGGGATCCATGCACCGGGCTGGGGTCGCCGAATGGCTCGGAGATCGCCGCGGCGCTGGTTTAATCGTCCCTGAAGATTCGTGGCTCAGGGGAAATCCCATGCAGGATCACTCTGCACCCTGGAGGCCCGCGAAAAGACGGGAGGTGTCCGGAGAGCAGCTGCGAGAGGGCTCGTGCGCCCTTCCGCCGCCGGCGGCTCAGTAGACTTCGCGGTGGAACAGCTCGTCCTTCTCCTCGCAGGGCGAGCAGTGGCAGCCGACAGCGCAGCTGATGAGCGCGGCGACGCCGACGGTGATGAGAATGGCCGGCAGGTAACTGCTCAATTGCGACAGATGTGCAATCAGTTCATGCATATTGAGGAACCGCATTTCAGCTCCCATTCCTTAGAAACCCTGAACTCCCGTTCAGGTTTCCTTCATCGGGGGAAGTGTGCCAGCCATGTTGGCAAACATTCCGGGAGATGAAAATCACCTTTTAGGTATGTAACCAGAGATTGACGGGGGATTTTCCACATTTGGGACGAGTTGCCAAATTGGGTGGGTTGTCGGTACCGCCTTCGGCGGGCGTTTTGAGGTCTTATCTTACTAAAAACAGGCACGCTATCATGATTTGTGGGCGAATAAACGCATCAGGCCCCCGGGGGGCAGTTCGGGGGCGACGAAGCCCTGGCGGTCACCGAGGGCAGCGGTGACTTCCGAGGCGGAAAGGTAACCGCTACGGACGGCGCCCTCCATGGTGGCCGGCCAGCCGGTGGCCGTCCAGTCCCCGGCGAGGAAGATTCCGGGCCATGGACTCACGGCGGTGGGGCGGATTGGATCGAGCAGCGGCCGGATGGAGTAGGTGGCGCGAACCTCCTTGATCACGGCGGCTTTGACGAGCGCCGCCCGGGCGACGGCGGGGAAGAACCGCACCAGCTCGCTCAGGGCGAGATCGACGATGGGCTGGCGCTGCATCGGCACCAGCGAGCGCGAAGCACTGACGACCAGTTCGAGGTAGGAACCTTCGCCGCCGCGATGCGTGGGCTGGAGGCGCGACTTGTTGAACATCCACTGGATGGTGGTGTCGAGCAGGACGGCGTGGTCGAGATCCGTCACCGCGCGATCGAACCACAGATGGATGCCGGTGATCGGGGAGTGCTCGAATCGGGCGAGGCGCGCGGCGAGGTCCTGTTTTCCGGGCGCGTCGGGGAGCGCCGTAAGCAGATCGCCTATGGCCTCGAAGGACAACGCGAGGATGACGGCATCGGAGACGAACGCCTGGCCGGCGGCGGTGATCTGCCAGCCGGTTTGCGCCGGTGTGACGGCGTCGACGCTGGCGCGCAGGGAAACGTCGCCGCCGCGGGCCTGGAGGTAGCCGATGGCGTGACCGTAGAGTTCGCTCAGGGGGATCGACGGGATGCCCATGCGGCCCGATTGCGGCGACAGCAGGAAGGATTCGCGAAAGACTTTGGCGGCGTAGTGGACGGAGATGCGGTCGAGGTCTTCATTGAGAGCCGAGACGAGAACGGGCTTCCAGAAGCGGTCGATAGCGCGCGGAGTTTGGCCGTGGCGCCGGAGCCAGGAAAGGAAGTTCTCGGCGGTGTCGGGCGGAAGCCCGGGCATGAACGCGGTGAGGCCGCGCGCGATGGCGAGCTTGTCCCGCAGCGAGAAAGCGGGGGCGCGGAGAAAGGCAAAGGTGGAGTGGAACGGCGCGGGAAGAGCGCCGGGCTGAATCACACTGGCCGTGGGTTTGGCCCCCAGGCCGCCGGGCGTGAGGAAAGTGAAGCGGTCGTACCAGCGGATGGAATCGAGGACGCCGAGGCGGCGGTAGAGGTCGATGAGCGAAGTGCAGCGGCCGATGAGGACGTGCTGGCAGTTGTCGATGACTTCGCCGGTGCCGGGGTGTTCGTACGAGGAAGCGCGGCCGCCCAGATAGGGGCGGCGTTCAAGAAGATGCACGCGATAACCGGAGTCCGCCAGGGCGCAGGCGGCAGCAATCCCGGCGAGTCCTCCACCGACGATGGTGACGGTTCTGACTTGCGGATCAGGCATGAACTTCCGGCCGTCCGAAGAGGCGATCGCGCAGGACCTGCAGCAGCCCGCGGAAGAGGATGGCGAGACGCGTGGCGAGGGGGACGCGCACGCGCTCGGAGAAGACGTCGAAACCGCGGCGTTCGATGCGGCGCAGCAGGCAGTGGTAGATGGCGACGAGGACCCGGAGAGCGGGACGCGCGTCGGCGTCGATCAGGGGCAGCAGGGCGAGGCCGGATTTGTAATAGTCCTCGGCACGATTGGCGATGGACTCGAGGAGCTCGCGCTGGTTCAGGGTCATGTGCGATCCGTCGCGGAGAGCGGCCAGGGTCTCGATGCGGACACTGTAGCGGTCGAGATCGTCGAGGGGAAGGTAGATGCGGCCGCGCTCAGCGTCTTCGCGGACGTCGCGCAGGATGTTGGTGAGCTGGAAGGCGACCCCGGTGTCCTCGGCCAGAGATTCGGCGCGGGCATCGGTGTAGCCGAAGATGCGAATGCAGACCAGACCCACGACCGAGGCGACGTAGTAGCAGTAGCGGCGGAGATCGTCGAAGGTGGCGAAGGTGACGTAGTTGTTGTACGGGCGAGGGTCGGCGGCTTCGCTGCCGGCAGAAGGACCGCCTGGGAGCGGATTGAGGTCCATGGCCGTGCCCTGGACGAGCTGATCGAGCAGATCGAGAGGGATGTTGAAACGGGTTTGTGTGTCGGCGAGCGCCAGAAAGACGGGATTATCGGTTGGGTCGCCGGCGGCGGCACTGTGCCAGCCATCCAGGAAGGCGGCAAGATCGGCGCGGCGCTCGTCGCGGGAGCGGGACTCGTCGTCGGAGATATCGTCGGCGTGGCGCATGAAGGCGTATACGGCGCAGATGGCGTCCCGTTTGGGCCTGGGAAGGGCGAGGAAAGCGTAGTAGAAATTCTTCGCCTGGCGGCGGGCGATCTCGGTGCATTTTCCGTAAGCCGCGTCGAGTTTGAGATCAGCAAGGCGACGGCCCGGCGTCAAGCGGCTCTCCGCGTGGTGAGTTTGCGCGTCAAAGCGCGGAGCAGAAGGGCCGCCTTGCGGCTTTTGGAAATAGTGGGGCGGGCGGCGAGGACGTCGTGGCCCTGGCGCTCGATGGCGCGAAGGATCTCAAGGCCTCCGCGGGAGAAGAGGTCGAGATCGACGGAGAGCTCGGAATCGACGAGGCCGATGAGGGGCAGGCCGCTGAGAAACATGTTGCGCGCGCAGGAGACCTCATGGCGCATCAAAGTGCGGAACTCAGGGGTGAAACGGCCTTCAGCGATCATGGCCTCGGTGGCGCCAAAGCGGTTCATATCCTCGAGAGGAAGGTAGATGCGGTTTTTCGCGTAGTCGACGCGGACATCCTGCCAGAAATTGGCGAGTTGCAGAGCCGAGCAGGTCTGATCGGAGAGAGCGAAACGCCCGGAGTCGCGATAGCCGCAGGCGTAGAGCACGATGCGTCCGACCGGGTTGGCGGAATAGCGGCAGTAGCGGAGCAGATCGGGCATGGTCGCGAAACGGGTGACGGTCTGGTCCTGGCGAAACGCCACGAGCAGGTCCGCGAACGGCTCTTTGGGGATATCGCAGGCGCGGATGGTTTCGGCGAGGGCGACGAAGACAGGATGGCGGGCCACGCCCTCGTAGCATGCGTCCAGTTCGTGTCCCCAGAGGGCGAGGAGCGCGAGCGCGGCGTCGGGGTCGCCCACTTCGTCGCCGAGATCGTCAGAGACGCGGCAGTAGGCGTAGATGGCGTGGAAATGCGGGCGCAGGCGCCGGGGGAGAAACCACGAGGCGACGTGGAAGTTCTCGTAGTGCGTCTCGGCGAGACGGCGGCACCAGGCGCGGGCTTCCTCAAGGGTCGGCGCCTTGTCGGGAATGCGGTACGTGGGCGGGAGCGCAGCCCAGCCCTTTTCGATCAACTCGTGGTGTGCGACATCGACCGGCATCGGAAACGGCAGCTTTCTAGGGGATGATGGCCGTCTTGATGTCGCCGGCGCGGTTCATCAGACGGCGGAAGACGCGGTTCAGCTCCGAGAGCGGGGCGCGGCTGGTGATGGTGTCGCTGGAGCGGAACTGCCCGCTGACGATCAGATCGAAGGCCTTGCGCGCGGCCGCCGGAGTGTGGTGGAAGCTCGAACGCAGCGTGATGTTGTTGTAGTGCAGGCGATTCGTATCCAGCTCGACTTTGGTGCCCGCGGCGCATCCGCCGAAGAAGTTGACCGTGCCGCCCTTGCGGACCATATCGGCGGCCCACTGCCAGGCGAGGGGCTTGGCGACGGCTTCAATGGCGACGTCGACCCCGCGGCGCTGCGGGGTCAGGGCGCGAACCGCGGCAACGGGATCGATGTCGGGGTTGATCTGAATTACTTCCGAGGCGCCAAAGCGTTTGGCGGCGGCAACCTGCTCGTCGCGCTTGACGACGGCAATGACGTGGAGGCCGCTTAGCTCGGCCAGATGCATGAACATGAGCCCGATGGGGCCGGCTCCGATGATGGCCACGGTGTCGCCGGACTGCGGCTGGCACTCGTCCAGACCGTGCACCACACAGGCCAGAGCCTCGGTGAGCGCGGCGTGCTCGAAGGAGATGCCCGCAGGGATGCGCAGCGTGTTTTTCGCGACAATCCGTGCAGGGATGAGGAGGTATTCCGCGTAGGCGCCGTTGTTGAAGATGAGCCGGTCGCAGAGGTTTTCCTGCTGATGGCGGCAGTAGTAGCAGTCGCCGCAGGGGGCGGAATTAAGGGCGACGACTCGATCGCCGGCACGGAAGGCGGCAACGCCGCGGCCGACCTGATGCACGGTTCCGGCCAGCTCGTGGCCGAAGGGGATGGGGGGCTTGAGCATGCGCGCGTGATAACCGCGGCGATAGACCTTGAGATCGGTGCCGCAGGTGAGCGCGGCGTGAACGCGAACTACAATCTCGCCCGCTCCCGCCTTCGGCATGGGGACCTGTTCGATACGCAGATCCTCACGGCCGTGGAGGACGGCGGCTGTCATTTGCGCTGCCATCCCCCTATTGTCTCAAAACCAGGGGGTTTACGGTTGAATGAACACCTTCATGGAGGCGGCGGAGGGATTGGAAGCGACACGGATGCCCTCGACGGCGTCTTCCAGGGAAAAGCGGTGGGAGATAAGGCGGGTCAGATCGAAACCGGTGCGGTAGCCGCCGAAAACGATCTCCTCGACCTCGGGCTGCAGGTCGAACGAGGAGCTGTAGGAGCCCATCAGGGTCTTTTCGTCCATGCACACCACGGCGGGATCGAAGTTGGCCTCGCAGTGCTGGGTCGCGGCGAAGAGCAGGACGCGGCCGCCGGGGCGGGCGGCATCCATTGCGGTTTTGATAAGAGCGTTCCCCCCCACGGCGAGGATGACAGCGTCGGCTCCGCGACCTTCGCTCTCGCGGTGCGCGACGGCCACGACATCTTCCTGGCCGGCGTCGATGGGGTGGTGGAGGCCGTACTGGGCGGCGATGCGATGGCGCTCCGCATAGAGGTCGGAGGTGAGAACTTTGGCGCCGGTGCGGGCCGCCAGCGCCGCGAGCATGATGCCGATCGGCCCCTGGCCGATGACGAGCACGGTTTCGTCGGGCTCGAGGGCCAGGTTACGGATGGCTTTGTACGTGGTGTTGAGCGGCTCGACGAAGGCGGCCTGTTCGAAGGAGACGGCATCGGGAATCCGGATGAGGCCGCGGCCGACGATCCAGGGCATCACGCGCACGAATTCGGCAAAGCCGCCGCCGGACGGCTCGAAACCGGCGGTCACACCGACCCGTTTGTAGTCGGTGCACTGGGAGGGCGTCCTGTGGCGGCAGTAGTAGCAGTGGCCGCAGGGCGTGTGATGGAAGACCATCACGCGATCGCCGACCTGGAAGCCATCGACACCCGCATCCGCTGCGGCGATGACGCCGGAGATCTCATGGCCGAAGATGCGGGGCGCGGAGTGCGAGCCGGTGTGGATCTTTTTCAGGTCGGTGCCGCAGACGCCGCAGGAGTGGACGCGGATGAGGACCTCGCCGGAACCGATCGCGGGCACGGGCACCGTCTCAACGCGCACGTCGTTCACGCCGCGGTAGACCGCGGCACGCATGGTGGTGGGGATGGGTGCGGGGGTCCGTTCCCGCAGATCGTTGGTCGTTGCGGTTGCCATGGGAGACTCTAAAGGATCAGCTTACCGAAGCAGGCTGAGACGGGGAAGCGAAATTCGTAACGATGCACCTGGCAAGTTCGCGGGCGGCGGCGTGGCTGTTCTTTTCCAGCTCGCCGAGGATGCGCCAGTAGCGGGGATGGAAGAGGGCGTAGGTGACGAAAGCAGCGGTGCGGAGGCGGCCGTCGGGGGTGGTGAAGCGGTTGAAATCGGGGAGCTCGTCGTTGGGGCCGTCGGTGACGGCTTTGAAGCAGAGGAACCCGAGGTTGTGGTCGCGGGCGAAGCGCGCAATGGTGCCCGCCTCCATGTCGACGAGCGTGGCCTGATGGGTTTCAGCGAGGCGGCGTTTCTCCTCGGGGTTGGCCACGTGATCCACCGTGACCAGGCGCTGCGGCTTGAGGCCGTTGGTGGAAGGCTGCGAGGGCTCGGTGACGGGGAACGTCTCGCCGGTGCGGGCGTCGATGACCTCGCGAACGGAAACGGCGTCGGGAACCCGAAGCCCGCAGGAGAGCGAGCCGGCGTAGCCGAGGGAGACGAGGGTATCGATGGGGGCGTTGGCCACCAGATGCTCGCAGGCGCGAAGGACGGCTTGCTCGCCAATGCCGGCGGCCACGGCGACAGCGTCAAGATTACCCACGCGCCCGGTGGCGATCTTGTCGTGGTGGGTCCAGTCGTGCGTGAGCGGACGAAGCTCGGAAGGAAGCGCGGCGATGAGGGCAATGCGATTCATGGGAAACTCGCGGTGAAGAGCTCAGTACCAGCGTAAACCCTGGGAGAGAAGCCGGGCGCCGGCAGCAGGGAGCGGAGTGCCGGCAGCCGGCATTGGCTGGGATTCGATCTCTATTTCGCCGGGATGACGAGGTTGCGGAAAATCTTCCACGAGCCGTCGGGCAGGCGTTGCCATACGGTGAGGTACTTGTCGACGACTTTGTTGCCGCCGGGGAAAGTGGCCTGGGCCTGGCCCCATTCGTAGACGAAGTCGCCGCTCTGGGTCGATCCCCATGAACGCACGTTGGCGGACGTGGCGCGGCCGAGCTTCGCCATTTCTGTCTTCATGTGCTGCTCGATGGCAGCGCGGCCCTCGATGCAGTGGCCGGTGGGGCCGCAGTCGACGGAATTTTCGGCGTAGGTGGCGATGATGCGGGCGACGTCGCCGGCGATCACGCCATCGACCCACGCCTGATTGCCGGCGTCGATGCCGGCACGGGCGGAGGGTGAGATGGGGGTGGTTTGAGCGAGCGCGGTGATGGGGAGAAGGACAGCGGCGAGGAAGAAGATGCGTTTAGGCACGGGTGGGCTCCGGAGTGCGGACTGCGAACGTCCGCAGGGTAACTCGGGTCAGTCGATTGTGTAGCACAGAGGGCAGGGGAAGCCATAGCCGGTCGCAGGAGGGGTCGACCGGCAAGAACGGGAACGGGGCGGTGTGGAGTATACTGTGGGGTGGAATCCACATATGGAGACAATCCAGGTTGTCCTCGACAAAAAGCTGTTGCAGGCGGCGGATCGAGCTGCGCGGCGAACAAAGCGCAACCGATCTGCACTCATGCGCGATGCGCTGCGTGAGCATTTGCGAAGGCTGGACTTGCGGGCAAAGGAAGAGCGGGATCGGGAAGGCTACCGGAGGCAGCCGCAGAGTCTGGACGAGGTCCGGTTGTGGGAAGGGAAGGCCGTATGGCCAGCAGAATAGTTCGTGGAGATGTCCGGCTGTGCCGATTTTTCCCTCCCGATAAGACCAGGCCAGTCGTTGTTCTGACGAGAGACTTTGCCATCGAGTACCTGGCGGCCGTGACCGTTGTGCCTGTCACTTCGACGATTCGTGGGGTTCCGTCAGAGGTCGTTCTGCATGAGGACGACGGCATGAAAGGCCCCTGTGCGGCGAACCTGGACAACATTGTGACGATTCGGCGAAGCGGGTTGGGACGGCGTGTAGCGCAACTGAGTCCGCTGCGCATGGATGAGATTTGCAAGGCGCTGGGGTTTGCGCTGGGGTGCCACTGAGCGTCCGAAAATCAAGCCTCCGGCGCGTAACCGTGCTCCCGGAACCAGGCGATGGCCGAGCGCAATGCTTCGTAGACCGGGACAATGCGGAAGCCGAGTTCCCGCGCCGCTTTCGCCGATGAAGCGAACATCTTCTTTTTGCCCATGCGAACAGCCTCCACCGTGGCGCGCGGTTCCTTTCCGCGAAGGCGGCCGGTGAAGTTCTCATCGAAAAAGGCGAAGGCCATCGCCGCCGAGTGCGGGACCTTCATCGTGGGCGAGGGCAGGCCGGTGATGGCCGACATCTTGTCGAGGATCTGCTTGAGGGTGAGGTTTTCGCCGCCGAGGATGTAGCGTTCGCCGGGGCGGCCGCAGCCGGGGTCGAGGCCATCGGCGTGGGTGCGCGCGACTTCGGCGACGTCGACGAGGTTGAGACCCGTGTCCATGTAGGCCGGAAATTTCCTGTTGAGGAAGTCGACGATGATGCGGCCGGTGGGCGTGGGCTTCAGGTCGCCGGCGCCGATGGGCGTGGTGGGATTGAGGATCAGCACCGACTGGCCGGCGCGCGCGGCTTCGATCGTAGCCTGTTCGGCAAGGAACTTGGAACGCTTGTAGGAGCCGATCATGCCGGCGAGGGAGACGGGCGTGGCTTCGTCGACGATGGTGCCGTCGGCGTGGAAGCCCATGGTGGCGACCGACGAGGTGTAGACGAAGCGCGGGACGTTTTCTTCGCGGGCGATGCGGAGCAGGGCGCGGGTGCCGTCGACGTTGGCGCGATACATCGTGTCGGGATCGCGCACCCAGAGGCGGTAGTCGGCGGCGACGTGCATCACCGCATCGCAGCCGCGGATGGCGGAGCGGAGGGGCTCGGGGTCGAGCAGATCGCCGGTGACGGTTTCGGCGTTTGAGGGCAGGCCTTCGAGGTTGGCCAGGTTGCTGGTCCTGCGCGTGAGGAGTCGCAGGGACGCGCCGCGAGCGGCGGCTTCGCGGGCGACGTGCCCGCCGACGAATCCTGTAGCGCCGGTGAGGAAAACGTTCATAGAGCGGCCGGTAGCCGGTAGCCGGTAGCCGGTGGCGAAGCCAGAGGCAGCCGGTAGCCTGTAGCCGGTAGCGAAAAACTCATCGATGCTCCACGGTGAGCCAGTGGGCGAGTTCCGCCACGGGAAGACGGACGCCGACGTAGAAGGCGCCGAAGAGGCCGTAGACCGCGCTGGCTTCGTCGAAGCGCATCTCGTAGATGAGTTTTTTGAAGACGCCGGGGTTGTCGGAGAACAGATCGACGCCCCATTCCCAGTCATCGAGGCCGATCGATCCGGAGATGATCTGCTTCACGGCGCCGGCGAAGCGGCGGCCGATGAGGCCGTGCTCGTGCATCATACGGGCGCGGTCGGGCATGGGCGCGGAGTACCAGTTGACCTGCTCGCCGCGTTTTTTGTCCATGGGATAGAAGCAGACATATTTCGTATCCGGGATCGACGGAAAAAGACGCGAGGACATGGCGGCGGACTGGCGCTCGATCATCTCCTGGATTTGCTTTTCCCACTCCTCGCCGAAGGGATCGATGTTCTGCGTGCCGAGGGCGGCGTAGGTTTTGACCGAAGACTCGTAGAGGCCCAGCTCCACGATGGAGAGGTAGGAATGCGTGGGCTGGAGGAAGCTGCCGAATTCGGTGCGCGCGAGGTTGCGCTGGACCTCGGCGAGCTGCTCCATCGAGTCGCGGAAGTGGATGAGCATGAGGTCGCCCTTGTGTCCGATTTGCGCGAAGAGGGCGGACTGGTTGGGGCGGCCTTCGGCGGAGTGGGATTCCATGGGCGCGAGGAGCGCGGCGGCTTCCGCGAGGACACGCGGGCGAGCATGAGCATCGACGCGCCGCCACGCCGGCCAGTCAAAGCGAAACATCTGATGCAAGAGGCTGGCGCCATCGAGCGTGAGCGGAAAGGGCGGGGTTTCGGGCATGAGGATCCTCTGCTGGACGATGCTCCGATTTTAGCGAGGAGCGGCAAAACAGGAGCGCGGAAACCGCTGATTCGCGATCGTTGATCCGTGATTAACGAGTCGACGTCGATTCGTCGGCATAGAATTCCGCAATTTCGCGGGCGTACTTCTGCGCGATCACGCGGCGGCGGAGTTTGAGGCTGGGCGTGAGTTCGCCCGAGTCGACCGCCCACTCGTCGGGAACGAGGCGAAAGCGCTTGATGGTCTCGTAGTTGGCCAGAGTGGCGTTGACCTTGTCGACGATGGACTGAAATTCGGTGCGGACCTGCTCGTTGCCGATCAGCTGACCGCGGCCATCGGCGGCGATGCCGCGCTCTTTCGCCCACGGCTCGAGAGCCGCGAAGTTCGGCAGGATCAGCGCGGAAGCGAACTTGTGGCGGTCGCCAACCATAGCGCAGTTGCCCACCAGCACGCTGGCTTTCAGTTTGTTTTCGATGGGCTGGGGCGCGATGAGTTTGCCGCCGGAGGTTTTGAGCAACTCCTTCTTGCGGTCGGTGATGTAGAGGAAGCCGTCGTCGTCGATGCGCCCGATGTCGCCGGTGGCAAACCAGCCTTCGGCATCGATGGCGCCGGGTTCGCCGGCGTTTTTCCAGTACCCCTGGAAGATGCTGGGTCCGCGCACGAGCAACTCCCCGTCGGAGGCGATGCGGCATTCGACGTTGGGCAGCGGCTGGCCAACAGAGCCCATGCGGTTGGCCTGGGGTGTGTTGAGCGCGATGACCGGCGAGGTCTCGGTGAGGCCATAGCCCTCGAGGATGCGCACCCCGGCCGAGGCGAACCAGTGGGCGGTATCGAGGCCAAGCGGCGCTCCGCCCGCGATGGAATAGCGGACGCGCCCGCCGAAGCCGGCGCGCAGCTTCTTGTACACGAGAGCGTCGGCAATCTTCCAGGAAAGAGCCGTCGGCGTCCGCCCCGCGGCCACCTCGTCGCGATGCTTTGCGCCGGTAGCGATAGCCCAGGCGAAGAGCTTCGTCTTGATGGCGGACTCGGAGGCTTTTTGCTCGGCGACCTGGCGGACCTTCTCGAAGACGCGGGGCACGGCGACGAGGATCGTGGGCCGGACGGCGAGCAGCGCCTGGGGCAGCTTGTCGAAGCTGCCGCAGTAGGCGACCAGCACATCCTTCGCGTAGAGGGCGTAGTCGAGATGGCGCGCGGTGATGTGCGAGAGAGGCAAAAAGGAGATGCAGGAATCCGTGGCGTTGAGGCCGAATTGATCGAGCGAGTAGTTCACATTGCAGGCGATATTGCCGTGGGTCAGCAGAACGCCTTTCGGCTCGCCCGTGGTGCCGGAGGTGTAGATGAGCGTGGCAAGATCGGAGGGCCGGACGGCGCGCGAGGCTTTCTCGAAGGCAGCATCGCGCTCCGCACGTGCGTCGGCTCCTGCAAGGAGGGAGGAGAACGCATCGGCGCCGGGAATGGCGTCGTCGTCCATGAGGACGATGTGTTCGAGCGGCGTGGCGGCGCGGTGCGGCGCGATCTTCTCGTACTGCGCGCGCGTGGAAACAAAGAGGACGCGGGAGCCGGAGTCGTTGAGGAGCGGGACGATTTGCTCGGCGAGGAGGTTGGGGTAGATGGGAACGTCGGCAACACCCAGAGCGAGGCAGGCGAAGTCGGCGACGGCCCACTCCCAGCGATTCTCCGCGAGGATAGCGACGCGATCGCCCTGGCGAACGCCCCAGGCAGTGAGCGCGGCGGCCAGAGCGCGAACACGCTGGTAGACCTGGGCGGAGGAAATGGGCTGCCATGCACCGGCGGCGTCCTGACAGAGCATGGCACGATCGCGACGGCTCTCCGCGATGATGAAGAAGATGTCGTTGAGGGTTTGCAGCTGCAGCACGCGGGAACAATGTATCGGACGAGACGCAGGGGCGCAAGGTGCCGGCGGCACGGGCGGGCGTGCTGCGCGGCTCCAGCCGAAGGAGAGCCTGCGCGCTATCCGCTGCGGGGAATCCCGAGCCAGCGCGGGACCCGGCGGCGGTATTCGTCATAAGCGGGGCCGCGGACGCGCGCCAGGTGCGGCTCCTCGAGGAAAACAACCACGCCATGAAAGGCGAGCGCCGCGATGACGAGGTAGACCGCGATGCGTTCGGAGCGGTAGACGACCACCTGGCCGGCGATGGCGGCGAGCACGCCGGCATACATCGGATTGCGGGACCAGCGATAAAACCCGCTGCGGACGACCTGCCGCGGCTCTCTGCCGATGACCGGCCCGATGGGTTCAGTGAAGAAGATCGCGGGCGTTCCGCCTGCGCGCAGGAAGTCGACGAGGCAACGCAGATAGATCAGCGCGCCGAGGGCGAAAAGGATCCAGCCCAGCGTCCACCAGCCTCCTGGCGCAGGGCCGCGGCGCAGCGTCTGCGGGACATAGAAGCCGACGACACCGGGGACGAGGATCGTGAAGATGAGCCCCTGCAGCCAGAGCATGGCGACAACAGGGTACAGTGGACAGGGTGCAGGGTGCGGCGCTGAGTTGAGGTTGCGAGTGAGGATCGCTTTGCCGAGGTCTTTGCGCTACGCACAGAAACCAGCTTCCCGCCCCCGAATCACAACTCTCAACTGGCAACGGATTACTGGCCGCTGTTTTGCGGCGGGCTTCCCTGCAGGCCCAGGGCTTCCGCGTTCGCGCTCATGGCGGCGATGCAGTTCGCGATGTGTTCTTCCAGCGGAATCTCCAGCTCGGCCGCGCCTTTGACGATGTCGTCGCGATTGACGCCGCGGGCGAAGGCTTTGTCTTTCATCTTCTTCTTCACCCCGGCGACGTCGACATCGTGAATGGACTTTGTCGGCTTGACCAGCGAGCAGGCGGTGAGGAAGCCGGCCAGCTCGTCGCAGGCGAAGAGGGCTTTGGCCAGCTGCGACTCGCGCGCGACGCCCGAGTACTCGGCATGGCCGAGGATGGCCGTACGCATCTCTTCGGGCCAGCCCTGCTCGGTGAGAATGGCGATGCCGACGAAGGGATGCTCCTCCTGGGAGGGGTGCTTCTCGTAGTCGAAGTCGTGCAGAAGCGCGGTGGCCGACCAGGTATCGAGGAGCGCGTCGCGTTCGCCGCCCGCGAGGCCGGCAGCATCGGCACAGCGCTCGGCATAGGAGCGCACGCAGGTCTCGACGGCGAGCGCATGTTTGATGAGGCTGGCCGACTGCGTATGCTCGTTCAGCAACGACCACGCGCGTTCGCGGGAGAAAGAAGATTCAGGCATGAGGGTCAGTT